>CAZPEM010000137.1:0-3583 GCA_964585575.1 uncultured Chitinophagaceae bacterium
TGCCGCTGGGCCTGGCGAACCTCGTGACCGTGGCCGCGGTCGAGGAGTTCCGGCCGCAGCTCACAGCCGCGCTCGGAGCGAATCTCGCCGGCTGGGTCGCCATCGCGATTCCGTGGGCGGTCTTCTTCCTCGGCTGGATCGTCTCCGGCCTGCTCACGCCGTCGGGCACCGACAACACGCCGATCCGGACCCACGGCCCTCTCGACATCGAACGGGAACTCCAGCCCGACTACGCAGGTGCACGATGAAGCCATCCGACCCTTCCATCGCCTGGATCGACGAGAAGCCGCTCGGGCTTGCCGAACGGCTCTACCTCCCGCTCTTCATCCAGGGGCTCACCACGACGGCGAAGCACCTCGTGAGCCCGAAGGTGACCGTGAGCTACCCGGAGCAGCGGCCGAACGTGGGCAACCCCCTGATTTACCGCGGCGTCCACCGGCTCAACCGCGACGAGGAGGGCCGCGTGAAGTGCGTGGCCTGCTTCCTGTGCGCGACCGCCTGCCCGGCGCACTGCATCGACATCGTGGCGACCGAGAGCCCCTGGCCCGATCGCGAGAAGTATCCCGAGAGCTTCCAGATCGACGAGCTGCGGTGCATCTTCTGCGGGATGTGCGAGGAGGCCTGCCCGGTCGACGCGATCGAGCTCACGAGCCTGCTCGACCTGACCGGCAAGAGCCGCGAGGAGATGATCTTCGACAAGGAGAAGCTGCTGAGCGTGTACGACATGACGAAGGACGCCGAGCCGATGAAGTCGGAGTCGCTGGGAGGCACGCTCTGATGACGCTCCCGGAAATTCTCACTCCCGGGCGGCTGCTCGCCGGCGCGGTGACGGCAGCGGCGATCTCGCTCTGGCTGCTTCTCCCCAGGGGACGCGAGAGCGGCATCGCCCGCTGGCTCGGCATTCTGCTGGGCATCGCGGCCCTCGCGGGACTCGCCTGTGCAGGCCGCCGGCTGGGCAGTCTCGGCGACGAGGCGGTGTTTCTCACGGTGTCGCTCGTGGCGGTGGTGTCGGGAGCCGCCACCGTGCTGACACGCTCGCCGGTCTACTCCGCGATCTGGTTCGCAATGTGTCTTTTGGGCGTGGCGGGCGTGCTGCTCGTGCTCGGGGCACAGTTTCTCGGCGTGGCCACGATCGTCGTCTACGCCGGCGCGATCCTCGTGATGTTCCTCTTCGTTCTCATGCTCGCGCAGCCCGCGGGCCTCGCACCCTACGACCGCGTCAGCAACGAGCCGTTTTTGTCGGCCGTGACGGCCGCGGTCCTGCTCGGCCTGCTCACGCTGTCGATCGGCAGGCTGTCCGGCGCGGCGGCCGCACCGGTCGCGGCCGTGGCGGCCGACCCCCTCTCAGAGAACCACGTGGCGAGGCTCGGGGCTGAACTGTTCGGCCGGCACCTCGTCTCCGTCGAGGCGGCGGGAGTGCTGCTCCTGGTCGCCCTCATCGGCGCGATCGCGGTGGTATCGAGAAGCGAGGCGGCGGGCCGGGAGGACGCCCGATGATGCCCGCCACGCTCGCCGACATCCCGGCGGTCATCGCCGCCGGAATGCCTGCCGACGGCCTCACGGTGAACGGCCTGCTGGTCGGCGCGATCCTGTTCGTGATCGGGCTCGTGGGGATCCTCACCCGCCGCAACCTGATCGTGATGTTTCTCTGTGCCGAACTGATGCTCCAGGGAGTTTCCGTGAGTCTCGTCGCCTGGAGCCGTCATCACGGCGACTGGGGCGGGCAGATGCTCGTCATCTTCGTGCTCACCGTGGCGGCCTGCGAGGCGGCGATCGCGCTGGTGCTCGTGCTCGGCGCATTCGCGAGGACGGGCCGGCTCGACAGCCAGGCTTGGCAGAGCCTCCGCGAGGGCAACCTGCCCCGCGTCGTCGACCACGCCCTGCCGCCCATCGACGCCGCCGCGGCATCGTGGCCGAAGCTCACGCCGGCAGGCGTTCTGCCCGAGACCGACGAGGATGAACTGCTCGAGCGCGAGCACGTCTGAACCCCAAGCACCCGCCTTCCCGATGCCCGTGAGCACCCCGACCCTGCAAGCCCTCGTGCCCGCCCTGCCGCTCGCCGCGGCGATCCTGACCATGCTCCTTGGCCGAAGGCTCGGCCACCGCGCACACCTGCCGGCGGTCGTCGGCATCGCCGGCGCGGCCGTGGCGGCCGTCATGCTGCTGCTGTCGACCCATGCGATTGCAACCCATGAGATTGCAGCCCATGGGGCCGACGCCGGCCACGGGCCCCCCCACTCCGCCGACGCCGCGTTCCAGACGGCAAAGCGGTTCGACAGCCCCGCCACGCTCTGGCACTGGGCCACCATCGACGACGCGATCGTTCCCTCGCCCGCGGCCATTCCCCCCGGCACGCCGCTCTCCGCGCCGAGTTCCGGCGGATCGGCCGCGACGATTCCGTTCTCCATCCCGATCCAGCTGCGGCTCGATCCTCTCACGGCGACGATGCTCGCGCTCGTCACGTGCGTCGGCCTGCTCGTCGCCATCTACTCGATCGGCTACATGAACCACGATCCCGACTACGCCAGGTTCTTCTCGCTCGTCGCCCTCTTCGTCTTCTCGATGACGATGCTCGTGAGCGCGACGAATTTTCTCGTCGTCTACGTCTTCTGGGAGGCGGTCGGGGCCTGCAGCTACCTGCTGATCGGATTCTGGTTCCGCAAGCCGGAGGCCGCCCGAGCCGCAAAGAAGGCGTTCCTCGTCAACCGCGTCGGCGACTTCGGCCTCGCGATCGCGGTGTTCCTCATCTGGCTGACCTACGGCACGCTCAATTTCCACGACGTGACGCTCGCCGATGGGAGCCTTCAGCCGGGCGTGCTCGGAGTGACACGCCTGGAGGAGCCGGGCAGGATCGTCGGCGGCGCCGTCGGCACGGCGATCTGCCTCTGTCTGCTCCTGGCGGCGTGCGGCAAGAGCGCGCAGGCCCCGCTTCACGTCTGGCTGCCCGACGCCATGGAGGGGCCGACCCCCGCAAGCTCCCTCATCCACGCTGCCACGATGGTGACGGCGGGCATCTATCTCGTGGCCCGCTGCGCCCCGCTCTTCGAGGCCTGCCCGGGGGCGCTCGTCGCTGTTTCGCTCGTGGGGGCCGTGACCGCCCTCCTGGCGGGCCTCATCGCGACGGTGCAGAACGACCTGAAGCGGGTGCTCGCCTACTCGACGATCAGCCAGCTCGGCTACATGTTCGTGAGCCTCGGAACGGGCACGCTCCTCGGGTTCACCGCCGCGATCTTCCACCTCGTCACCCACGCCTTCTTCAAGGCCCTGCTCTTCATGGGCGCAGGCTCCGTCATGCACTCGATGGGAGGGGTCATCGACATGCGACGGTTCGGGGGCCTGCGCCGCATCATGCCGATCACGGCGGCGACGTTCCTCGTCGGCAGCCTCGCGCTCGCGGGCGTTCCCCCCTTCGCCGGGTTCTTCAGCAAGGACGAAATCCTCGCCTCGGTCCACGCGAAGGCGTTTCCCGGCGGCCACGACGGACACCACGAGCCCTCGACCGTGGCGACCGCGGTCCACCCGGTAGCCTTTTCCGGGAGGAACCCGGCCGCTTTTTCCGGGAGGAACCCGGCGGCCGACCCGG
>CAZPEM010000137.1:3683-8715 GCA_964585575.1 uncultured Chitinophagaceae bacterium
TTTTCCGGGAGGAACCCGGCCGCTTTTTCCGGGAGGAACCCGGCGGCCGACCCGGTCGCCCTGCCGGCGGCGGTGGCCTGGCTCGACGGCCTCGACCGCCCCCATGTCTGGAAGGCGATCTGGTGGATGGCGCTCGCCACGGCGGGCCTCACGGCCTTCTACACGTTCCGCGCGGTCTTCATGACCTTCACCGGACCCGAGCGGGTGCCCGAAGAGGCGGCCGGCCACGACCACGGGCATGGCGGCTCCGGGCCGCATGAGTCGCCGCCGGCGATGACGATTCCGCTTTGCATACTGGCGGCGGCGTCGGCCGTGTCGGGCTGGTGGCTCTTCTCCACCCACGCGCTCTCCGACTTCCTCGCGGTCACGCCGTCGCTCGCCGCGCCGGCCGTCGCCGCCACCGCCGTGCCACACGCCTTCCACATGGACATCGCGATCCAGGGAACGCTCGCCGCGGCCATCGGCATCGCGGTCGCCGCGATCGGACATCTCGGCCGCCGCAGCGACGGGCCGCAGATGGAGCGGTTCCTCGGCCCGCTCGAATGGCTCTTCGCGAACCGCTTCTTCATCGACCAGCTCTACTCGGCCTTCGTCGTGAAGCCGCTCGAGGGGCTCGCGTTCGTCGCGGCCGCCTTCGACCGATTCGTGATCGACGGGACGGTCGACGCCGTCGGCCGGCTCCCGGTCGCCGCCGGCTCGATCGTCCGCGGGCTCCAGTCGGGGCTCGTGCAGCGGTACGCGCTCGCCGGAGCCAGCGGCGTGCTGCTCATCGTGCTGGCGCTCTTCTGGCGGCTGCGGGGGTAAGCGGACTGATGAACGGTTTCTCGCCATCGACCCACCTGATCGTCACACTCGCCTGCCCGCTCCTCGGCGCGGTCGTGGCGTGGGTGATCGGCTCACGCGGCCTGTCGGCGCTCCGGCAGAGCGCGGTCGTCACGACGCTCGTCACGCTCGTGCTGGCGGGCTGGCTCGTCATGCGGTATCTGGCGAGCCCCGAGGCGGCCGCCGGCGAGCCCTACGCCGTCGCGTCGTTTCCCTGGCTCGTCTCTTCGCCCGCCGCCGACGGAAGTCCGGGCGGATTCGACATCCGCCTTTCGCTCGGACTCGACGGACTCTCGCTCTGGCTCTTCGCGCTCTCGGCGCTCCTGTCGCTGACGGCCGTGCTCGTCAGCTGGGAGGCGGTGAAGGATCGCGCGATCGGCTTCTATTCGCTCCTGCTCGTGCTGGAGTCCGCGATGCTCGGGGTGTTCGCCGCCCGAGACGTGATTCTCTTCTACGTCTTCTTCGAGTTCACGCTCGTGCCGCTCTTCTTCCTGATCGGCATCTGGGGCCACGACGATCGCCGAAGGGCGGCGGCGAAATTCTTCGTCTACACGCTCGCCGGCAGCGTGCTCGCGTTTCTCGGGCTGCTCACGATCGTGCTTTGGAACGCCGCCCACACCGGCTCGCTCTCCTTCGACATCGCCACGCTCACGGCCGGATTGGCGGTCCATCCGATCCCGATGACGGCCGAGAGCGGGTGGCTCCAGATGTGGGTATTTCTCGCGCTCCTCGCAGGATTCGCGATCAAGGTGCCGATCTTCCCCTTCCACACCTGGCTTCCGCTGGCACACGTCGAGGCGCCCACGGCGGGCTCGGTCGACCTCGCGGGCGTGATGCTCAAGATCGGCATGTACGGCTTCCTGCGTTTCTCGCTGCCAATGCTGCCGGAGGCCTCCGCCGCGGCCGCTCCTTGGCTGGTGGCGCTCGGGGTCGTGGGCATCCTTTACGGCGCGCTCGTGGCGCTCGCGCAGACCGATCTCAAGCGGCTCGTCGCGTACTCCAGCGTGAGCCACATGGGCTACTGCGTGATGGGGTTATTTGCGCTCGAGCCGGTCGCGATCGAAGGGGCGAACCTCCAGCTCATCAACCACGGTCTCTCGTCGGCGGGCCTCTTCGCCCTCGTCGGCATGATCTACGAGCGGTTCCACACGCGGTCGATCGCCAACCTCGGCGGCATCGCCTCGAAGGCGCCCTGGCTCGCCGTGCTCTTCATGATCTTCACCTTCTCGAGCATCGGGCTCCCCGGCCTCAACGGGTTCGTCGGGGAGTTTCTCATTCTCGCCGGGACGTTCCAGCGGGCGTGGTCGGCCGCGCCGGCCTCGTTCGCCGCGGCCTACCTGGCGATGGCCATCCTCGCGGTCCTCGGCGTCGTGCTCGGCGCCTGGTACATGCTTTCGGCGGTGGAGCGGGTGCTCTTTGGCCCGTCACGGGAGCCGCCGGGGCACGGCTCGCACGCCCATGGCGATCATGGCCACGCCCCCCATGGCCACGAACATCACGCCGTTCACGATCACGCCGGTCAGCATGCCGCCGCGAAGCATCCGCTCGATCTCGCCTGGTTCGAGTGGGCGGCGCTCCTGCCGCTGGTGGTCTTCGTGTTCTGGATCGGCCTGGCGCCCGGCACGTTCCTCCGTCCGGCCGCCCCGGCGGTTCGGGACGCGACGCTCGCGAGCCGCGAGGCATTCGCAACCAGAGTCGCCGCTGACTCGCCTGCCGGCGCGGCCACGAAGCCCGACGCCCGTGAAGTCACCCTCGAAGGGAATCCATGATCCTCGCCGACGCGGCCAGTTCGTTCACCGTTTCGCCGGACACGTTCCGGCTCCTCGCGCCCGAGATCATTCTCGTGGCGGCGGCGCTCGTGGCCTATCTGGCCGGTGCCTTCGCGGGATTCCGCCACGGCTGGCTCCTGGCCTTCGCCGGGATCGCGGTGGCGGTCGTCGCGTCCGGCCGGCAGCCGGGCGAGGCCGTCTCGTCGGTCGTCTGCATCGACGACTTCGCGTCGTTCGTCCGCTGGCTCGTGCTCGTGACCGGCGGACTGCTCACGCTCGTGCAGGCGGGCGACTCGCGGCTCGGCATCCGTCGGCCTGCCGGCACCTGCGAGGAAGCAGGCACCTTCCTGCTCCTCCTCGCCGGGCTGTCGCTCGTGGCGTGCGCAAACGACCTCGTGCTTCTCTTCGTGGCGCTGGAAATGGTTTCGATCCCGACCTACGTTCTGCTCGGCCTCGCCAGGCAGACCGCGCGGGGCCAGGAAGCGACGCTCAAGTACTTCTTCCTCTCGCTCGTCGCCTCCGCGTTCTTTCTCTACGCCATCGTCTGCCTCTACGGCATCGGCGGCTCGACGAACTTCGTCGACATCGCGGCGGCCATGCGGTCGCCGGACGGCACCGGCCGTGCGGTCGCCACGGCGATGCTGCCGATCGCGATCGGCATGGCGATGGCCGGAGCCGCGTTTCGGCTCGCAGCGGTGCCGATGCACTTTTACGCGCCCGACGTCTACGAGGGCACGAGCAGCCCGATGGCCGCCCTGCTCTCGACGCTGCCGAAGGTGGCCGGCGTGATCGTGCTCGCCCGCGTGCTCGCGATCATGGGCGGGGGCGGCGGGGCGGCCGCGGCCGAGTGGTCCGGACTCTTCTGGCAGGTGGCGGCGGTGCTCGCGGCCGTCACGATGACCGTCGGCAACGTGATGGCCCTCCTGCAGTCGAACCTCCGCCGGCTGCTCGCCTGCTCGTCGATCGCCCATGCCGGCTACATGCTCGTGGGCATCGCCGCCGCGGCGGCGACCGCCCCCGGCGAGATCGGCGGCTGGATCGGGCTCGACGGGCTTTCGGCCGTGCTCTTCTACATCGCCACGTATGCCTTCGCGACGGTCGGTGTGTTCGCGGCGATCACCTACCTCGGCCACCGCTGGCCCGTCTGGACGGCCAACGAGCCAAGGCCGCCCCGCGAAGAGGTCTCGACCGTCGCCGATCTCGACGGGCTGTCGGGGACGAACCCGGTGGCCGCGTTCGCGATCGCCGTGTTCCTGCTGAGCCTTGCGGGCATTCCGCCGCTGCCCGGCTTCTGGGGCAAGCTCTCGCTCGTCACGGCCGCGCTCGAGGTCGACGGGGGACTGGCGACCGACTTCGGCGGCAGCCGTGCCTGGTTTCTGGGCCTTGCGGTCGTGCTCGTGCTCAACGCCGCGATCGCGGCCGCCTACTACCTGCGGCTCATCGCGGCGATGTACTTCAAGTCGACCGACCGGGGCGTCCAGGCCGACGGTGGGCTCGCCTCGGGCATCGCGATGCTGCTCTGCCTCGCGGCGGTCGCGATGGTGACGTTCCAGCCGGGCGGACTCTTCCAAGCCGCCGGCCGCGCGGGCTCCGCCGGCAGCGAAATCCATGCCGCCGTGCCGGTTGTTCCCGGCGAGCAGCCCGGTTCGCTGGAGACCGCTTCACGATGAGTTCGATCGACGCCACGGCCGTAAGGGCCGAACTCGCCGGTTTCCCCGATCCGGAGACCGGCCGGCCGCTCGCAGACACCGGACAGATCGTCTCGGTCGAAGCCTCTGCGGCTTCGATCGGGGTCACCGTCGGCCTCACGACTCACTCGGCGATCCTCTGGAAGGCCGCCCGCGGCCGCATCGAGGAGCGGATCCGGAGCAGGTTTCCCGGAATCACGAGCGTTGCGGTCACAATCGTGCCCCACGATCGACCACCGATGAAGCTCGGCCAGATCGGACTGGAGGCCAAGAGCGTGATCGCCGTGGGCAGCGGCAAGGGGGGCGTCGGCAAGAGCACGATCGCCGCGAGCATCGCGATCGGCCTCGCCCGGGCGGGCAGCCGCGTTGGCCTTCTCGACGCCGACGTCTACGGCCCCAGCGTGCCGCACCTGCTGGGCCTTTCCGGCAGGCCCCAGATCGAGAACGGCAAGATCGTTCCGATGCTGCACGCTCCCGGCGGCGACGCCGCTCGGCCCATGCCGGTGATGTCGATGGGCTTCATGGTTCCCGCCGGCGAGGCGGTCGTGTGGCGGGGGCCGATGCTCCACGGCGCGATCACGCAGATGCTTCGCGACACGGCCTGGGGCCCGCTCGACTACCTCGTGATCGACATGCCGCCGGGCACGGGCGACATCGCCCTGACGCTCTCCCAGGTGCTGCCCCTCTCCGGAGCGGTGGTCGTCTGCACGCCGCAGGACGTCGCCCTCCTCGACGCCACGAAGGCGATCGCGA
>CAZPEM010000138.1:0-8708 GCA_964585575.1 uncultured Chitinophagaceae bacterium
ACACTCGGAGACTCGTCCGTGTCGAATTCCTGCACCGCCCTCGACCTGCTCGCCGATCCGCCGGGAGCGGACTGGGCCGCGACGGCGGCGGTCGTGGCCATCACATCGACGGAGCCGTTTTTCGTCCATCGCGTGCTCTCGCTCCTCCGCGAACGGCTCTGCCCCGACGAGGAGGATCGGGCGTGGGCCTGGCGGGAGTTCGTCGGCGATGATCTCGAGGATGGCCGCGACGTCTTCGACGAGGCGGCGACGATCCCGATGTTCGCCACCGCGACTCGCGCGGCGGTCGTGCGGGCCGCCGATGGCTTCGTGACGCGGTTTCGCGAGCCGCTCGAGAAGCTCGCCGGCACGCCACGGGGACGCCGTGGGGTCGTGATCCTCGAGGTGAAGAGCCTTCCATCGAACACGAAGCTCGCCAAGGCGGTCGCAAAGACGGGCGTCATCGTCGATACGGCGATCCCGCCGAGGGCGAATCTTGCGTCGTGGCTGGTGTCGTGGGCGAAGTCGCACCACGCCAGGCCGATCCAGAAGGCGACAGCCGAGCGGCTCCTCGACCGGCTCGACGGCGACCTCGGCCAGATCGACCAGGCGATCGCGAGGCTCGCGGCGGCAGGCGGCACGGGGGCGATTCCTCCGGAAGCTGTGGACGAGATCGCGATTGGACCCAAGGAGCGGTCGGCGTGGGAGATGGTTGACTTCGCGGCGAGCGGCCGTGCGGCGGCCGCGATCTCGCACCTCGCCGATCTCATCGAGGCCGGAGAGAGCCCGATCGGCATCGCGGCCCAGGCGGCGTCGGTGCTCAAGCGGGTTTCGACGGCGGCGAGGCTGCTCGGCCTGCCGGCCGGAGCGGGCCGACCGGCGGGCATCAACGACGCGCTCAAGGAGGCCGGGGTGGCCGCATGGCCCAAGGCGATGGACCAGGCCGCCGCGGCGCTTCGGCAACTCGGGCCCAAGCGTGCCCGTTCGCTTCCCGTCTGGCTGCTCGAGACCGACCGGGCCCTCAAGGGGGAAGCCTCCCGGGGCCTGCGGGCGCAGCTGGCACTCGAGCGGCTCTTCTGCAAGATGGTGGACCTGTCGTCGAGTCCAAACCGCAAGGAGAAACCGATAGCGTGACCGCTTCCAGCCCGAACACAGCGACCAGCCCGGCGTCCAACGCCAGCTCGCAGGACCACTGGGACAATCCCCTCGCCGCCCGCTATGCGTCTGCGGAGATGGCGTCGATCTGGAGCAACCGCCATCGCTACCGGCTGTGGCGGGAGGTGTGGCTGGCGCTTGCGGAGTGCGAGGCGGCCCTCGACCTGCCGATCACGCCCGAGCAGATCGCGGAGATGCGGGCGAACCTCGAGCCGATCGATTTCGCGAAGGCCGCGGAGTACGAACGGCGGGTGCGGCACGACGTCTTCGCGCACCTCCACACCTTCGGCGACGCCTGCCCGAAGGCCCGCGGGATCATGCATCTCGGCGCGACGAGCGCGTATGTCACCGACAACGCCGACCTGATCCTGCTGCGGGAGTCGCTCGATCTTTTGATCGCGCGGCTCGCGACGGTGATCGAGCGGCTCGCGGAACGGGCGCGGGAGACCCGCGCGATCGTCTGCCTCGGCCGCACGCACCTCCAGCCCGCGCAGCCGACGACGGTCGGCAAGCGGATCTGCCTCTGGATCCAGGATCTTCTGCTCGATCTCGAGGAGCTTCAGCACCGCCGCCGGCTGCTTCGCGCCCGCGGGGTGAAGGGCACGACCGGCACGCAGGCGAGCTTCCTCGAGCTCTTTCAGGGGGACCACGAGAAGGTCCGCCGGCTCGACCGGATGGTCTCGAAGTCGCTCGGCTTCGAGGCCTCGTACGACGTGACCGGGCAGACCTATTCCCGCAAGGTCGACACGCAGGTGCTCTCGGCCGTCGCGGGGATCTGCGAGTCGGCCCACAAGGCGGGCAACGACCTGCGGCTCGCGGCCGCCTGGGGCGAGCTCGAGGAGCCGTTCGAGCAGGAGCAGGTCGGCTCGTCGGCGATGCCCTACAAGCGCAACCCGATGCGGGCCGAGCGGATGTGCGGCCTCGGCCGGTTCGTGATGGGACTGGTCGCCACGGCCGGCCAGACGACGGCCGTGCAGTGGATGGAACGCACGCTCGACGACTCCGCGCCGCGCAGACTCGTGCTTCCGCAGGCCTTCCTCGCGACCGACGCCGTGCTCGTGATCTACGCGAACATCGCCGAAGGCCTCGTGACGATGCCGGGCATCATCGCCGCCAACCTTCGGCCCTACCTCCCATTCCTTGCGAGTGAGAAGATCCTCATGGCGGCGACGACGGCCGGGGGCGACCGGCAGGAGCTCCACGAGGCGATCCGCCGTCACAGCCACGCCGCGACCGCCGGCCTGCGGGAGGGCAGGCCCAACGACCTCGCCGAGCGGCTTGCCGCCGATCCGCTCTTCGCGTCGATCGACCTGGCGAAGGCGATGGACGGCCTCGACCTCGCGGGCCGTGCGCCCGAGCAGGTCGACGAGTTTCTCGCGGGCCCGGTCGCCGACGCGCTCGCGTCCTGCCCCCGTCGTGCCGAAGCGGGATCGCTACGGGTCTGACCGCCGGCATTCAGCGGCGGACGGTCGGACGGGCGCCGAGGAATCGTCGCAGTCCGCTGATGAGCCGCGGCGTCGGCTGACGGGCCGACTGCGTGTACAGCGGCGTGTGGCCGTCTTCCGTGACGATCAGTTCGACCTCGTCGGGCGGCAGGGCCACGCCGCCCAGGAGCGAATGCAGCGGCTCGGCAGCGGGCTCGGCCGAGGTGTCGTCGAGGGCCACGATCTCGGCGAACACGAAGTTGTCCTGGGCGAACGAACGGAACTCCGGATCGTTCACGAGGCTCGCCGTCCGCATGCGGCCGCCCTGGTCGGAGGGACGCGACACGACCAGCAGCACGGGCCGCTTCACATTCTCGGCCTCCTTGACGGCGTCGCGGACCGCCCCATGCACGCCGTCGCTCGCGTTCGTGGCCGCGACTGCGGCGCCGCCGGCGGGCGGCGGTGCGGAAGGCCTGGCCGCGGCGACCGCCGACCAGCCTTCGAGTTTCCTGCCGACCGTGCCGATCCAGACGTCCGCGGCCTGCCGGGAGTAGCCGGGCTGGGCGGCGATCTTGGTGCCGTCCGGGGCGACGAGCACCACGTTCGGGAACGACTTGACGCCGTATCGCCTGCAGAATTCCGATCGCTCCTCGCGGACGTCTGCGGGAATCCCCTGCCTCGGCAGGTCGATGACGAGCAGTTCCACGCGGCCCTCGGCCCACTCCTTGAAGGCCTCCGTCGCGAGCACGTGCTCCTCGAGCAGGTGGCAGTGGGGGCACCAGTCGCTGCCGGTGAAGAGCATGAGGATCGGCCGGCCGCTTTGCCCCGCGGCCTCGAAGGCCGCCTGAGGCTTGTCGGTCCAGCCGTCGAGCCCCCACGCGTGGCAGCACGAAAGTGCGGCAAAGGCGGCGACGAACATGCCGGTAAAGCGACGTCCGGGGGGCCGTCCAAGCCGTGTGGCCGTTGTGGCGGGGTGGTTCGCGGGGCCGGTCGTGGCTGTCCGGTCGAGCAATTCGAATCGCAGCATCTGGATCACCCTTTCCCCTTCGCCTTGAAAGAGCGGCCGACGGCCATCGCCTTCGGGCTTTCCATCGGACCGCTGGTGGTAGAGCCATCAGTGTGCGGCGACGTGGAGGGCGCTCAAAGCCTTTTGGGCAGGACTGGAGGATCTGGAATAAATGGAGAAGTGTCCGGTTCGGAGGTGGTTTGGTGGCTCGGCCGGCTTGTCCGCTCTGACGACGGCCGGCATGTCGCAGAAGCCGGGGCCGTTGTTGAAAACCCTGTCGGCCGCGAGATGCAAAAACGACACCACCCGCCGTTGCCGGCGGGTGGTGCGTTTCGCCTATTAAATTTCAGGAGCTTCCGGTCGCGACCTGATCCCGGACTAGAACTGCCAGATCGCGTCGCAGCCGCCGTAGAGCTGGCCGAGCTGGTCGCCGCGGCCGAACGGACTGCCATTCGGCATGCCGCCCTTATCCGGCGTGAACCAGTCGTAGCGGAGCTCAGGCCGCACGATCCAGTTCCGGTTGGGCTTGTAGTTCAGGCCCCACGTCAGCGCCCAGAAGTTGCCGGTGTAGCCACCGTACACGGGGTTCTGGCCGAAGAGGAAGTTCCGCAGCGGATTCACGACGCGGTATCCATTGTTGTCGCGGAACCACTCGAACCGCATGCCCGCCGTCCACTCGTCGTTGAGCGTGTAGAACATGTACTGGTTCACGCCGTACCACTGGGCGGTGCCCAGGTTGTTGATCGGGCCGAACGCGTTGAACTGCCAGCCGTTGTCATGCTGGAGCACATACGTCAGCCTGTCGGTAACCTCGTTCGTGTAGACGAGGCTGTAGAGCGAACGGTTCCCCGCGATCCCGCTCCCGAACTGGCCGAGCTCATTGCCCGAGTGGACCGTGAAGGTCAGGGCCTGGGTCTGGTCCGAGTTCTTGAACGTCACGCCACCGAGATAGGCGGCGTTGCTGTTGGCGCCTGGGTAGCCGGGATTCTGGATCGGGCCGAAGGTCGTCATGCCGTCGTCCCAGTTGTCCCAGCCGTTCGTGATGCCGTTGTAGATGATGATCTGATCGTTCGGCGTCCACGACGTCAGGATGCCGGTGTGCGTGAACGGCTCACCGTACTGCATCGTGTAGGCGTGGGTATAGAAGAAGTTGCCGATCGCCGGCACCACCTCGTAGCCCATGATCGTGTAGAAGTGGCCGAACTTCACGGCGAGGTCGTTGTAGCCGACCTCACCGTAGAGCTGCGGCATCGCAAGGCCGTAGTACTTGTTGTAGCCCCACCGCGGCGCCCCGAGGCCGATCGGATCACCCCCCCGAGCGGCATCGAGCCCGCGGGCCGTGGTGAAGATGTAGTCGGTGCCGTAGAGCAGGTCCACGCGGCCGCCCCAGTCCCAGCCGCCGCTCTCGGTGTCGAGCGTCCGCTCGTTCACGAGGTAGAGCTGGTTCATCTGGCCCTGCCAGGCGCGGTCGTTGAACGTGACCGGGCCGTTCCAGGGGGCGCCCCAGTTGTTGGCACCGATGCCCACGTCGAGCCAGCCGTAGGTCTTGATTCGCATCGAATCAAGGGCCTGGGTCTGGAGGTAGCGGGTGGGCTCCTCCGCGACCTCGGCCGCGGCCTCCTGCGGCGGAAGGGCCCGCATCTGGTAGGCGTCCTCCTGCGGCACGTTTGCCATCACCGGCGCCGGGTTGCCCGCTGGGGCGGGCTGAACCGCCTGAGCCGGGATGACCGAACGGGTGGCGTCGCTCGGCGAAGCCGCCTCGTTCTGGGCGAAGTAGTCGTAGTTTCCATATTCATAACCGCTCGGACGCGGCGCTTTCGGCGTCGTGTCGGCTGCCATCACCGTGCCGGCGGTCAGAAGACCGGCGGCGACGGAGAGCGGCAGGGAGAACTCGATGCGTCTCATGACCTGTGAAGCTCCCAATCCTGAAGGTAAAAACCTGAAAGCGGACTTCGCAATCAGGGTGGCGTTCCCAAGACGGGAGGAAAACGAGCGGCTCCGAAAAGCCGTGCGTAGGCGATATCCCCCCGATCCGCAGTCGTGATCGTCCTGCCCAGGACGCTTGACGGGGGGATTTTTCAAATGTCGCTACAGATGATGCGACCGGTAGCCGGGCGGTGGCAAGCCGTGCCGGTCGCGCAAGGCTGCTGGGCGGGCCCTATCCGAAAGCCCCTTCGAGCAGGGCCTGCACGAATGCGGCGGGGTCGAATGGCTCGAGATCGTCGGCCGATTCGCCGAGGCCCACGAATTTCACCGGCAGGCCGAACGTCTCGGTCACCGGCACGATCACCCCGCCCCTGGCCGATCCGTCGAGCTTTGCGAGGACGATCCCCGTGCAGCCGGCCGCCTCCTTGAATCCCTTCGCCTGGGAGAGGGCGTTCTGCCCGGCCGTGGCGTCGATCACGAGCAGCACCTCGTGAGGGGCGTCAGGCAGCTGTTTCGACACGACGCGGCGGATCTTGCCCAGCTCCTGCATGAGGTTGGCCTGCGTCTGGAGCCGGCCGGCCGTGTCGATGATCGCCACGTCGAACCCGCCCTCGACCGCCCGGGCCACCGCGCGGTGCGCGACGCTCGCCGGGTCGCACCCCGGCTCGCCGCGGACGATCTCCGCGCCGAGCCTCCCGGCCCACATGGCGAGCTGCTCGACGGCCGCCGCACGGAACGTGTCTCCCGCCCCGAGCACGACCCGCTTCCCGTCGCGGGTGAACCGCGCGGCCAGCTTGGCGATCGAGGTCGTCTTGCCCGATCCGTTCACGCCGGTCACGAGGATCACCGTGGGGCCGCTCGGCGCGGCGGCAAGCGGTGCGGCGGTCTGCCGGAGCCGCTCGAGCAGCTGGGTGCGGATCGAGTCGAGCACCGCATCCGGATCGACCACCCTCGCCCGTTGCTTCGACTGCACGTCCCGCACGATCGCCTCGGCCGCGGCGGGTCCCATGTCGGTGCGAACGAGCGTCCGCCGGAGTTCCTCGAGGAAGCTCTCGTCGACGAGCCGCCCCTCCTTCTTGAAGAGGTCGCGGACGTCGGTGTTGAGCACCTGCACCGTCTTCGCGAGGCCGGCCCTGAGCCGGTCGAGCATGCCGGCAGGCTTGCCGCCATCCGCCGGTTTTTCGCCCGCCCCCGAAGTGCCGAATCCAAACCAGGCCATCTGCTATCCCTTCGTCGATGATGAGGCGGCGGCCGCGAGGCCGCGGTCGGCGAGCAGCCGGCCGAGAATCCCCGCCACGAACTTCGGCGACGCGGTGCTCCCGTACCGCTTCGCGAGTTCCACGCCCTCGTCGCAGGCGACCTTCGGAGGCGTGTCGGTGTGGAGGATCTCGTGGCAGGCGACCCGCAAAATAGCCCGGTCGGTCGCCGCCATCCTCGCCACCCGCCAGTTTTCGCTCGCCGCCTCGAGCACGGCGTCGATCTCGGCACGGTGGGCGAGCACGCCATCGACCAGACCGCGGGCGAACGCCACGAGGCCGCGGGCCTTCAGGCGGCCCTCGAGAAACCGCGAGATCTCCTCGGGATCGACCGCGGGATTCATGTCGGCCTGGTAGGCCGCCTGCATGGCGACCTCGCGGCCGCGTCTTCGTGTGGGCATGGTGTGTCCTTCAGGCCTGCGCGGAGATCGCGGCGGAGAGCCCGATCATGGCGATCGCCGCCTCGGCGCACTCGTGCCCCTTGTTGCCGTGGCCGCCGCCCGCCCTGGCGACCGCCTGGGCGAGCGTGTCGCAGGTGAGCACGCCGAAGACCACCGGGATGCCCCGCGATCGTCCGCAGGCCTCGATGCCGGTCGCCGCGGCCTGCGCGATGTGCCGGTCGTGGCTCGTCTCGCCGCGGATGATCGCCCCGAGGCAGAGCACCGCCGCGTAGCGGCCGGTGGCCGCCAGCCGGTCGGCGGCGAAGGAAAGCTCGAAGGAGCCGGGCACCCAGGCGACGTCCACCGCGCCGTCGTCGATTCCCGCGGCCACGAGCGTGGCGACCGCCGCGTCGAGCAGCCGCGACGTGACCGAAGCGTTGTACCGCGAGACCGCGATGGCGACCCGGGTCGACGGCGGGATTTTCCCGGCGGGCTCGAGGATGTTGGGCATCGAAAAGGACCGCTACGACTTGAGGCTCATGAGGAACTCGGAATTCGACTTCGTCTTCGCGAGGCGGTTCACGAGCAGTTCCATCGCGTCGGGCGGATTCATCTCGCTGAGCACCCGTCGCAGCACGCTGATACGGCGATACTCGTCGGGCTCGAGCAGCATCTCCTCGCGGCGGGTGCCGGAGCGGTTGATGTCGATCGCCGGCCAGACCCGCTTGTCGACGAGCCGACGGTCGAGCACGATCTCGAGGTTGCCCGTGCCCTTGAACTCCTCGAAGATCACGTCGTCCATCTTGCTGCCGGTGTCGACGAGCGCCGTCGCGATGATCGTGAGAGAGCCCCCCTCCTCCACCTTCCGGGCGCTGCCGAAAAACCGCTTCGGCCGCTGGAGTGCATTGGAATCGACGCCGCCGGAGAGGATCTTGCCGGAGTTGGGCACCTCCGAATTCCAGGCCCGCGCGAGCCTGGTGATCGAATCGAGGAAGATGACGACGTCGCGGCCATACTCGACGAGCCGCTTGGCCTTCTCGATGACCATCTCGGCCACCTGCACGTGTCGGCTCGCATTCTCGTCGAACGTGGAGCTGATGACCTCGCAGTTGGGCCCCTTCACCTGACGCTCCATGTCCGTGACCTCTTCCGGCCGCTCGTCGATCAGCAGCATGATCACGAAGGCGTCGGGGTAGTTGTGGAGCACTGCCTTGGCCATCTTCTGCATGAGGATCGTCTTGCCGGCCCGGGGCGGACTGACGATGAGCCCGCGCTGGCCGAACCCGATCGGCACGACGAGGTCCACCACCCTCGTGGAGAGTTCGTCGGCCACGGTCTCCATCACGATCCGCTCGTCGGGATGAAGGGGCGTGAGGTCGTCGAAGAAGACGCGGGTCGAGAGCTTGGCGGGATCCTCGCCGTTGATCGCCTCGACCCGCAGGAGGGCGAAGTACCGCTCGCTCTCCTTCGGCGGCCGGATCTGGCCGGCGATGTTCATGCCCGTGCGGAGGCCGAACCGCCTGATCTGGCTGGGGGAGACGTAGATGTCGTCGGGGCAGGAGAGGTAGTGGTAGTCGGGGCT
>CAZPEM010000139.1:0-8455 GCA_964585575.1 uncultured Chitinophagaceae bacterium
GTCCGCCTCGGTGGAATCGAGCGCGTCGTAAAGATCGGGCAATTGTGACCCGCGGCCCATGACCTCGATCGCATCCGCACACTGCAGATGGCTTTCGACGAATCGGCAGTTGGCTGCATGAAAAAACAACGGGACAACTTCCGAACAATTCAAGACGCCGCTCTCGAGCGAATCGAGGAGGCCGAGCACGATCAGCGCGAACACTTCGGGTCGTTTGGCCGACATGCCAGACGTCGCGCCGAGAAGTTCTTCAAGATCGATCGGAGGATGTTTCATGTCTCGTTCTCGAATCGTTGATTCAGCGATTCCGCTGGAAAGAATTTGACGCCCGCGACTGCACCGGACTCGTGCTCGAAATAGTGTATCTCACCGTTCGAGCCTCCCTTGAGCACCTTGCGCCATCTTCCGGGCCTCAATTCACGCAGGTGCTTCAGCAGCGGTTCATTGTGAACTCTTAATTTGACCGGAGAAAACCGGTCTGGGAGCCAGTCCGCCGGCACCGACCCAGATGCACGAACGTTTCCGAAGAGATGCAATGGCATGCACAAGACAATACATATGTACAGTACTTATGTCAATGCATGACCATCGCCGGCTCCTGCCTTTCCTCACCGCTGCCGGGCGAGGAGTTCGACGAGTTGGGCGAGGATTTCGGCGCGGTCCTTGCCGGAGAGGCCGAGGGCAAGCTGGGCGAGGAGCAGGCCGTAGGTGACGCCGAGGTTCGAGCGGCTCCCCTCGATCTCGTAGGCGAGATACCGCTCCTGCGAGGCGAGCTTTGCGAGGGCCGGCGAGAGCTGGCGGTCGCCGACATCCCCGATCGCGTCGAGGATCGGATAGATCGCGGGCGTGAGCACGTGCATGCCGAAGAAGCAGAGGTAGTGTCCGGCCCGCAGGCCCGGCACGATCAGCTCCTGCTCGGCCTGCGTCGGCGTCGGCTTCTCGACGACGGTGTCGATCTCGTAGAGCCCCTTCCGCTGCGGCACGAGCCTGCCGCCGACGGTGCCGAAGTAGGGGAGCATGTTCTCGCGGGTCGGCTGCACGGCCGAGACGGCGCAGTCCTCCGCCTCGGCCACCTCGACGAGTTGCCGCGCGCAGCGCACGACCTGCCCATCGGGGCGAACGACGCCATCGGCCCCGCCATCGGCAGGCCGCGTGCTCACGTAGAGGTGATCCCCCACGAGGTGCAGAAACGGCTCGTCGCCGACGAACTCGCGGGCCATCTTCACGGCGTTGCCGTAGCCGAGCGGCTCGGGCTGCGGGATGAGCGCGAGCTTCGACGGGGCGTTGCCCGCGGCCGCGCGGAAGGCCGCCTCGTCGCCGGGCCTCACGACCACGGCCACCTCATGCGCCCCGGCGGCCACGGCCTCCTCGACGATGATCTCGATCGCCGTCTTCGTCACGCCATCCCGGTCCACGAGCCGCTGCAAAGGCAGCCTCGCCTCGTCCCGTCCGGCGGCGGTGATGACGGCCCGTTTGAGTCTCATGGAATGTCCCTCAGGCGAAGCAGTCTATCGAGGCAGGGCACCGCATACAGCGGAATGTTCAGGAGCCCGTCGTCGAGCCGCAGGTTTCGCAGGCTCGCCCGTACGGCCGCGTGCGGATCGAACTGCCGGCGGTAGTGTGCCAGGCTCTTGCTGCGGGCGTTGACGCCGGCCTTCACCTCGAGCGGAACCACGCCGCCGGCTTCGACGAGGAAGTCGATCTCCGTGCCCGTGCTCTCGTTCCGCCAGTAATACAGCCGGCCGTCCTGTTCGCCGGTCGTGCGAGAGGCAAGCTGCTGGGCGACGAACTGCTCGGTGATCGCCCCCTTGAACTCCTCGAAAACATCGTTGCCGTGAAGGATCGTCTCCGGGGCGAGATTCGCGGCGGCGGCCAGGAGTCCGACGTCCAGTGCAAACAGCTTGAAGAGCCGACGATTGCAGTAGCCGGCCAGGGGCAGCTTCGGCACGCTCACGGCGAACGATCGATGCACCAATCCCGCCTGCTCCAGCCAGAGCAACGCGTCTTCGTAGTCGCGAGCCCTCGCCCCGCCCCGCACCGCCGAAAACAGAAACCGCCTGTTCTCCCTGGCGAGCTGTTGCGGGATCGAGTCCCAGAGCATGACGAGCCTTGGAACGAGGCTCGACGGCGCGTGCTTCGCGAAGTCGAGCCGGTAGGCGGCCACGATGTCGCCCTGGATCCGTCGCACCGCCGCGAAGTCACGGCGTTCGGCAAACGCCTTCACCGCCTCGGGCATTCCCCCCACGAACAGGTATTCGCGAAGGGCCGCGGTGAGCTCCGCATGCAACGCTTCCGGCAGCGGCGCAACCTCGTCGATCGCGTCGAGTCGCTCGCGAAATCCGCTGCGGCCAGTGCCATCGAGAAACTCATGGATCGTGAGCGGATGGAGCGTGTGCAGTTCCACCTTGCCGGCCGGAAACGAAGCTGCCTTCGCGAGCTCCACGCCGAGCAGGGAGCCGGCCGCCGCGACGTGCACCTGTGGCGCCTGTTCGCAGAAATACTTGAGGCTCGTGATCGCCCTCGGGCAGGCCTGCACCTCGTCGAAAAGCAGGAGGGCACGGCCGGCAAGCACGTCCGCCGGATCGAACCGGGCAACAAGGGCCAGATCGGCCATGAGCCGCTTCGGGTCCAAATCCCCTTCGAACACGCGGGCGAGCGCCGGCTGGGCCTCGAAGTTCAGTTCGCAGACGGAGGCGTAGGCCGTCGTGCCAAACCGCCGCAGGAGAAACGTCTTGCCGGTCTGGCGAGCTCCCTTCAGGAGCAGCGGCTTCCGGCCCGGCCGAGCCTTCCATGCCGTCAAAACACGTTCGAAATCCCGGTTCATGGCTATAGATGATATCAATAACAGCCAAGCAGCACACGAAGTTCCTAGGAACTCCGGTCATTGGGGCCGCCTTGCGTCCAGCAACCGGCTCGTTTCCCGTCAAACTGCCAGGGGTAGACTTCCGTCATGGAGCCGACCCCGACCCTCCCCAAACCGCGGACGCCGTTCGAGGAGCGGTATCTGACGCTGGCGAGGGAGATCTGCCTGGAAACGATTCCCGACAAGCGGTTTGAAATCTTCCTGTTCGGTTCGCGGGCCCGCGGGCATGCCGACCACGCGAGCGACGTCGATATCGGCATCCTGGGGCCGGAGCCCGCCGGCGAGCTCGTGGGGCGGCTTTGGTCGCGGCTCGACGCGTCGGACGTTCCCTGGCGGTGCCAGGTCGTTGATTTCGCGACGGTGACCGACGCCGACTTCCGGCGGCATGCCTTCGAGGGGCGAGAGATATGGCGAGCGGCGAGCTAGGCCGGCAAAACATCCACCGGGCGATTGCGGGCTTTGCCGCGGCACTTGCGATCGATCGGAAGCTGTTTCCCGACGAGGTGCGTGACGTCGTTGAGAGCGGGTGCATCCAGAAGTTCGAGTACTGTGCGGAGCTGTTCTGGAAGCACGTTCGCAGCCGACTCATCGAGGAGGGAATCGACGTGGCGAACAGCCCGAGGGGCGTGATCAAGGCCGCGCTCTCCCGCGGCTGGATCGTCGAAGACGAGTATGCCTCGGCCGTTGCGATCTTCGACGACCGCAACCGCTGCAGCCATGTCTATCGGGAGTCGATGGTTGCGGAGATCCTCGCGAGATTGCCCAGGCACCTCGCAATCATGCAGCAGGTGACCGCCCGCTGCGACGGCTGATGGCGGGATGTCCTGCGTGATCTTTCAGCTTCAGGCAGTCATTTCTCCGCCGTGAGCGCCTGCAAATACGCGTGATAGGCATAGACACGGTCCCGCTTTCGGCCGCTGGTTTCGCGGAGAACGTTGATTTCGACGAGCAACCGGATCGCCTTTTGCGCGGTCGGCGCGGTTGCCCGAAGGAGACGCATCGCCCGCGGAGCGGTCACGACCGGGTGCGAAGGAAGCAGGTCGAGCAACTGGATCGCAGCCACGATGGCGCGGGGATGCGAGGTCAGCCTGCGTCGGTCTTTTGCCGTCAGAACAAAGATCTTTTGGGCGACACCGACGGCGTCCTCCGCGGCTTCACGCACACACTCGAGGTAGAACTCCGTCCAGCCCTCCCAGTCGCCATTCGTGCGGACGGCGGAAAGCCGGTCGTAATACTCGCTTTGGCGCCGCTTGAATGAATGGCTCAAGTACAGAAGCGGAGACCGCAACACCCCCCAATGCTCCAAGAGGAGCGTGATGAGAAGCCGTCCGATTCTTCCGTTGCCGTCGAGGAATGGATGGATCGTCTCGAACTGAACATGTGCCAGCCCCGCCTTGATGAGCGGCGGAAGCGGGTCGTTTCCGTGGATCCAGCGGTCGAGCGCCGCGAGCGCCTCGGGCACGGCATCGGCCGGGGGCGGCACGAATCGAGCGTTGCCGGGCCGAGTTCCGCCGACCCAGTTCTGGCTGGTGCGGATCAGGCCCGGCTGTTTGTCGCCGCCACGGCGGCTGCCTGCGGCCTTCATGAGCCTCCGGTGAGCCTCGCACAACAGCCGGCTGCTGAGCGGCAGTCCATTGGCACTCGCGATCTCGCGCCGCGCGTAGGTGAGTGCATCGACGTAGTTGCAGACCTCTTCGACATCATGCAGCCTCTCGGCCCGCTCGGTCGCTTCGAACTCGACGACATCCCGCAGTGTGGCCTCGGTCCCCTCGATCTGTGAGGTCAAAACGGCCTCCTTGCGAACGAACCCGTAGAGAAACCAGTCCATGCTGGGTACCAGGCTCGCCGCCACCTCCAACCTCGAGATAGCCGCCATCGCTTCCGAGCAGGCGGCATCGACGGGGCCATCGAGAAGGAGCGGGGGCCGCCCCGGGGGAAGGGCGGATGGCACAAACGCCCGCACGGTTTCGCCCGCCACGGTGAAGACGCGATAGGTTCCCGTCGACCGCGGCATAAAGAAACGATCCTTTCTTAGTAATTCATGCTAAGAAGCGATCGTTTCTCAGTCAAACGAGGGCCGCGACGACGGCGGCGACGCCCTCTTCCCATGGCGGCAGTTCGATGCCGAGGGCGGCACGAAGCTTGGCGGTGGAGAGCCGGGAGTTGGCGGGCCGCTTGGCGGCGGTGGGGTAGACCGAGGTCGGAATCGCCCGCACTGCTTCGGGGCCGGTCTTGAGCGGGAGCCCGCGCCGGCGGGCCTCGGCGAGCACGAACCTCGCAAACCGGCACCAGGTCGTTTCGCCGCGAGCCACGAGGTGATAGAGCCCCGAGGGAATCGCCGTCTCGGGCCGCTGGCAGCGGTCGATCGCCAGGGCCGTCATGTCGGCGAGCAAGGCCGCGCCGGTCGGCGCTCCCCACTGGTCGTCGATGACGTCGAGCGACTCCCGTTCCTGGGCAAGCCTCAGCATCGTGCGGATGAAGTTGTGGCCGTGGGCGGCGTAGACCCAGCTTGTCCTAAAAACGAGATAGCGGCCGGCCGTGGCGGCGGCCTGCTCCCCCTCGAGCTTCGTGAGCCCATACACGCCGAGCGGCTTTGGCTCGTCGGTCTCCTCGTACCAGCCCTCTTTCGTGCCGTCGAAGACCCCTGTTTTCGTGCCGTCGAAGACATAATCGGTCGAGTAGTGCACGAAGAGGGCGCCCAGGCTCCTCGCCTCCTCGGCGACGGCGGCCACCGCCTCGGCGTTGATGCGGCGGCAGAGCTCCGGCTCCGATTCGGCCCGATCGACGGCGGTGTAGGCGGCCGCGTTGACGATCACGTCGGGCGACTCGCGGCGAACGAGTGCCCGGAGTTCATCGAGCCGCTCGAAATCAAGCTCCGGCCGGTCAATCGCGACGAGGCGAGCCGAAGCGAGCGACCGCTGCAGTTCCCGCCCCACCTGCCCGTCCTTGCCGAGCAACAGGATCTTCGGAGAGGTGGTCATCGGTGCCCCAACCCCAGCGCTACCAAAAGGCCTGAATCGACCTTTCGCATCGTGTCATCGTTCAGTCGGCCAATCACCCGCAAAATCCGTTGCTTTCGTACCGTCGCAATATTGCGGCATTTGATGATCGATGGTCCGCGTAAGCCTGAACCAAAGCCTTCTGAAGAGCCTGGGTCGATCAGGATCGTCGTGTCATCCCGTTCCTGCAGAATGTGGCCGGTAACCATAGCAAGGATCGTATTTGCTGATGACTCATCATCAGCCTGCACGACTACTGCCGGGCGAATTTTCCCGCCCGCAATGTCTTGAAATGGAAAATCAGCAAGGACGACGTCGCCGCGCCTCATGCGCAATCCCGCGAACGTGTCTGGTAGCCCTCGAGATACGGGTCGTGAGCGTCGTCTTCGGCCATTGCTTCGTTCATTGAGGCTGAGATCGAGTCGACTCCAAGTAGCGGGAACATTTCAGCAAACGCATCCGCCCGAATTACGACGTATTCGACATTCGCGGCGGGATCCACAGCGCGAGTGATCGGGCGACTGCCTGCTGCAAGCAGTTCATGCTGCTGTTGAGTGAATGTGATCATTGGATGTCTCCCACAAACTTTCGGATGTGGTCACTATGCCGCATCGGCGTGTTCCCGATACACGAGATCGGTGACGAGCAGCAGGTCGATGATGTTGAACGTGTCGTCGGGCTGCACGACGACGGTTGTCCGGCCGGTCGATGAGGCCAGGGCGAGCTCCGGGTGAACCACGGGAATCTCCCGCCCGTCGGCCAGGTGCATCACGAACGGCCGAAACGGCTGAGCCTTCAGGGCGCTGCGGAATTGTTCGACGGTCATGTGCGACTCTCCTGTGGATTTCTGAGGAGCCCACGGGAAGTGTACGCCCGTTTATTCACGTGTCAACCCCGGGCGTTGCTCCGCCGCAGTGTTTCCGACGGCCGCTCGCCGACCGCTAATTCGACCTCGACCTCCGCCGCATACCGGCCTTCGTGGATCAATGTGATTTTCTTTTTCTCGCTCAGGGGCCGAGCCTCCTACTGAAACCTTTTGCGAATCCACAGCGGATCGCGCCGAGCATCAATCACGGCCACCACAAGCGGAGGAGATGCTGACAATTATCGGCCAAGCTGCATCAGGCGGGCTTTCGCATCAATCCATGCAGAAATCGTCGCCCGGCCATCCTCAAGCTCGGGCCGCTGGCAGCGGTCGATCGCGAGCGCCGTCGTGTCGGCGAGCAAGGCCGCGCCGGTCGGCGACCCGCTCCCCCTCCAGCTTCGTGAGCCCATACACGTCGGGCCGAAGCGAGCGACCGCTGCAGCTCCCGCCCCACCTGCCCGTCCTTGCCGAGCAACAGGATCTTCGGAAAGGTGGTCATGCACTATGCCGCATCGGCGTGTTCTCGGTACTCAAGATCGGTCTGCATCACGAACGGGCGAAACGGCTGAGCCTTCAGGGCGCTGCGGAATCGCTTTCTCCTGGCTAATGCGTGACAGCTGCTACCTCGATGGGGCGTCGAGGCGGGAGACGAACAACTTTTCTATCGCCGGCAGCATCTTGCCGCTGGGCTTCTTTGACAATGTCGTGGAGCCGGAACCCGAGACGGGCAGCTAACTGCTCGCGGACTGCTCGCACTTCAGCAACGACCGGATCAGATTCCATCGTCGATCTCCAGCAATTCCTGCGGCGTGCAAATGACCGGGGGCTCGAATCCCATTTTACGGCAAACGGATTCGATCCGCGGCCGGAGAGCAGGATTCGCGATATGCCGGCAATTCCAGGTCAGGAGATACTCGACACCGTTGACGGCAGCTACTGCGATATGCAGGGCATCTGTGGCTGCCTTTGGCGGCAGCGGCACCCCTTCAAGCAAGGCCGCGGCAAGCGATTCCGCATCAGTCGTGACCTCCAGCAGCGGCACGTCGGCCAATACGCGCAGCCGATCCGCCGCGGCAGCCGAATCACCCGCCGAGCACTCGCCGATGACAAACCGCGAGACGTACACGGAAAACCTATGCCGGTGCCCAGACCACCACTCGTGCGTGGTCTGCTGGTTCGCAGCAATCCGGAGCACGCCGCTGGGCTGCATCGCTAGGTAGCCGATGATCGTCGTTTCGAGATAAACGGTTGGATACATCAGTCACCCGAGGCGGAACCCGCCGAACATCAATCACGGCCACCACAAGCTGAGGAGATACTGACAATCATCGGCCAAGCTGCATCAAGCGGGCTTTCGCATCAGGCCATGCAGAAATCGTCGCCCGGCCATCGTCAAGGCGACGAGTGCGCTCATCGAGCACTTCGCGGTGCCACTCTGGCGACCTCACATCGCAAGGTTGACCGCAAAGGCTCTGGCATACGCTTTCAAGAAGCCGGACTTTCTCAGCAAGCGACAAAGTCTCTATTTGGATATCGACGGCCATGACGCCCTCCTTCACCACCACTCAGTGTCGCGAATCAACCCCGTATTGCCTCCGCCATATCAAGGAAGGTATCGCAGGAGTTTGTCCTGAGCGATCACAATCGTATGCGGCAGCCAATCGCCGTCTCGGGCCGCCGCCAGCGGTCAATCGCGACGAGGCGAGCCGAAGCGAGCGACCGCTGCAG
>CAZPEM010000140.1:0-8398 GCA_964585575.1 uncultured Chitinophagaceae bacterium
GCTTCGCTTGTCTGCATACGCCGGCTCCTGGGCACGGGCAGCCCCTCACGGTCAAGCGTGGCGATCAATGATCACACAGGCACCTTGATGCTTGACGCCGGGGGAGCGGACGCGGAGGAGCCTCAGGTGTATCCTCACCGAAGCGACGGAGTGTCTGCTCCCCCGGCGTCAATGCGGCGTCCTGCAAGGAGTCCGTGAGAAGACTTTGATCGCCGCTGGCGTCATTGCCAACGGGCCGGAGTTTCGACTCGAGCGGCTTACGGCTTGTGGTGGGAGGCGCCGATCGAGGCGTCGTCTTCGCAGACGCCGGCGGCAACCACGCCGTGGTGGTTGTGGTAGATGTGGTCGTGGCCGCCGATCTGGTCGATGAAGAGCCGCTGCACACGGCCATCCTCGAAGAGCACGTGGTGGAGCCCGCCCGGATGGTTCGGGCTGACGCGGCCGCGGTCGTCGGGCGCGTCGGCCATGATCGGATGCTCGGCACGGCGGCGGTCGCGGATCTTCTGGAGTTCGCCCTCGGGACAGCGGTGTCCGAGCGTGTAGCCGAAGTCGCCCCCCATCGTCCGCACCATGTCGTCGAACTCTTCGGTGCCGATCGCCTGCTCCAGTTCCTTCAGGGATGGCACGCGATACCGTCCGGACTTCGCAAGCGGCGTGCCGGGCAGAATCACCGTGCCGTCGTCGGCCACGAGCCGCTCCTCGGAAACGAGGATCGGGGCGTAGAGGCCGGCGCGGGAGAGGGGGCCGGAGGCCGGCGGCGACGGGAAGACGCGATGGTGTGATGCGTAGCCGTGCAGGGCCTGGGACATGACCCCGAGATTCCGCTCCGCCCGCCGCGACCGGGCCTGCTCGATCGAGTCGAGCAGAAGCGGCGCCAAGAGAATGCTCGCAGCGAGGGCGGAGGCGGCGATGAGCACGCGGTCGAGGATTTGCCGCCCCTTCGTGCTTCCTCGTGCAGCGTCCGCCGCAGGCGAAAGGGAGGCCCTCGGGAAAGGCACTGTGAAGGAGGCCGCTTCCCTGCGGCCATCGTCTTTGAAACCGCTGTCTTGGAGATTGCTTTTCCGGATCAGATCGATGGTACGGCTCGCGAGTCCTTGAGGAGCGGCGAGCAGGTCGGCGTCGCGTTCCAGGGGCGTCGTTGCCCGACGCAGGATCTCGAGTTCCCGCCTGAGAGCGGCCGATTCCCCGACCTCAGCGGCGGGATCGCCAGCCGACACGGCCGTCGAGGTCGTCAGGAATGTCATGCGTGCATCGCCGGGCCGGCCGGGTTCGCCGAGCATCGCCTCGATCTCGCGGGCCTCCGTGTCGTCGAGGGCCCCCAGGAGGTAGCCGATCAGGTTTTCTCGCATGTCGTCGTTCCTTCCGTGTCTGTCATGCCCCGACGGCACGGCAACGGTTCTGCCAGGATTCATTGAGCTTCAAAAGAGCGGAGTGGAGCCGGCTCTTGACCGTGCCCACGGGGATGCCGAGAACGTCCGCCGCCTCGCGGTACTTGAGACCCTGGTGGTAGACGAGCACGAGCGTGCCGCGCAACTGCTCGGGGAGCTCGTTCACCGCCTCGCGGACCCACTCCTTCGCCTCCTCGCCCTCCATCTGCTCATCGGCCGTCTGATCCCGCCCCGCGAGCATCTCCACGAGCGCCCCCACGTCCCCCTCCCCGCCGGTGCGGTGATCGAGGCTGACCATGCGATGCCGCTTGTTGCGTCGCTGCGCATCGATGGCCTGGTTGGTGGCGATCGTGTAAAGCCACGGTCGGACCCGGCGGCCCTCCTCGAAATGCTCCTTCTTCAGATGAACCTGCAGAAACGTCGCCTGGAACACATCCTCCGCCATCTCGGCGCTGCCGAGATAGCGTTTCAGGTAACTGAACAACTCCCGCTCGTAACGGTGCACGAGCGTTTCGAACGCCTCCGCATCGTCAACGGTCCGGAACCGACGCAGCAGCTCCTCGTCGGACTGCCCTGCCGGCCCGGTTTCGTCCGATCCGGACGGCCCGGCTCGCGAAAAGCCTCCCCCGGTCGCACGGTCGGCGGAAACGCCGGGTCGATGGTGGAGATTGTCCGCGAACATCTTCGGTACGCACCCGGGGGTCGGAGGGTTCACCCTCGCCTTTTCCCCCCGGAGTATAGCCGTGGATTCCGGGGCCCGCCCCCTGCGGGCCGTGTCGGGCGGGCGTTGACATTTTCCCGGGGTGGGGTGGACTTTCTGGTCGCCGACCGGTCGATCAGCCCGCTCCTCTCCCCACCGCGACCGTGAATCCACCAGCCCGAACCGACGAATCAGCCCACGGCAAGCCGCGGCCCCGCTACCGCTGGGCGACGCCCGGCGACATCAATGCCTTCTTCGGCCTCTCGCTCGACAACCTCGCCGATCTCGTGCTCACCGTGTCGCTCCTGGCGGCCGTGTTCGACTATCCCGCCCAGTTCGCCCTGGGACACTTCGTTCCCGGCACGGCCGTCGGGGTCGTCGTCGGCGACCTCGTCTTCACCTGGATGGCGTTTCGGCTCGCACGACGCACCGGACGCACCGACGTGACCGCGATGCCTCTGGGACTCGACACGCCGAGCACCTTCGGCATGGTCTTCTTCGTGCTCGGTCCCGCCTACGTGGAGTCGCTCGGCGCCGGGATGGCCCGTGAGGAGGCGGCCCGGCACGCCTGGCATGTCGGCATGTGCGCGATCGTCGCCAGCGGCCTCTTCAAGCTCGCCTGCTCGCTCGTCGCCGGCCCGATCCGCAGGATGGTGCCGCGGGCGGGCTTGCTCGGGAGCCTCGCGGCGATCGCGCTGGCGCTCATCACGTTCCTGCCGCTTCTGGAGATCGTCGCGACGCCGCTGGTGGGACTGGTGGCGCTGTCGATCGTGCTCGCCACACTCACGGCGAGGATCCCGTTTCCCTTCAGGATTCCGGGCGCCCTCGCCGCGCTCCTGATCGGGGGCGGCATCCAGTGGCTCGGAACGACGATGGGTTTCGTACCGGCGGCGGCCAACCATGGAAGCGTCGATCCGGCGGCGGCGCTCTGGCCGATGGAATGGCTCTCGGTCGTCCGGCTCGAATGGCTCGAGGCCTGGGACGACTCGCTCAAGTACCTGCCGATCGTGATCCCATTCGCGCTCGGCACGGTCGTCGGCGGCATCGACTGCACCGAGAGCGCGGCGGCCGCCGGCGACGAGTACCGCACCGGCGGCATCATCGCCGTCGAGGCGGTGGCCACGATCCTCGCAGGGGCCTGCGGCGGCGTGATCCAGACGACGCCCTACATCGGCCACCCGGCCTACAAGGCGATGGGCGGCCGGGCGGCCTACACGCTCGCGACCGCGGCCTTCATCGGCGTGGCGGGCATCACCGGCAGCTTCGCCTATCTCTACGAGGCGATTCCCGCACCGGCGATCCTGCCGATCCTCGTCTTCATCGGCCTGGAGATCACGGCGCAGAGCTTCCACGCCACGCCGACGAGGCACTACCCCGCCGTCGCGATCGCCTGCGTGCCGGCGCTCGCCGCGCTCGTCGTGATCCTCGCCGACAAGCTCGTGGCCGCCGGGGCTTCCCCCACGGGCACGCTCGCCCGCGACCTCCACTCGATCCGCCTGCTCGCGAGTGGCTTCATCGTGACGAGCCTCGTCTGGGCGGGGCTCACCGCGAGCCTCGTCGATCGGCGGCTGCTTGCGGCTTCGGCGTGGGCCGTCGCGGCCGCGGTCCTGTCGGCCTTTGGTGTCATCCATTCGCCGTTCGCCGACGGCCGGCTCTTCCTGCCCTGGGCGATCGGCACGCTTCCAACCGAGGCCGCGGGTCGCGGCCCGCTCGACCTCGCGGCCGCCTACGTGGTCGTCGCGATCCTGTTTGCCGCATGGGCCGTATGGCTCGGGGGAACGGCCAAACCGAGCGATTCGAGAGCCGAAAAAACATGAGCCGAGCCCCATGAACAAGGCTTTCTGCAAGGAGCCCGATTCGGCGGAGCCTGCCCTCTGCCCGGCCTGCGGCCGCGAGGGGCTCCCCGTCGCGATCGAGACGATTCGTGCCCACGCGACGGTGGAGTCGGCCGAATCGCTCGGCGAGCCCGCCTACTTCTGCACGACCGACACCTGCACGGTCGCCTACTTCGACCTGCTCGAGCGTTCGATCGAGACCACCGCCGCCCGCGACCTCTTCTGGCCGAAGGACCTCGCGGGTCCGCTTTGCAACTGCCACGGCCTCACGCTCGAAGACGTCGATGCCGACATCGCGGAGGGCGTGCCGACGAGGCTGCGGGAGGTGGTGCGGAGGGCGGCCGAGCCCGGCGCCGCCTGCGCGGTCAGGACCGCCGACGGCCGGCCCTGCGTGGCCCGCGTGCAGAAATACTTCCTGCGGAGGCGGGCGGAACTCGGCGGCTGAGTCATTTCAATGACTGCTTCCATCCATCCGCGAACGTCCGGCGATGGGGCGTGGGCACCCCCTCCCGCGGGAAAACCCTGAGGACGGGATCGGATGAGCCGAACAATCGGACTTTGCGGCCGCGCGGTCGTCTCGCCGTGCTGACGATGTGGCTGGGACCTCGATCACCAACTGGTATGCTGCGATCGTCCGGGGTTGGTTCGCTGCTCGAGAAATCTCGTCATGTTCCCACGATGGCTCCACACGGGTGTGGCGATCCTGCTGCCGCTCAGCGGGAATTTTTCAAGCCTCCGACCCTGTCACGCTCAAGAGGTTGGCTTCGCCGCCGCTGCTTCGCCAGCCACCATCGTCGCCGTTCCGCGGCCGGTGTCGGAGCATCCGCTCGCGTGGGTGTTGAAGTTCGCCCGCGAGGAGCGGGCCTACCTGCAGCAGACCGTGCGCGACTTCACGTGCCGGGTCACCAAGCGGGAGCGGATCGACGGCGAGTTGCAGGACCACTACTACATCGACATGTGCGTCCGTGAGCAAACCCACGCGGGCGGACGGATGACGCAGCCGCTCAGCGTCATGCTCGAGTTTCTCGGTCCCTCCCACGTGGAAGGACGGCGGGCGCTCTTCGTCGCCGGCCAGAACGACGACAAGCTGCTCGTCCGCAAGGGAGGAAGACGTTTCAGCTACATGGTTCTGCGCATCGATCCCTTCGGACCCAGCGTCAGGCGGGAGAGCCTCATGCCGATCACCGAGATCGGGTTCTCGCACCTGCTCGACCGGACGATCCGCACGTTGCAGCAGGATGTCGCCGCCGACCCATCCGGCGACAACACGATCGTCGAGCACATCACCACCGCGAGGATCGACGGCCGCCCCTGCCGGATGGTGCGGGTCACGCACCCGCAGCGGCGCGACGGCCTGGAGTTCTTCAGCACGAGCATGTTCATCGATTCGGCGCTGAGCGTGCCGGTTCGTTTCGAGGTGTACGACTGGCCGGAGTCGCCCGGCCAGCAGCCGCCGCTGATGGCGGAAGTCACGTACACGAACCTCACGCTCAACGCGAATCTGGACGACGCGATCTTCTCGCCAGCGAACCTCCGCGGCCGGTGATGGCGTGCGGGCGCCCCGCGGCATGATTGACCCGGGTCAGGCGGCGCGGCTTGTCACGTGCGAAGGCTGCCGGGGCAGTTCGAGTATCTGTCCGCGGTGGTCGGTCGCCGTGTCCTCCTCGGGCACGTAGAGCGTCGATGTCAGTCCGCGGATCGCCTGGATTCTGCCGAACGCCCAACCGACCGAGCGGATCGCCATCGTGAGCGACGCGAGGCCGTAGACCGGGATCACGAGCAGCACGACTCCGAGCACCGCCCGGACGGCCGCCATGGCCAGGGTCGCCAGCACGACGCTCGGCGTGACCCGATCGTGCTTCATGTGGAAGTGGGTGATCGACTGCGACCCGCCGCGGTGGAGCTGGTAGCGGGCGGTCAGGCGGTCCGCGGGAATGGTTTCATGCACCACGGCGTCGGCCGCCCAGGCCTTCCGGCAGCCGGCGGCGACGGCTGAGCGGCAGAAGGCCGTGTCGGAGCCGCCGGTCATGAGAAGTCTCTCGTCGAACCGGAGGCCTTTCGACCGGAGCCACCGCAGGTCGCAGAGCCAGTTGTTCGTGACGATCGTGTAGCGACCGCCTCGGGCCGCCGCCTCCGCGGTGAGCCGAAATTTCCGGTCCGCCCGGGCTGCGAGACTCGCGTTCATGAGCCGCTGCCACCAGGTGGCGCCGTGTGGCGGCGCCGCCACCCCCACGGGGCCGCCAACGAGTTGCGCACCAGACCGTCGCCATGCCTCGACCAGGCGGACGAGCCAGTCCGTCTCCGGCACCTCGTCGTCGTCGATGAAGCAGAGGGCATCGGCGCCGGCAGCCATCGCCTCGTCGACGGCACGATTCCTCGCCACGGGAATGCCGGTCCGCGGCTCGACGACGTATCGCGCGGCCGGGATGCGGTCTTGCCAGGCCTCGAACGTCGGGCGGCCGGAGCCGGCGGCGTCGTTGTCGACCACGAGGAGCGCCACGTCGCAGCCGTCCGGCAGGGCGATCCTCGCGTAGCCGTCCAGGAAGTCGGTGAGGAGATCGGGCCTTTTGAACGTCAGGACGGCCACGACGATCGAAAGGGGTCTGCCGACGTCCGACGCCTCGGGGGCGTCGGAAATCACCCGCAGCTGCGGCTTCTCCGACATGGCCTGGTCTCTCGTATTCTTTTTCTTTGGCGTCGAGCCGGAACCTGAAGGCAGGGCGTTCGGCCGACGTCTGAAATGGCGTTCCCTTTCCGAAGAGGGGTATCGGCGAAGTCGCCGCAATCGCTTCAGTGATGGCCCGAAATCGCGGTCGTCGCCCGACCCAGGTTCCGCATCTTGCCCATACAAAGGCATGTTTCCGCGGGGAGCACAAAAACAGGCGTGGAGTCAAAACGGTCCCGGTGCGATTCTTGCCACCGCCATGAAACAGCGATCGGTGACCATCGTTCTCGAATGGGACAACGCCGAGGGGCTCGCCCAGGGGAAGGCGTTGCATTTCCTACGCGAGCTCGTGGCGACGGTCCGGCAGAGCCCCGCGGCGATTTCGCGGCCCATGACGCTGCTCCTGGTGTTCGACGACGGCGTCGACCAGGCCGACCTGCGGTCGATGCTCGACGAGTGCGCCGAGGACATGGAGGGCAGCCTCGAGCCGAAGCTGCTCCACGCCCCCGACGCCGGTTACTACGAGAAGAAGGGGGTGGCACCGTTCTTCGACACGAGCGACATCCTCGTCTTCGCCGATTCCGATTGCCGCTACTCTGACAACTGGCTGGAGGACATCCTGAGCCCCGTGCTTTCGGGCCGTGCCGACCTCGCCTTCGGCGACACCGTCGCGCTCGAGGACGGCTCGATGATGGGGAAGATGAGCGCGCTCGGCTGGTTCTTCCCGCTCCGCTCGTCGCGCGACCCGCTCCTGAAGAAGGGCGCCCGGCGATTCTTCGCCAACAACTTCGCGGTCCGTCGCGAGGTGATGATCGAGGTGCCGATTCCCCGGATCGCCGCCGCCCGGGCTCACGGCGGGCCCTGGTTTCGGGCGCTCGCCGCCGCGGGCGTCCGCACGGAGAAGGTGACGACGGCGGTCGCCGAGCACAAGCAGTTCGACCGCTTCGGCGAGTATCTGGCGCGGGCCTGGATGCTCGGGATCGACAGGGACGTGGGCGTCGCCATCGCGGATGGCTCCCGGCCCTATCGTGTCGTTCGCGCGGTCACGGGGGTTTTCGAGATGACCGTGAAATACCTGCGACGATTCTTCACGGTCGGGCTCACGCGGGTCACGCCGATCGATGCCCTGCCGGTGTTCCTGGGCGGCCTGTCGTTCGTCGCAGTGACCGCCGTCTCGCAGCTTTTCGCGAGCCTGACCCGGAGTCCCGCCACGATCTCGAGCGACTACTCGCCGATCATCGCCACGACGAGCATCCTGGCCGATGAGCCTGACATGAAGCGATCCATCGCGGCGTAGGGATCGGATGAAGCGTCTCACACGTCTCTTTCGATCTCGTCGCGGTGAACGCGATCTTCCGCGGGTGGCCGTCGTCGGGGCGCTGCGGACGGGGACGAACTACCTGAAGTTCCTGCTCGAGACCAACTATGCCGTGCGGGCCGAGTTCAACGCCTTCGGCTGGAAGCACGGAGGTGTGCCGATCCTGCCGGCGGGCGGGCCCGCGTCGTATCCGGACCTGCCGCTCGTCTACATCGTGAAGAATCCTTTCGCGTTCGTGCTTTCGCTCCACCGCTACCACCGTCGGAAGCGGGAGCAGGGGCATGCCATCAGCCTCGTCGCCGCGGATGCATGGGAGGATTTCCTCGTCGGGCCGATCGAGATCTTCGACAGCCAGCTCGAGGGTTCGCCGCGGATGCGGTTCGCGAACCCGATCCAGTATTGGAACTTTCTCTACTGGAATCTCGAGACGCTCGACCGCCGAAGATTCCGGGTGATCGGCTTCAGCTACGAGCGGCTCGTCGAAGCCCCGGA
>CAZPEM010000141.1:0-8351 GCA_964585575.1 uncultured Chitinophagaceae bacterium
TTGAGCAGAGCAGACCGTGAGGGGCTGCCCGTGTGCCCGAGACGGCGTAGCTGACTAGCGAAGGCAGGATGCCGGAGCGCAGGCAGCTCCGAGCGAGCAAAGCCCAGGATGGGCGCAGCGAGCGTCCGGCGAGGGGATACGGGCAGCCCCGAACCAGCAGGGTTGAGCAGAGCAGACCGTGAGGGGCTGCCCGTGTGCCCGAGACGGCGTAGCTGACCAGCGAAGGCAGGATGCCGGAGCGCAGGCAGCTCCGAGCGAGCGAAGCCCAGGATGGGCGAAGCGAGCGTCCGGCGAGGGGGCACGGGCAGCCCCGAACCCAGCACGCTTGATTCGCCGGATTCGCCTCAACGGCGATTCAACGCCGTTCCGCGAAGCCCGCGATCGCGTCGCGGTTGCGGCGGGACGGCTCGTGGTCCGGATCGATCTTCAAGGCGAGATCGAACGAGCTGACGGCCTGGCGGAACTTCCGCTGCCTCGCCTGCGCCACACCGCGGTTGAACCACGCGTCCGCGTTGCGTGGCTCGTGACGTATCGAGTGATCGAAGTCGAGTTCGGCCTTCCGGGGCTCGCCGGCGTCCAGGTAGGCGAGGCCACGGTTGAGGTAGGCGAGCATGTAGTTGCGGTCTCGCCGAATCGCCGCGGCGTAGGCATTGATGGCCTCGAGCCGCCGGCCGAGCTCCATGAGCGTGAGCCCTCGCCAGAACTCGGGCCTCGGGTCGTCGTAGGCGATGCCCGCGGCGTCCTCGAAGTCTTCGAGTGCGATGCCGTACTGGCCCATCTGGTACCAGGCGATGCCCCGCCGGAACGCGAGTTCCGGGTTGTCGGGCTCGAGCAGGAGCCCCTTCGAGTAGGCCTCGACCGCCTCCTCGTAGCGACCGAGCGACCGCGCCACCATGCCGAGGCCCATGTGGGCCGGCACGAACTCACGGTCGAGCTTCACCGCCTCGAGGAGCAGGTCGCGGGCCTCGGAGTGCTTCCCCTCGTCGGCGAGCTTCTCCGCGCGAGCCACGAGCGGCAGGGCGGGCGAGCGGCCCTCCTGGAGCATCGGCAGCGGAGGCCGGCGCGGCGCGAACTCCGCGTCGGACGGGGTGGGCGAACGGGCGGGCGGGGTGGGCCGCTTCTGCTCCGCAGGCTCGCCGGGAATGGTCCTCTCGGGAAACGGGATCGGCGGACGCGGCGGCGACGGGATGGATGGCCGAGTTGCCGGCGCGGACGGCGACGGCGTTTTCGAGGGCGTCGCCCTGCCGCCGAATGGGTTGAGCTCGTCGGCGAACGGGTCGTCCTCCGGCAGGCCACCACGGTCGATGTCCTGGGCGGCTGCCGGGATGGCCACGACCACCGCCAAGCCAAGGCCGGTCAGCACGACGAGCGGCCCGAGAAGGCCGACGGCGATGCGGCGGCACAACCAAACCGGAAGGCGGCGGATCGGCAGACGACGGTGACTCATCGGCCCCTGAAAATGCGTTGCACAAAGGACAGTCCGATTCGTTCTTTCCATCGGCGGCACGGCTCCGGTGAGTCGAATTCTTGGCGTCCCTGCGTGCGCGGTTTCCCCAGCCGGAACCGCGGCACCCTCACGACGCGATCAACCTCCCCAATCGTTCCTGGATCCCCTCCCGGATTCTCCCGGCGAAGAGCGACGCCATCATCGGCAGCTGCACCCGCACGACGAGCTCGCGTGGCAGGCTCTCCACCTGACCGTTGAACGACATGCCCATCGTCGAAAAGCGAACGGTCATCACCTCGTCGGCCCACTCCGCCTCGATCGGCCCGACGGTGTCGGAATACTGCTCCCGCGCCACGACCACGGCCCGGTCGAGCCTCACCCGCATCTCCTCCGCGGAAAGCCCGTGAGGCAATCGAACCTCGAGATCGTTCATCTGATGGTCTCCGAGAAACGGGTCATCATACCTCGGCAGACCGCCCGGCGGGCGGCATGGCGTTCGGCGTGCGGCAAAGTGTCCGACGTGCGGCCCCGACCCGCTCCGCCTCGACGGCCCGCAGCCTGTCGCCGCCGCACGCGGCCGACCGGACCGCGACGATGTCGGGGGCGATGTCGGCGACCTTGCCGGCGTCCTCGAGCCCGATCCGTCCGGCCAGTGCGACCACGAGCCCGAGCGACCTGGCCAGGGCGACGGTCGCCCTGAGGTCGCCGGGGACGGACACGTCAAAGACGCCGCCTGCCTGCTTGTCGAACGTGTCGATGAGCACCGTGCGGCCTGCGAGGGTTCCCGCGAGGCGGACGACCCGATCCGGCGGCGGCGCGTCGCAGCGATGCCAGTCGGCGTAGACGACGCAGGCCTGGGCGACGCCGCCGGGGAGCTGCGACTCCAGATCCGCGACCCGTCGCTCCCAGTCGAGCCGCATTGCCCCCGCGAGGCCCAGCTTCACAAGCCAAGGGCGTCGCACTCCATCGGGAAGCAGACCGACGAGCGAGGAAACGTGCGCCGCCACCTCGGCGATCGGTCCATCGGCCAACTCTCCGCAGGCGATCGTCCACGGAACCGACCGGGCCGCGTGGTGGACGGAAGCAGCGACTCCGAGCGTTGCTTCGATCCCCGCGCGTCCGAGCGGGCCGGCAAGCGGCTCCTTGACGTCGATCACGTCGGCGCCGCCCGCGATCGCCTCGCGGGCCTCCGCGGCATCCCGCACGCTCACGAGCAGCCGCTTCACCGCGATTCCTCGCCTGTCCGCAGCGATCGCTTCGCCTCGACGAGCCGCTCCGCGAGTTCGCCGAACCGCTCCATCGAAAGCGGCTCGTACCAGAGGCCGTCGAGCACGATCGACCCTCGCTTCCAGCCGGCCCACGGGCGGAACGTGGGCCGCTCCTGCCACTCGCGGGCCCGTTCGGCGATCCGCACGGCGATCGTGCCACGGCGGCGGCCGTTCTCCGGCGGGTGCTCGTCGTGGTCGGCCGCCTCCCCGGTGCAAGGCTCGACCGGCCTGCCGATCGCGTGCGCGCCGTGGAAGAAACATTCGACGACCTCGAGCGGAACGTCGTAGGCATGTGTCGGCGCGACCCGCAGGCGAAGCGACCCGCCCCGCCGCTCGACCCGCGGCAGTGCCGCCGCCACGGCGAGGGCCACGACCGGCGGGATCGCGACCGCGGCCGTCACCGCGGCCCCGAACACGAGCCAGCGGCTGCCGAACCACGCGGCCGCGCCGGCGACCGCCAGCATGCCGAGGGTGATCGCCACCGCGAGCACGACGAGCGGCCGCGGATTGCCACGGACCCAAACCTCTCTCGGCTCGACCGTTCGCACGCCCATGTCCGCTTTCATGATGACACCACGTCGACTACCATACTGCGGTTTCGAGGCCCGCACACCCCGCCCTCATCCCCTTCCTTTTCCTACGGGTTCCCATCCCGAACGGGCCCCACGCATGTCGCACGAAGCGAACCACCTTGCCTCGCACGGCCCCTCGGCCGGCTCGCGTTGGATCATTGCCGCCCTCGCGACCGTCCTCTTCGGCTACGCAGGCTCCGCGTTGCTCGGCTATCCCCAGCGTGGCCGCGACCTCATCGTGCAAGGCCAGTCGGACCACCAGGGAAACCACGGGCAGCGAAACCACGGGCGGCAGGGACAAAACGGGCAGCAGGCTCATCACGAGCCTGGGCAGCCGCACGAGGAGGGAGCCGGTGAGGCCACCGCGCCTCCGATCTGGACCGTCCTGCCATTCGTGCTGCTTCTCGGGGCGATCGCGATCTTCCCGCTCGTGCCCTCGATCGAGCACTGGTGGGAGCACAACGAAAACCGGCTGCTCGTCGCCTGCGTCCTCGGGGCGGTGACGCTCGCCTACTACGCTTTCCTCCACCGCCATCCGGTCGACCTCCACTTCCCGGCCCACGCCGTGACGCCGGCCGCGGCCAGCGGAATCTCCTGGGGGCTCGTCGGCACGGTCCTCGCCAACGCCCTGCTTGCCGAATACGTGCCGTTCATCGTGCTGCTGTTCGCGCTCTACTGCGTGACCGGCGGCGTGAGGATCGAGGGTGACCTCGAGGCGACCCCGACCACGAACGCCGCGTTCCTCACGGTGGGAGGCCTGCTTGCGAGCTTCATCGGGACGACCGGCGCCGCGATGCTGCTCATCCGGCCGCTCCTCGAGACCAACCGCGAGCGGCGGCGGGTCGCCCACACCGTCGTCTTCTTCATCTTCGTCGTCTGCAACTGCGGCGGATGCCTGCTGCCGATCGGCGACCCACCCCTGTTCCTGGGCTACCTCCAGGGGGTCGACTTCTTCTGGACGCTCTCGCTCTGGAAGCCCTGGATCTTCACGAACGCCGTGCTCGTCGCGATCTACTGGGCGTGGGACACGTTCCTCGCCCATCCACAGGAGGCGTCGCGGGACCTCGCGCGGGATCGCACGCAGACCCGCACGCTCACGATCAGCGGACTCCTCCCGAACGCCCCCCTGCTTCTGGCCGTGATCGCAGCGGTGGCGCTGCTCGACCCGTCGAAGCCGTTTCCCGGGACCGAATGGCACCCGTGGGTCTTCCTGCGGGAGGCGGTGCTCCTGGGGATCGTGCTCGTGTCGCTCGCGGGTGGATCGGCCGAGATCCGCCGAAAGAACGGCTTCAGCTACGGGGCGATCGTGGAGGTGGCGGCGCTCTTCCTCGGCATCTTCGTCTGCATGCAGCCGGCGCTGGCGATCCTCGACGAGCGGGGTGCGAGCCTCGGGATCGAGTCGGCGAGGGCGTTCTTCTGGACGACCGGCGCCCTTTCGTCGGTGCTCGACAACGCCCCGACCTATCTCGTGTTCTTCAAGACCGCCCAGGCCATCGGCGACCCCGCCGCCGATCCGGCGACGACGATGGCGGGCGTGGACGTGCTGCGGCTGGCCGGAGTGAGCCTCGGGGCGGTATTCTTGGGGGCGATGACCTACATCGGCAACGGGCCCAACTTTATGGTGAAGGCCATCGCCGAGAAGTCGGGGGTGAGGATGCCGAGCTTCTTCGGATACATGACCTACAGCTTCGGCATCCTGCTGCCCGTCTTCGTGGCCGTCTCGTTGCTGTTCCTCTGAAGCACCTCATGACACCTCCGCGGTCCGGCGGCCCTGCCGCGGGATTCGACCTCATCGCGAGCCAGCCCGCCTTCGACCGCCTCGTGGAGCGGCTCGCGGAGCATCCGTTCATCGCCTTCGACACGGAGTTCGTGTCGGAGCACACCTACCGCAGCCAGCTCTGCCTCATCCAGATCGCCGCTCCCGGCGTCCTGGCCGCGGTCGACACGCTCGCGGTCCGCGAGCTCGACGCGTTCTGGAACCTGCTCGCGGAGGGGGACCGCACGACGATCGTGCACGCGGGCCGCGAGGAGCTCGGCTTCTCGCTCCATGCCACCGGCCGGCTCCCCGCGCGGCTCTTCGACGTGCAGATCGCCGCCGGCCTCGTCGATCACGACTTTCCCGCCGGCTACGGGGCGCTGGTGCGCCGGCTGCTCGGACGCACGGCCAACAAGGGAGAGACCCGCACCGACTGGCGGAAGCGGCCGCTCTCCGACGCGCAGCTCGCCTACGCCATGGACGACGTGCGGCACCTCGAGGATCTCTGGCAGGTGCTCGAGGACCGGCTCGCGAAGCATGGACGCGAGGCCTGGATGGAGTCGGAGATGGCCTCCTGGCAGGGGGACGTGGTCGAGAGCTTCCAGCGGAAGCGGTGGCGGCGAGTCTCGGGGCTCACGGGCCTCTCCCGCCGCGAGCTTGCGATCGCGAGGGAGCTTTGGCACTGGCGGGATGCGGTCGCCGAAAGCCGTGACATGCCGCCGAAGCGGGTGCTCCGCGACGACCTGCTTGTGGAGCTCGCGAAGCGGAAGAGCGCCGACGAGCGCGACATTCAGGCGATCCGCGGCATGCAGCGGTCGGACTTCAGGCACATCATCAAGGGGATCGCCGACGCGATCGACCGTGGGCTCGCCATGCCCGAGGGTGAGCTGCCCGGTGGCGAGCGGCACCGGGCGCCCCCGCAGCAGTTGGCCGTTCTCGGCCAGTTCCTCTCGACGGCCGTGGCCGGCCTCTGCCGGCAGATGAGCCTCGCCCCTGCGATGGTCGGCACGGTCTCCGACATGCGGGACCTGCTCGCCTGGAAGCTCGGCTACGACGTCGAGGAGGGCGAGCCGCTGCTCGCGACGGGCTGGCGGGCCGAGGTGGTCGGCACGATCATCGACGACCTCCTCGCCGGCCGTGCGGCACTGCGGATCGGCGACCCCCGCAGCCACGACCCGCTCGTCATCGACCGCAGGGGCTGATCGACCGAATCGGGGGCATCGACCGCAACGAGGACCGCACCTGGGGCCACGATCGGCTTTTTTGCGGTGTTTCGCGATCGGGGCGAGGCCCCGGTGATCGTCCCCGATGGAATGTCCACGGCGATGGCCTGAGCCGGCAGGCCGGCATAGCGGTCCTTCAGACGATCGACCGCCTTGGAAGCGTTGGCGGTGGCGACGACGGCCGCCTTCTCGTTGTCATCGCCCTGGAAGCTCACCGGCAGCGACCCTGTCAGGCGGCCGGACCGGCCAGCAAGACCACAAGCCATGCGGTGAGGGTGAAGTGTTTCATGGTGGGCAGGTCCTTGTGTGCATCGGGTTCGCTCGCGCATTGCTTCTCTTCGACCCGTGGGCCGTTCGTCAGCTTTGGGGGCGGTTCCAGCTATGGGTGCGAGAACTTTTGCCATCAGCACGTGTTGTTGCGGTCTTTGGGCTGGGACCCTGGCGATGTGCGGCTTGCCGGCAGACTGGAAGTGCTCGAAGACAGCTATCTGTTTCGGCAATACACCCGCGAGCTGGCGGACCGCCGTCAGAAACGGGGCACGCCGCCCAGGACGATTGGTTCTGGGGCGGAATCAGCCGACAGTTGGGCTACAGATACGTGACCGACGCTCATCTGTTCCGCGACGACGTGCCGGCGTTTCTGCGGAGTTGGACCAACAACTCCGTCCTGCACGTCATCTTTTCGCCCCAGGGAAGGCACTACGTCACGGAAGGCGCGAAGCCCGCCTTGAAAAACGTGGGCGAACTCAATGGCAACGGCGCCGGCTGGCCGATGCGGAACTACCGCAACCTGCTCGTTCTGGAGATCGGCGGCACGTTGTGGCTGGCGAAGGCGACGCCCCGGCATTGGCTGGCGCAGGGCAGGACGATCAGCGCCAAGAACGCCCCCACGTATTTCGGCACGGTGGGCTACGAGATCGTCTCCGCCGTGGACGACGGTGCGATCAACGCGACCGTCGACATGCCCGCACGCAATGCGATTCAGGAAAACGCGATTCAGGAAAACGCGCCCAAGGAAATCGTGCTGCGTTTCCGCCACCCCATGTCCGCCCCGATCAAGGGCGTCACGGTCAACGGCAAGTCGTGAACCGAGTTCAACAAGGACGAGGAAACCATCACCCTCAAGGGTCTGACCGGCGCCGTGAACGTGTCGGCCCGATATTGAGGCCACGCCCCGGCCACCGGCTCATCGGGCCGGCAGCCGCAGGCACTCCCGTAACGTGGTCATCATCGCCCACTGCAAGTCGGCGACCTTCCCCATCGCCGTACGGACCTTCGCCCGCGCCGCGTCATGGTCGGCGTCGATCCGGAGCAGGGCCGCGGCGATGTCATCGCCGCTGGCGGCGTCGATCTCCACAAGCCAGTCCTCCAGCCCGATGTCCCGCCACATCTGGCCCTTCCAGGTGTCTTCGGGCTGGCGGATATGAATCGCCGGCACGCCGTGCCCGACCGCGAGGATCGGCGAATGCATTTCGATGCTCACCATCGCCCGCGCGCGGCGGAAGAGCGAGTCGGCCTCGTCGGTGATCCAAAACGATCGTCGGCGCACGACCTTGTCCTTCACGTCGCCGGGCAACGGATCGAAAACCAGCGGGTCGATGAGATCGACCATGTAGGACATTTCGGGGCAAATCACCGCCTTCAGCCCCGTTTCGCGGACCCACCGGACGATCGCCTGCCGCAGCTTGGCGTGGTCCTTCTCGGCCGTGGCCTCGTTGACCCGTTCGGTTTCCTCGATCTTCGCAGGGGACGGCCGATACCACTGGTCCATTTTGTGGAAGGGCGTCCAGCGGAGCCGTGGCACGAAGCAGGCGTAGCGACCCGGTTCGAGGCCGTGCTGCTGCAGGAAGGCGAGGGCCTTCGGCTCGTCGAGCACGTCGCAGGCGAAGGCGGCGTCGGGCCCGAACGACAGCGCCGGTCCGCGCAGCTCCTTACCGCGGAGCAACTCGAGCGATTTTGTGTCGCGACAGGCGACGAAACTGGCCCGGGCGAGCAACTCGGCCAGTGGAGGATCCAGGGAGGGAAATGTGACGCCGCCGAAGCCGAACGGCCTGCCCGTCAGCTTGATCCACTGCCGCAGATGAT
>CAZPEM010000142.1:0-8344 GCA_964585575.1 uncultured Chitinophagaceae bacterium
TGGCCTTGGTTCGAATCCCGTCCGCTCACCCGTTCTCCGAAGGAGGACGGGCAGGCAACGCCCCGTTCTCCGAAGGAGGACGGGCAGGCAACGGAGAGGGCGGGATTCGAACCCGCGGTCCAGCTTTTGACCGGACACGTCTTTAGCAAAGACGCGCATTCGACCGCTCTGCCACCTCTCCGACCTTGCTCGGTATTGTCCGAAGGAAAGAGACCTTCAGGATCGAGAAACGCGACGATCAATCGTCGTCGTCATCGTCTTCCTCTTCGTCGTCGTCCTCCCACTCCTCGTCGTCGTCTTCCCACTCGTCGTCGTCTTCGTCTTCCTCTTCGTCGTCGGAGTCCTCTTCCTCCTCGTCCTCTTCGTCGAGATCGTCCTCCTCGTCCTCGACCTCCTCCCACTCCTCGTCTTCGAGATCCTCGTCGTCCTCGTCTTCATCATCCTCGTCGTCGTCATCGTCGTCGTATTCGTCCTCGTCCTCATCCTCGTCGTCGTCCTCGTCGCGAGCGGCCCAAACGCGGTCGAGCGACGGCAGTCCGGCGACGGAACGGTCGGAAGCGTCCGCTTCGAACAAGGCTTCGGCCGCTTCGAGCTCGGCGAGCTCGCTCCAGCAAAATACATCCTGCTCTCGGTCGGGACTGGCGACGATCGTCACGGCGTGATCTCCTCGGGGCACTTCGAAAGACTCCTGAAACCGAACAAATCTGTACCCGATCCCGACGAATCATCCAAATAGCCGTCAAAAATTTTTTTCCGCAGGACGACCGGCCGCGGTTCAGGACGGCTGCTGCAGGTCGACGGCGGCCGAAATCGGCGGCAAATCCTCGAGCCTGCCGAGGCCGAACGCCCGCAGAAAATGCCGCGTCGTGACGTAGAGGTTCGGCCGGCCGATCTCCTCGGAACGGCCCCCGATGGCAACGAGATCCCGGTCGAGGAGTTGCCGGAGCATCTCCTCGCACCCCACCCCGCGGACCGCCTCGATTTCCGCCCGGGAGACCGGCTGGCGGTAGGCGACGATGGCGAGCGTCTCCATCGCGGGGGCCGACAGCCGCGTCTGTGGCTGCGCGTCGAGCAGCCGCCGTAGCCACGGGCCGAAGGCCGCCCGAGAGAGCAATTGAAACCCGCCCGCGACCTGTTCCACGCGGAAGGCGGAGCCGGTGGCATCGAGCAGCCGGTCGAGCTCGCGGACGAGAACCCTCGCCCGCGTGCCGTCGGCGAGCCGGGCGAGCTTCGCGAGCCGCCGGGTGTTGAGTGGCTCCCGGGCGAGAAAGAGCACCGCCTCGAGCCTCGCCAGCTCTTCCGAGCGGGCATGCGCACCGGAAACATGCGCGTCGGCACCATGCTGATCGGGAAGGCGGGTCGGCATGGTCGCCGCCGCCACGGTCGCCAGACGGTCGAGCCTGGCCCGCCAGCGACGCCGGCCGGGCTTTCGCAGGCGATCGAAGCCCTGCGGACGCACCATCGGGTGGCGGCGACGGCGAAGCGATGTCGGTCGTCGGATCGCCATGGCGGGCCCTACCGCGGCTGTCCGGAGGAGGACGACCCGGCGGCCGCCGCATTGCGGCCCGCCGGCTCACGGTCGGCGGAGGCCATCCGCAACCGCCAGGCCTCGATCTGCGACGCGAGCCGTTCGAGCGAGATTTCGGGCGTCGGGCCGGTCGCCTGGAAGAGCCGCTGCAACTGCCCGCTGGCATCCGCCGGCACGCGACACGCAGCGACATGCACGCCGGATGGTTCCTGCGGCGGCTTCAGCTTCAGCCCGATCGCACCGATCGCTGCCAGCCGTTCTTCGAGCGCGGCTCGGGACTGCTTCGGCAAGAGCGTCGATTGAACCGCCACCGCGGGGAGCATCGCCGGCGGGGCGACCACCGGAGCCGGCGGCGGATCGGTCGCCGCCGGTGCAGCGTCAGCCGCGATCCGGTCTGTCGCCGCCCGCTCGGCCTGCCGCACGACCGGCGACACCAGCTCGGACAGGGATCGCTCCACCGCATGGCCGCCACGATCCGCCTCGCCGGCGACCCATGCGGACACACGGGCCACGGCGGGCCGCCAGACGTGGTCGCGAAAGCCCTCGCGCACGCCACGTGGAATCTTGTGGGAAAACATCGCCACGAGCGGCACGAACAGGAGGCAGGCGAAGAGGATCGTCGATCGCAGCTTCATGGAGAGGCACCGGAGGGGCGGGGAAGGGTAGCGATCGTCCCCGGGACCGACAATCGATTTTTCCGGGTGTTTCCCGGCTGCAGCGGCCTTCAGAGCCCATCGGCCCGCGGCTCGACGACCAGCTTCGGCGCCGCCGATGGATCGTCGGCATCCCGCTCGAAATGCGGGACGCCCGGTCCGTAGAAGATTTTCGTCTCCTTCCGCTCGCGTTCGAGGATCTCCTGCAACAGTTTCCGCCCGGCCAGCCTCTCGACCTGCGGCCGGATTTGCGCGTCCGAAACCGTACCCGGCCTGATCGCGGTGACGGTCGCGAGGTGGACGCCGAACGGCGTGACGAACGGTCTGGAAACCTCCCCCTTTTTCAAGGAGAAGACCCGGCTCGCGAACTCCTCGACCATGACGCCCGCGCGCGGCACGAAGCCGATGTCGCCTCCCTGCCGCCGGCTCGGACCCGCGGAATGACGCCTCGCCGCGTCGGCGAAGGTGAGCGATCCTTGGAGGATCTGCGAGCGTATCGACGACGCCTTCTCGATCGCCTTCTCGACGGCGTCCGGTCCGACCGCGATGTCGGGCCGCAGCAGGACGTGGCTCACCCGCACGAGCGACCCGTCGAGCTCCGCGCGATGCTGCTTGTAGGCAGCCTCGATCGCCTCCTTCGTGATCCGCGACACGATCATCTTGTTGACGCCGATCTCGAGGGCGACCTTGCGACGGAGCGTCTTCTCGTCGCGTCCGACCGCGAGCCGCGTGTCGAGCCGTGAGATGAACGCGTCGATCTCGCCATCGGTCGCGACCTTGCCCTCCCGTTCGATCGCCAGCGCGAGCAGCTGTTCGTCGACGAGTTGCTCGAGCACTTCGGCCCTGGCTCTCCGCTTCAGCTCCTCCGAGGCGATCCGCTCGTAGCCCGCCCTTTCAACCGCCGCGTCCAGGATCGCCCGCATGATCGGCGACTCGCCAACGCGGGCGACCACGAGCGGTTCGAGGACGTCGATCTCGTCCACAATCTCGTCGGCGGCTCGCGACGGCGCCGCGACGAGACACGCCGCAAGGGCCAGGCCGCCGATGAAGCGAGCGATCCGACGAGCCATCCGGAACTCCTTTCCGCGGTCCACGATTCCTGCTCCACGAACCGACAGCACCGTGAGGTTACCGCACGAGTTCCCGCCATGCGACGCCGCGCAGGGTCACGTCGATCGGCAGTTCCCGGACCGCGGCCGGCAGCCGCCACCGCACGCGGCTTCCCTCGGCGGCGGCTGCCAGGACGAATTCGTCGGTGACCGCCAGGCCCCGATCGCTGCGATGCCGCACACGATGGCTCTCCGGCAGCAGCCTGTCGCCGGCCGGTCCGAGGACCTCGAGCTCCCGATCGACGAGCCACATCCGGTGCGACTCGAGGGGCTCGCTCGGGGCGTCGTAGGCCAGCTCGGCCTCGACGGCGACCCGCCCGCGATCGCGACGCTCCGCGCGAAACGAAACCTCCGCCCGCCCCACCCGCTGCCGGGACTCGGCCGGAAGCGGCTCCAGCGGCATCGAGAAATCGTGCTCCCCTCCCGCGCACCACAGCCGCACCGTCGCCCGCACGCTCGCCAACGACTCCGGCAAGGGTTCCTGCGCCAGGAGCGGCAGCGTCATCGGGAGCCAGGCGGCCCCGGGCAGGATCGTCGCCTCGAGCACGCCGCGGCGGCTCGACGGCGGCACGCTCTCCCCTCGCGGACCTTCGACCTGCACCGAATCCATCGGCAGCCGGATCACGAGCGGAACGATCCGCGGCTCCCAGGCCAGCCGCAGCCCCACGCGGACCGGCCGCCCGTCCGCCGCGGCACGCGCGGTCTCGACCCCGGTGACCATGACGAGCAACGGGCCGGCGGCCGCACGCGGAGCCGGCCGACCGGAGGCAGGCACGACCACGACCCGCCTTCCGTCGTCACGGAAATCGATCTCGAGCCCTCCGCGCGCGAGTGTTTCCAGGACCGCCTCCCAGTAGGTCGCCCGGTCGAGCGAAAGCGATACGGGCCTCGCTCCCGCCGCCCCGGCCCCGACCTCCTCGGAGACCGCAAGCGGGTTGCCGGAGTCGCGAGCGATCCGCGCGAGCACCTCGCGAACCGGCATCTTCTCGACCGACAGCGACACGGTCGCGGGCTCCGTCGCCCGCTCGACGAGCTCGGCCTCGAAGCGGGCGATCACGCGGTCGAGCCGCAGCCGGACCTCGCCGGTGCACGTCGGGGCCAGCCGCAGCAGCTCCGCGAGGATCTCCGGTCCGCGGCTTGCGAGTGATCGCTCAGCCGCCTCCCGGTCGGCCCGCGAGGCCGAACCGAGCCTGGCGACGACCCCACGCACTTCGTCGGCCGGCGGCGGCGCGGCGTCACCCGCCGACGACGTGCCGAAGCTGCCGAGGGCGAGCACCGCCGCGAGCATCGCGGGTCTCGAGACGCCCGAGGAGGTGGGACACGAAAAACACATGGTGGTCGTCGCCGTCGGGCGCTGGCAGAATCCAGGGTGTGGCTCGGCGGACCATCCGCCGAAGACTAGCCTACGCCCCGGGACGTGTTCATGGCACGCATCGCCGTCAGCCTGTGCGGAGAGGGACGCGGACACGCCACCCGGATCTGCACCCTGATCGAGCAGCTCGTGCCCCGGCACGAGATTCTCGTCTACACCTCGGGCGACGCCACGGCCCTGTTGAGGTCCCGGTTTCCCGAGGGAGATGGTCCTGTCCGCATCGCGGAGATTCCCGGGATCGTCTTCCAATACAGCGGCGGCCGGCTCGACGTGATGCGGTCGGTGGCGGTCGGGCTCGACTACCAGGCGAGAATCCTCGGCCCCCTCGTCGATCGCCTCATGAACGAGCTCGAGGAATTCGGCGCCGAACTGGCCGTGACCGACTTCGAGCCGGCCCTTCCCCGCGCGGCCAAGCGGCTGTCGCTGCCGTTCGTGAGCGTCGATCACCAGCATTTCCTGCTCGCCTACGATCTCTCGAGCCTGCCCGTGGCACTCCGCTGCCAGGCCTGGCTCATGAGCAACGCCGTCTGGATGTACGTCTCGGACGCGGCCGACACGGTGATCTCCGCCTTCTTCCGCCCGCCGCTGAAGCGCGGGTGGGAGCATGCCGTGCAGGTCGGCCCGCTCGTGCGGCGGGAGATCACGAGGGCGGAGCCGGAGGACCACGGCTTCATCCTCTCCTACCTCCGCCGCCACACGCCCTTCGACGCCATCGCCACGCTCGCCGACTGCGGGATGCCGGTGAAGGTCTACGGCCTCGGCCACCGCGAGCACGTGGGCAACATCTCGTTCCACGCGATCGACGAGACGAGGTTCGTCGAGGATCTCGCACGCTGCCGGGCGCTGGTGAGCGCGGCGGGCAACCAGCTCATCGGCGAGGCGCTCCATCTCGGCAAGCCGATGCTCGTCTTGCCGGAGCGGGCCCACGCCGAGCAGATGATGAACAGCCACTTCCTCGCCGGCATGTGGGCGGGAGCGTTCTGCCCGCTCGAGACGGTCTCGCCGGCCGTCGTGCGCGGGTTCCTCGACGGTCTCGACGAGTTCGCCCCTGCGCTCGATGCCGTGCGCGGCAGGATGGACGGCACGCCCGACGTCGTCCGCGTGATCGAGCACCGGCTCCAGTGCCCCGTCAGCGAACCCGCCCGCCCCGGAGAATCTCAACCAGCCGCCGCAGTGCCCGCGCGCGGTGGCTGATGACCGCCTTCACCGAGGGCCCGAGCTCGCCGAACGTCGCGTGGTATTCCGGCACGATGAAGAGCGGGTCGTAGCCGAAGCCGCCCGACCCGCGTCGGCCCGTGGCGATGACGCCACGACAGCGGCCCGAGGCGGTCACGAGAATCTCGCCGTCCGGGGCGGCGACCGCCATGTGGCACTCGTAGGCGGCCCCGCGGCCACGGGCGGGATCGGCCGCGGCGAGCCGCTCGAGCAGGAGGTCGTTGTTGCGTTCGTCGGTCGCCCCGGGGCCGGAATACCTCGCCGAGTAGACGCCCGGCGCGCCGTCGAGCGCGTCGACGAGGAGGCCGCTGTCTTCGGCGAGCACGTGTCGGGAGACCGCGACCGCCTGCTGCGAGGCCTTGAGCGCGGCATTCTCCGCGAAGGTCGAGCCCGTCTCCTCGACCTCGACGGCGCCGGCGAGGCCGTCGAGCGAGCGGCCGCGGATGCCGAGCGGCGAGAGGAGCGGCTCGAGTTCGCGGAGCTTGCCGGCGTTGCGGGTGCCGAGAACGAGTTCTCCGGGAAGTTCGATCATGCGGCCATGATACGCGGGCGTCACCTGGACGGGCGGCCCCGGGCGGCGAACTTGGGAACCTCGATCGGCTTCGGATCGATGTCGAGCATGATCCCCTCGATCGACCGCGGCAGCACGACGCCGCTGGCCAGCTTTTCGCGGTCGGGACCGAGCTCGGCGACGACCTTCGCGACCGCGGGGTTGATGACCTCGCGGCCGTCGGGCGACCGACCGGCCACCGCATCGAAACTGCCGACGCAGACCATGCTCGACTCACGGTCGTGGAACTCCCAAGCGAGGTGGCCGCGGCGACGAAGCGCCATCGTCAGCGTGTGGGCCTTTTCGGCGGCCTGCACGAGGCGGTTGCCGAGATGCTCCGCCGCGGCGCCCGACTCGATCTTCTTCTGATCGACCGTGCCGGCTCCGCTGAAGACGGCCACGCGGACCGTGTAGCGGCCGGGGCACTCGAGCAGGCTGTGCTCGACGTCGGAGTTCATGTCGAGCACGAACTGATCGACCTGCTTCTGCGCGAAGAACTCCTCGGGCAGGAGCGGATTCGGGATCATGAAGGCGAGTTTGAGCGGGCCCTTGCCGGCCGCGGCGAAGCCCATCGAACGCTTGAAGTCGGAGAACGCGCGGCTCCGGCCGCTGTCGCCCGCGAGCGACTTCGGCTCGAGCGACTTCACCTTCGCAAGCGTTTTCTGGGCACGGGGATCGTCGACGGTGGCGAAGCTGCCGACGAGCACCGCGATCTCCTTCACCTGCTCGGCGTTGGCATACCGCATCCGCTTGGGAGTGCCGTCGGGATTGAGCCCGAGCCCGTTCGGCCGGCCGGTGTAGTCGAACGACTTCTCGTGCGTGAAGGCCTCGAGCTTGTGGGTGCCACGCAGCTCCTGCACGAGGCGGCGGGCGTCGTCGCGGGCCCCTTCACCGCGGAACGTCGTCGCGAACACGAGCCAAGGACCGTCCTTCTCCGAGAGCGGAAACATTTCCTCGGCACGGATCGAGGAGGCCGCGGACGGCGTGAACCACGACGTCGGCAGCCAGCCGCTCTGCGCGACGCTCTCACGGCCACCCGCGGCGAGGCAGGCGACGGCAAGGAGAGCCGTGACGAAAGGAATGGGCGGGTGGTTTCGGGACATACCGGGAGGACCGTAGCGATCCGGGGACGGTGGGGCCAGACCGATTGCCCGAGTGAAATCAGGCGGATTCACGGCGGAGCCGCTTGCCCACGGCAGGGGCGACGTGGGAAGTTGATCGCATGGCAGCCAAGCCCGCCGCACACCCGAAACCGCCGTCACGCTGGATCATGGCCACGATCCTCGCGACGGCCTGGATCTTTTGCGTCGGCCTCCCGCCGGCCGGCCTCGCGATCGTGAGGACGGCGTGGATGGAGCGGCTCGACCGCCCGGAGGCGCGGGCCGGCTGGGACGAGTTTCGCGGCGCGATGCGAGCCCAGACCGGCCGCGACGGCCCGGTGCAGCGAAAGGTGCCCAAGAGCGTGGAGCCGCCCGGACTCGTGTGGCTACGGAATCACTTCACGCTCGCCTGCGTGGCATGGCTGCTCTTCGGCAGCGTGCTCTGGGGCGTCACGGCCTTCTTCGCGATCGGCGTCGGCTCGCAGAGGGGAGCGGCCGTGGGCCGTTCACCTCCCGAGGAACAGAGGGGAGCGGCCGTGGGCCGTTCACCTCCCGAGGAACAGGGGCGAGCGGCCGCGGTCCGGTCACCTGCCGAGGATGAGCCGCCCGGTGATCGCCACCACGAAAAAGAGAATGACCGTGATGCCAAGGACGCCAAGCAGGGATGACACGGCGAAGTCTCGCTCCGGAAGGAATGACGCAGGGAATGTAATTCGCCCCGCGGCCCCGAACAAGCCGAACAATCGACGGCAGACGCCAAAGGTTGACCGTGAGGGGCTGCCCGTGTGCCCGAGACGGCGTAGCTGACCAGCGAAGC
>CAZPEM010000143.1:0-8215 GCA_964585575.1 uncultured Chitinophagaceae bacterium
CGCCAGGCTTGCCCTCGCCAGGCTTGCCCTCGCCAGGCTTGCCCTCGCCAGGCTTGCCCTCGCCAGGCTTGCCCTCGCCAGGCTTGCCCTCGCCAGGCTTTGGGTCGTTCTGAGCGAGTGCGTTCGGGTCGGGCTTGCCCGTCGCCTGCTTCGCGGCGGCGGCCTGCTTGAGCAGTTCGGCGACGCCCGGCATCCTGGTCTCGCCGATGTCGGCGAGCATCTTGATGTCCTCCGCAAGCTTTTCCAGCGTCTGCGGGTCGAACTCCGGATTCTTCACCGCCTCCTGCACGAGCTTCGAGCCCTCTTCGACGAGCGCGTCGGTTCGCCGGGCCTGCGACTCCTCGGCCGCAGCCTGCCGTTCGATCCGATCGCGAGCCTCGTCACCGGCGAGCTGTTCTGCCGGCAGCTCGCGGATGCCCATGTTTTCCTTCAGCAGCGCCATCTCGCGGTCACGGGCCTCGTTCGTCGAGGCCCGCCAGCGGTTGAGCCGCTCGTTCATGATCAGGGCATGCTCGGCCCGATCGACCACGTAGATCAGTTGCGGCGAAGAATAGGTCCGTCCGCGGCCCGGCAAATAGTCCTCGGCAAAGGCCCGCAAAACGATCGGCTGCGGCTTCACGCCGAGTGAGTCGGGGCAGAACGTGGCCGCTACCTCGAGCGACTCCGCCTCCGGGCTCCCCTGCTGCAAGAGCCGGTCGCCTTTATCGGCCGCGGCCCCCGTGTCGTTGGCCGCGCCCTGCCACTCGATCCCGACCCGTCGGATGCCGAAGTCGTCCCGAACGGCGACCTTGAACCGCAGCGTATCGCTCGACAGGAGGATGTCGCGACTGGCCGGCATGTCGGCGAGGCCCACCGTCGGGGCCTCGTCGTCCCGCGGCGCCACGACCACCATGAGCGGCTTCGCGCCACCGAGGCCGTGCGAGTCTTGCCACTCGATCGCCAATTTCCGCTCCTCCGTCGCCTCGACGGCGGGCGTCCGCACGGTGGCCCCGGTCGGCGACACCGCCGCACCGTCGATCTTCGCCGCGGCCAATTCGCGGTTCGCCGTCACGGCGAGCGTCACGAGGCTCCCCTTGACCGGCGCGATCGTGCCGCCGCGGACATCCTGCGTGAGCACCGTCGGCCGCTTCAGATAGGCCGGCAGCGTCACCTCCGCCTGCAAGGCCGTGATCTCCGGCCGAAACATCGGCTTCACCCGAACCTTTTGCCGGGCGTCGCCAACGGCGAGCGAGAGCTTCGAATCGACGAGCTGCGGGGGGAGTGCGAACTCGTAGCGGTCGTCGGCCAAAGCCGCAGCCAAGGGCTGCTGACGGCCGACTTGAGCCGTCGCCGTCGCGGGCCGCCACCGCGTCTGCCCATCGAGGCCGACCACGAGCGGCGCCACCTCTCCGTGCGGCACCACGACCTCTTCCGGCAGCTTTCCGACCCGCGTGAACGTGAAACGCTCGACGGCCTTCCAGGGCGACAGGAATCGAGCCCACGCGTTTGCGGCGGCGTCGGGCACAAGAAGGGCCACCGCAACCGCGGCGGCGACCGGCACCGTCGCCAGCGCCATCCAGAGTCGGTGCCGCGCATGCGGAACCGCCGCGGCGAAGTCGTACTTCGCCGACTGTGCCGCGACCTGCCCCACGGCTGCCTCGGCCAGCGCTCGCGAGCGACCTGTCGCCTCACCGCCGCGGCCCGCGGAAAACTCCCTCACGATCTCGATGATGCCGAGAATCTGGTCGCCCATGCTGGGAAACCGCCGCCCGATCAGCCGGGCGACCTGCTCGAGCGCACGGTGATTCCACACCCAGCGGTGCACCGCCAACGGCACGACCGCACAACTCGTCACGGCCGCAACGAACACCGCCAGCCGCAGCCACTGCGGAGTCTCCATCACGCGATCCAACCCGAACAAGATCGCGTAGCCGAGCAGGAACCCGAACAGGGCCCCGCACACCGCCTCGACCGTCTTGATCCGCCAGACCAGCCGCCGGAAGGCGTGCAGCCGCCGCTCGAGGTCGCTCGGCAGCGAAATCCCGGCGCTCCTCGCCAGCGTGTCGATGGTTCCCGTGCTCATCGGTGATCCTCCAGAGAGAGGCGTGCGAAACTCAATTAATCCAGTTCTTGTCGTCTTACAGTTCTTGTCGTCTTATTCCGTATCGTCAGACCATTCCCTGCCGCTTTCGCAGCACCCAAAACAGGCCCAGCAATCCTATGATCGACATCGCCGCCGCAGGGTGACTCCACAGCTGCATCCGCCGCAGGCTCGGGGGGGGGTCGGGCAACTTGGCGAGCGATTCGACGATCGAGGCGATTTCGCCCGGGGGCACGACCCGTCCCTTGGTCACCTGTGCGATCTCGGCGAGCACCTCGGGCCGGGCCGCCCGGCCGATCCCCTCAGCCTTGGAGCCCTGAACGAAGAGCGATGCCTCGAGCGTGTCGCCCGTTTCCTGGCAGGACAGCCGTACCTCGTGCTTCCCCGGTTCGCGGGGCGTGAACGTCGCGGCAAACACGCCCCACGCCCCCTCGCCGGCCGGCGGCGCGAACCGCACGGTCTCCACCGCCCCTGACGGGGCCGTGATCCGAGCCAGCACCTCTCCGCGCGACAGCGGCTCGCCGCTGGCCTGGGCCACGCGGGCGTCGAGGGCCACCGACTGCCCGAGCTCCGGCTGCTCGGGAGCGAACGAGAAACTCATCCGCTCCCCCTTCGCCATGTTGCGGCGATAGGCCATCCAGCGGACGACCTGGCCCCAGAATCGGTAGTGAAATTTGTCCTCGACCCCCTTCCGCCACCGCCACGCGCCATCGGTGGCCATGTAGAGCACCTTCCCGGCGCCGTACGTCCGCGTGACGAGCAGCGGGATGCGACCGTATTCGTTGGCCACATCCTCGTGCACGGCGAGCACCTCGCTACCGGCCTTGGCCCTCAGCACTGGGCCATACCACTGTCCGCCCGGCAGGCCGTCCCAGACCGCGAGGTTCTCAGCCGCGACGTCGGCCAGTTTGGTGAGCAGGCTCTTGCGGCCGGCCTCCGTGAGCACGAGCTTTCGTGGACCGTCGGTGTGGGAGCCCTCGCCCCGCACCGTGTCGATCACCACCGGGCAGAGCTCGTCGAGCGGAGTGCCCACGAGCGAGACCTGCTCGCCCCTCCAGCCCGGCAGGAACACCAGGCCGCTGGCCTGGTATTCGACGAGCCCCTTGAGCAGCCGGCAATCCTCCTGGCTGAGCTGGTCGGGGGCGACGCCCACGTCCCCGAGAAACACGACGTCGTACTTCGAGAGCTCGTCGAGGCCGGAGGGGAATTTCTGGATGTAGTCCTTGTTGCCGCCGCCCCGCTTGGAGAGGCCCGGCTGGAACAGCAGGCACGAGACCTCGACGCCTGGGTCGCGGGAGAGCGCGTTTCGCAGGTAGCGGTATTCGTACCGCGGGACGCTGTCGACCACGAGCACCTTGAGCCGCTCCTGCCGCACCGCGATCGGCGCGGTCCGCGTGTTGTTGTCGGAGAGCAGTTCGCCCTGCTGCTTGGGCACCGTGAGCGAAACCGTGAAGTCGCCCGCGGCCTTCGGCGTCCAGTAGAGCCAGTCGGTCGCCGTGCCCATCGCGGGCAGTCGAACTTCCTTGCGAAGCACTTCGCCGTCGGAGGACTTGAAATCGACCACCACGACCCGCTCCGTGGCGAGTGACGACTGGAGCGTGAACGGCACGCGGACGGGCTTGCCGGCCACGCCGACCGTCGGGCAGTCGAGGCTCGTGAGTTCGACGTCGGGAAGTCTCGTCTCACTGCCCGCCGCGACGGCCAGGACCGGCACGCCCGCCAGCCGCAGCGACTGCGCCGCCGATGACGGCGCTGGCCCCGCGTTGTAGTCACCGTCGCCGATGAGCACGATGCTCCGCAGGCTGGAAAACCTCTCCAGAGCCGTCGCCAGCGGCTCGGCATAGTTCGTGCCCTCGCTCGAGTTCGCAGCCGAGAACGCCGCGATCTCCACGTTGAACCGCTCGGCCAGCGGCTTCCAGAACTCGCTCGTCGTCAGCTCCGCGATCGACTCCCGTCGCGTCTGCGGCTCCACGGTGCCGCCGTCGGCCGCCTTCCGTACGACGTCCTGCGTATCCATGCTCCGCGAGCCATCATGGAGCACCGCGATCGTCGGCTTGTCTTTTGAACGGTATTCCTGGACCCACTCCGGCTGGTTGAGGAGCACCGCCACGAGGCCCACGATCGCCAGCCGCAGGGCCTCGAGCATCCCCTGCCCCGTGGAGTAGCCGCTTCGTTTCCAGGCGAGGAAGCAGACCGCCGCAGTGACGGCGACGAGCGCCGCCGAGATCCCGAGCGTCCACGAGGTGGTGAAGAATCGGATGCCCTGGAACTCGGTCATGCGGCAGCCTCCACGGGCCGCAGCCCCGCCATCGCCGGCCGCGATTTTCCGGCCGGCTTCGGCATGCAAAGCAGCCCCTCGCCGACCAGCGCCAGCACCATCGCGATCAGAAACGCCCGCCAGATCTCCTGCACGAGGCTGTCGCTGCGGCCGGCCGTGCCCGCCATCCGGGCGTAGGTGAGGTCGCGAAACAGGCCGTCGATCCGCTCGTCGGCGGCGATCACGCCGGCATCCTCCGCCGCCGGCCGGTTGACCGCGACAAGCCGCTTCTCGGTCTCGAACACGCCGGCATGCTTTCCGGCTTCGGTCGCCAGCATGTCGGCCGGGCCCACCAACCTTCGCCATTCGACCTCGGGCTTCCCAAGCACGTCGGCCGCCGGGCCGGCGTCGAGCTGCCGCGCCGTGCCGAGCACGGCGGTACCCTGTTCGATCGCCCGCTGGACCACCGCATAGAGCACGATTCCCTCACTAGCCAGTGTCGAGTCACGGGCGGTCGGCCGCGCGGCGCAGAAGGCGATGCCGTCACTGACGCGGCCGAACAGCGGAACCGAATCCGGCAGCGAAGCCAACGGCACATGGTCGCCGACGACGGAGCAGCTCCGCAGGATCTCGAGGTCGCCGACGGGCAGTGCCCCGCCGGCCATCGCGTTGGAAAGAAGGTCCTGGTCGGTCCGCCACGAAACGGCCTTCAGCGGCCGCGGGTGGTTCTCCCACTCCTTCCAGGAGAATCCGGCGAACGTCGTCTCCGTGGGCGTCTCGGGGGGAAAGAACACGACCTGTCCGCCGCGGCCAACGAAGGCCTCGACCGCCTCCGCGGCCTTGCCCGACGGCAGGGGGCCCTGCCAGAGGACGGCCGACGTCTCGTCGAGCGCCACGGTCGCGAACGCTTCAGCCTCCATGACCTCGACGGCGGCTTTGAGGGATTTTTCCGGCGGGATCTCCGCCACCAGCTGCAGCCAGCGGCGGCAGGACGAGTCTTCGGCGACGACGATCGTCCGGCGGGTCGACGGCTCGTCGAACACGAAGTAGAAGTCGTTGTCGGCGGCATTCGAGTCGCCCGGCAGCGACACGCGGCCCCAGCCGCGGCTGCCGGCCGCACGATCGAGCGGGATCACATGGTTCTTGAGTATCGCCTCGCGGCCGCTGAGGTCGACATCGACCGTCGACGCGACACCCCCGATCTCGATCGTCACCGGAACGGTCGTCCGCTCCCCGTCCTGCTGCCGCGTCACGGCCACGGTGAGCGTGAGTTCACGACCGTCGACCCGCCGCGCGATCCGCGTTTCCGTGACTCGCACCGCCAGGTTGGCCTCCGCCGGGTCGCGGAACGAGAGGAGTTGGAACCGCACCTGCTGCGGTAGCTTGGCGAAGGCGTCGCGGATGCCTCCCCAGACGCCGTTCTCGGCCGCCCAGTCGTTCGACCGCTGATCGGAGCAGATCCAGATCTCCGACGTGCCCGCCGAGGACTTTGTCAGGTAGTCGTAGGCGGCCTGAAGCAAGAGAGGCATGTCGGCCGGCACCGCCGCCGGCCCAGCAGCGGGCAGGTCGGCGAGCGCCGCGACGTCGGACAATTCCAGCGGCTCGGCCGCCGGGTCGGTGAGCAGAACGTACCGGGAGGCCCCGAGCGCGGTCAGCGACTCCACGAGTTGCCGGCGACCGGTGTCGAGCTTGGTGTCGGCGACGGCCGCGGTCCGCTGCTGCATCGACGGAGAGCGGTCGAGAATCACGATCGCCGTGTCGGGCCGGGCCCCGCCGGCCAGCGCCAGCCAGCCCCTCGACAACGGCCGGCTGACGGCCATGATCACCGCCGCGATCGCGAGCATCCGCAACGCCATGATCAGCCAGTTTCGCAGCCGCGAGTAGCCCCGCGACATCGCCTTGGCGGAGAGCAGAAACATCATCGCCGCCCAGGGGAGCGTCTGGAAACGACGCTGGTTGATCAGGTGGATGATGAGCGGCAAGGTCACCAGCGGCAGGGCGGCGAGCATGAGCGGTTGGAGGAACGTCATCGCAGCCCCCTTCCGGCCGCGCGGCCCACGAGGAACCGGGCCAGCACCTGCTCGTAGCTCTCGTCGGTGAGCACGCGGGAATAGTCGATGCCGCTCTCCAGAACCACCTGCTTCATGGCTTCGAGGTAGCGGTTCATGGCCTGGCGGTAGCGGTCGGCGATATCGACGGGGTCCGCGAAGATCGAGCCCGCCCCCTCCATGTCGAGAAAGCGGGTCGGTCGCTGGAACGTGAACGACACTTCCAGCGGATCGAGCAGGTGAAACACCGCGACGTCGTGGTGGCGGAACCGAAGGTGGCTGAAGCTCGAAGCCAAAATGTCCGGATCCACAAACAGGTCGGAGATGACGACGACGAGGGCCCGCTGCCGGATCGTCTCGGCCAGTTCGTGCAGCACCTCGGGCAGCCGGGTCGGCCCGGCCGGCCCCGCCTCCTCGAGGATGTCGAAGACGAGCCGCAGGTGGGCCGGGCTGCGGCGTGGGGGCAGCGTCTTGACGATGCCGTCGGCCACGCACGAGATGCCCACCGCATCCCCCTGCTGCGAGGCGAGGTAGCCGAGGGCCGCGGACAGCCGCCGAGCGTAGTCGATCTTGGAGGGCCCGTTCTCGACGGAAAAGTTCATCGAGCCCGAAGTGTCGAGCACGAGGCACAGCCGCAGGTTCGTGTCGGCCTCGTATTCCTTCACATAGAAGCGGTCGGAGCGGCCGAAGGCCCGCCAGTCGAGCCGCCGCAGGTCGTCGCCCGGCACGTACTTGCGATACTCGGCGAACTCGACGCTCGAGCCGCGGTGCGGGCTGGTGTGTCGGCCCGACACGCCGCCGACCATCGGCTTGCGGGCAAGCAGCGGAACTCCGGCCAGCCGAGAGAGCACGGCGGGGTCGAGGAAGCTGCGGGTCTGGCGGTCGCTGATCATCGGCTCGCCCCGTTTTTCAAAGCGGACCTGATTGTGAACACGGACCTGTTCGTGAACGTCATTCGGACCGCTCCCGGGCGGCTACCCGTGCGGCTCAGACCTGCTCGGCCACCGTCTCGTTGACGAGCCGGGCGACGATCTGTTTCGCATCGATCCCCTCGGCCTGGGCGGCGAAGGTCGTGATCAGCCGGTGCGTGAGCACCGGCGCGGCCACGGCCTCGATGTCCTCCAGCCTCACCATGTAGCTGCCCGAAAGTGCCGCCCGAGACTTCGCCGCCAGGATGAGGTTTTGCACCGCCCGCGGGCCGGCGCCCCACGACACCAGCGGCTTGAGCCAGGCCGGGGCCGTTTCTCCCCGCGGCCGCGTCTTGCGGACGAGCTTGGCGGCGAACTGGTAGATGTGGTCGGGAACCGGCACGCGACGAACGAGTTGCTGATAGTCGATGATCTCGGCGGCCGTGAGCACGTGCTCGAGGGACGGAACGGAGTCGCCGGTCGTGCTGCGGGCGATCATCACCTCCTCCTCTTCGGTCGGATAATCGAGCTCGATCAGGAACATGAACCGGTCGAGCTGGGCCTCGGGCAGCGGGTACGTGCCCTCCTGCTCGACAGGGTTTTGCGTGGCGAGCACGAAGAACGGCGGCTCGAGCCGCGACGTCTTGCCGACCACCGTCACCTTGTGCTCCTGCATCGCCTCGAGCATCGCGGCCTGCGTCTTTGGCGGCGCGCGGTTGATCTCGTCGGCCAGCACGATGTTGGCGAACACGGGCCCCGGCACGAAATGGAACTCGCGCCGGCCGTCGGCCGTCTCCTGGAGGATGTCGGTGCCGGTGATGTCCATCGGCATGAGGTCGGGCGTGAACTGGATGCGGCTGAACTTGAGCGACACCGTCTCGGCCAGCTTGCTCACGAGCAGCGTCTTGGCGAGGCCCGGCAC
>CAZPEM010000144.1:0-4607 GCA_964585575.1 uncultured Chitinophagaceae bacterium
ACGTTGAGGAGCATCAGGCGTATCCTCGCCGTAGCGACGATGCGTCCGCTCCCCCGGCGGCAATGCGGTTTCCTGCAACGAACCCGCACATCGAGTTCGCACGAACAACGGGACCTTCAGGCCGACGCGCCGCCCTCGGCCGGGGCAGCGACGACCGGCTCGGCCGTCACGAGGCCCTTGAAGGAGAGCTGCCGCTTGCCGGCCACCTCGACGCAGTCGACCTGGATCGTGTCCTTGCCCTCGAACTCGCCCTTGAGCAGTTCCTCGCTGACCGGATCCTCGATGTAGTTCTCGAGGGCACGGCGGAGCGGTCGGGCGCCGAAGTCGGTGTCGGAGCCCTTCTTGATGAGGAACTTCTTCGCCTCGTCGGTGAGTTCCAGCTTGAGCCCGCGCTCGCCGAGACGCTCCCGAACCTTCGACAGTTCGATGTCGATCACCTGCTTGAGGTCCTCGACCGTGAGGTGGTGGAAGACGATCACGTCGTCGAGACGGTTCAGGAACTCGGGCCGGAAGACCCGCTCGATCCGCTCGTTCACGCGTCCCTTCATGCTGTCGTAGCTGGCGTCCGTGTCGGGCTTCTGGAAGCCGAAGGCAGACTCGTTCTTGATCGCCTCGGCACCGGCGTTGGTCGTCATGATCAGGATCGTGTTGCGGAAGTCGACGTTGCGGCCGAAGCTGTCGGTGAGCCGTCCCTCCTCCATCACCTGCAGGAGCATGTTGAAGACGTCGGGATGGGCCTTCTCGATCTCGTCGAGCAGCACCACGGCGTAGGGACGCCTGCGGATCTTCTCGGTGAGCTGGCCCCCCTCCTCGAAGCCGACATAGCCCGGCGGGGCGCCGATGAGACGGCTGACGTTGTGCTTCTCCATGTATTCGCTCATGTCGATCTGGATGAGCGCGTCGGCGTCGCCGAACATGAACTGCGCGAGGGCTTTCGCCAGGAGCGTCTTGCCGACGCCCGTGGGGCCGGCGAAGACGAAGGAGCCGATCGGCCGCTTCGGATCCTTGAGCCCGGATCGGCTGCGGCGGACCGCCTTCGACACGCTCTTGATCGCGGCGTCCTGGCCGATGACCTTCTTGTGAAGCTCGGACTCCATCCCCATGAGCCGGGCCTGGTCCTCCGTGCTCATGCGGGTGAGGGGGATGCCGGTCATCTTCGAGACGACCTCGGCCACGACCTCCTCGTCGACGACGCCGTCGGCCTCGCGGCTCCGCTCCCGCCAGTCCTTCGTCATCGTCTGCTTCTTCTTCTTGAGCTTGTCGGCCTGGTCGCGGAGCGCCGCCGCCTTCTCGAAGTCCTGGTTGGCGACCGCCTCCTCCTTCTCCTTGTTGAGCTTCTCGACCTCCTCGTCGATCTCCTTGAGGTCGGGCGGCTTCGTCATGCCCTTGAGCCGCACCCTCGCCCCCGCCTCGTCGATGACGTCGATCGCCTTGTCAGGCAGGCAGCGGCCGGTGATGTAGCGGCTCGAGAGTTCGACCGCGGCCTCGAGGGCGGGGTCGGTGATCTGCACGCGGTGGTGCGATTCGTAGCGGTCGCGAAGACCCTTGAGGATCTCGACGGCCTCCGACTTGCTCGCGGGCTCCACCATGATGATCTGGAACCGGCGGTCGAGGGCCGAGTCTTTCTCGATGTACTTGCGGTACTCGTCGAGCGTGGTCGCCCCGATGCACTGGATCTCACCGCGGGCGAGGGCCGGCTTGAGCACGTTCGAGGCGTCGATCGCCCCCTCGGCGCCGCCGGCGCCGACGAGCGTGTGGAGTTCGTCGATGAAGAGGATCGTGTTCTTCGCGCGGCGGACCTCGTTCATCACCGCCTTGATCCGCTCCTCGAACTGCCCGCGGTACTTCGTGCCCGCGACCATCATCGCAAGATCCAGCACGACGATCCTGCGGTCGGCGAGCAGTTCCGGCACGTTGCCGTCGATGACCCGCTGGGCGAAGCCCTCGACGATCGCCGTCTTGCCGACGCCCGCCTCGCCGAGGAGCACGGGGTTGTTCTTCGTGCGGCGGCAGAGGATCTGGATCGCCCGCTCGATCTCCTTCTCGCGGCCGATGACGGGATCGAGCTTGCCCTGGCGGGCGAGCTCCGTGAGGTCGCGGCCGAAGCTGTCGAGGGCGGGAGTCTTGCTCTTTCCCCCCTTGGGGCTCCCCTCGCCGCCGCCGCCGCCGGCGCCGGCCGGCTGGCGTCCGCCCATGCCGGCCCGCTCGCCCCCCTCCTCCATGCCGTGGCCGAGCAGGTTGAGCACCTCCTCGCGGACGTCTTCGAGCTTGAGGCCGAGATTCATGAGCACCTGCGCCGCCACGCCCTCCTGCTCGCGGAGCAGGCCCAGCAGGATGTGCTCGGTGCCGACGTAATTGTGGTTGAGGTTCCTCGCCTCCTCCATCGAATACTCGATCACCTTCTTGGCCCGGGGCGTCTGGGGGAGCTTGCCCATGGTGACCATGTCGGGGCCGCTCTGGACGAGCTTCTCGACCTCCATGCGGATCTTCCGCAGGTCGATGTCGAGGTTCTTCAGGACGTTGGCCGCGACGCCGCTTCCCTCCTTGATGAGCCCGAGGAGGACGTGCTCCGTGCCGATGTACTCGTGGTTGAACCGCTGGGCCTCCTGGTTGGCCAGCTGCATCACTTTTCGGGCACGGTCGGTGAATCGCTCGTACATGGCGGTCTCTCGGTATCCTGTTTCTGGCTGGTCTGGAACGAATTGTAGGGGTCGGCCCCCCGATTGTCTCGTCTGGTGCGGCGAACGCGGCCGGAACCGGCGTCGTGACACCACTAGCGTCCGCCCGGGGAGCGGGAAGCGGACTGCATCCGTCTTTACGCGGCCCGGGCGAGCGTTGTTCCGCCGGAGCCAGCGCCCGCGGAAACGACCGCACCATCGGCCGACGATCTTTCGGTTCTGCGGCCGAGCAAGTCAAGCTCCCGCACGATCGCCGATCGCCACGGGGCCCCCGCGTCGCTGCGGGAGAGCTTCTGGATCGCCTCCCTCGCCTCGTCGAGCCGTCCCACCCGCCTCAGGAGCGTGGCCAGAAGCAGCTGCGATTCCCCGTCGGTCGGAGCGAGTTCGAGCGCGGCCCGCAGCTTCGATTCGGCCGACAGCCAGTCCCGCGACAGGTAGGCGTCGCGGGCCGCGATGAACATGGCATCGACCGTCGCGTCGCGACCGCTGGGCAGCGCCGGGGGAAACGCCGACACCGCCGAAACCGTGGCGACGATCCAGATCGCTGCCGCGGCGGTCCAGAGGCCCACCGCAACCTGCAGATCGACGAGTTCCGTCCAGATGAACGTCGTGAGGATGGCCGTATCGATCACGACGGCGAACGCGGTCGCGAGCACGAGGCCTGCGGCACTGCCCCGGAGCCAGAGCCATGGCAGGCCGGGCCAGGCGAGCGTCAGGTAGCGGGCGGAATGGACCATGCGGACGAATCGCAACGTTCGCGGCGGGTTGGGGGAGGGAAGTGTAGAAACGTGCCGGGGGCCGGGAAACGGCGGTTTTGCGTGATCGACTCCGCCCCGAGGGTACAACTTCTGCATGAAGGAGCCGCGAGAAACTGAACCGGACGGGCAGGCTGGGCTGGACACGTCGGCTGCCTGGCGGGCGTTCGACGCGGTCGCCAATCGGGCCGCCGAGGCGATCCGCGTCGTGGAGGATGTCCTCAGATTCATGCTCGACGACAGGACGCTGTCGTCGGAGGCGAAGCAGCTGCGGCACGACCTTTCGGCGGCGGTCGCCTCTGCCGGAAGGGAGCGTGCCGTGCTCGCCCGCGACGTCGCCGGAGATGTCGGCACCGACCTCGTGGCCGCGCGACCGCTTGCACGCCGCACCGCCTCCGACCTGCTTGCGGCCAATGCGGCACGGGGTGGCCAGGCGATCCGGTCGCTCGGGGAGATCGCGGCGATGGTCGCCCCGGCGCAGGCCGCGGCCTTCGACCCGCTGCGATACCGGCTCTATGCGATCGAGAGAAACGCGGCCCTCGCGATCCGTTCCCGCGGCCGGCTCGAGGGTGTCGGGATGTGTGTGCTCGTCGACGGTCGCGAGAGTGAAGCGGCTTTTGGCTGGCTCGTCACGAGCCTGCTCGAAGCCGGGGTGCGGATGATCCAGCTTCGCGACAAGGCATTGCCGACACCCGAACTGCTGTCGCGGGCCCGCCAGGCCGTCGCCATTGCCAGGCGGTTTGGAGCGATCGTGATCGTCAACGACCGGGTCGATGTCGCCCTCGCGGCGAGCGCCGATGGCGCCCATGTGGGCGAGACGGACCTGCCGACCCGCGACGCACGGCGGCTGCTCGGGCCGGACCGGCTCCTCGGCCGCACGGCGCATTCGATGGAGGAGCTTCGCGCGGCGGTGGCCGACGGCGCCGACTATCTCGGCGTCGGCCCCTGCTTCGAGAGCCCGACCAAGGCATTCGGCTCGTTCGCCGACCGGGCGTTCCTCGCGGAGGCGGCGAAGGCCACGGCGCTGCCCGTCTTTGCGATCGGCGGGATCACGGTGGATCGGCTCGCTGAACTCGCCTCGCTCGGGTTCCGCCGCGTGGCGGTCGCCTCGGCCGTGACGTCGGCCGCCGACCCGGCCGCCGCCGCCGCCGAACTGCAGGCTGAAACACTGCAG
>CAZPEM010000144.1:4707-8212 GCA_964585575.1 uncultured Chitinophagaceae bacterium
CTGAAACACTGCAGCCTGAAACACTGCAGCCTGAAACAACACTGCAGGCTGTGGCTACAGCTAGGACATCTGCAGCGCCTCGACGCTGTTGATGTGGATCAGAGAGCAGTGGACGGTTCGGTCTTCATCGGGGAACCCGATGATGGCCTTCGTCTTCAGCACCATCAGGCATTCCGGGTGTCGCACCTCGTGGGTTTCGCCATTGGAGAGGCGGATCAGGAACGGCTCGAACGGCTGGCGGTGAATGAATTCTCGAAGGGCATCTGCGTTCATGAAGCGAAGCTCCTTTCAGAAAAGCCGGATTGATACATGCGTTCAGTATGGGCTCCCCGCGGTGGATCGCAAGAGCGTGACCACCGCGGTGGCCATGTCGGCCTCGTCGCGGGAACGGTAGCCGACCCAGACCTGACGCACGGTCGCGTCGGGGCCGATGAGGTAGGTCGTCGGGTAGGCGGAGAAGTCCATCGTCGCGGCGAACTGGAAACGGGTGCGGCCGTCGGGGTCGGCCCAGGGAACGAGCTCGAGCTTCCGCTCCCGCAGGAACGAGAGCGTTTCCTCGCGAATCACGTCGAGGTCGTCCCTCGGCCCCGTGCCGCAGGAAACGGCCACGAACTGGAACCGCGGCTCGTCGGCGAGCCGGGCGGCCAGCCGCACCATGCCGGGCAGCTCGCGGCGGCAGGGAGGGCACCACGTGCCCCAGAAGTTGAGGAGCGTGACCTTGCCCTCGAGCGGCGGTCCGGCGTCCGCCTCCGGGGCGGCAACTCCATCAGCGGCATCTCGACGCGGAGATACGACGAGTGGAGACAGGTCGACCAGCGGCTTCAGTTCGAGCGGCTTGACCCTCCGTCCGATCGCGATGTGCGTGGTGGAGCCGCCCGGGCCACAGCCAGAGATCGTCGCGACGGTGGCCGCCAAGCCCCAGGCGACGGCCGCGGCGGCGAGGCTCGAACTGGTCCTTCGCGGGTGTCGTGTCATGATCGGTGGTACCGTACGGATTCTTCCTGGAGCCAAGGCCAGTGTACGAAGTCGAGATGAAGTTTCCCGTCGAGGACGCCGCCGCGATCGAGTCGCGGCTGCTCGCCCTCGGTGCGGCGAGTCGCGGGACCGTGTCGCAGCTCGACCGCTACTTCAACCATCCCTGCCGCGACTTCGCCCATACCGACGAGGCCGTGCGGCTGCGGCAGGTCGCGGAAAGGGTGGAGCTCACCTACAAGGGCCCGCGGGTCGATGCCGTCACGAAGACCCGACGCGAGCACTCGCTGCCGCTGGCGGCGCCAGACACCTTCGGCGGGCCTCGCTCAACCGTCGAGGCGTGGACGGGCCTGCTCGTGTCGCTCGGCTTTCGCGTCGTCGCCGAGGTCTCGAAGGACCGGACGGTGTTCTCGATCGATCGGGGATCGCTTGCGGTCGAGATCGCGATCGACACGGTCGCCGGTCTCGGGGCGTTCGTGGAGCTCGAACTGCTTGCCGAGGAGGCGGGCCTCGACGCGGCGCGGGACTGCCTCCGTGATCTCGCCCGCGAGCTCGGCCTGACGGCGTCGGAACGCCGCAGTTATCTCGAGCTCCTCTTGGAGGGCCGCGGCGGGGAAGCCGGTGGTTCCGCGGGAAGCTGACCTTTTCCAGCCGGGATATGCCGGTTGCGTCGGGGTGGGAATGGCCCCTATCATTTTCAGACCGTTCGTCGCACCGTTCGCGGCATTCGGGTTCTCGGAATCACGGTGGAGCAAATCGAACATGAAGAACACTCTCATGGCCCTCTCGGTGTCCGTCCTGCTGGTCGTCGGCACCATCGCCATCGCGGCGGTCAAGGCCCCGGGCGACGTGAAGTGCCCCATCTCGGGAGGCGCGGCGAAGGCCGACAAGTCGGTGAAGTACGACGGCGGCAACGTCTACTTCTGCTGTGGCAACTGCCCGAAGGCGTTCGAGTCGAACCCCACGAAGTTCGCGGCGAAGGCCCACCAGCAGATGGTGGCCACCGGTGAGCTGAAGCAGACGGGCTGCCCTTTCAGCGGCAACCCGGTGAAACCCGACACGATGATCTCGATCGGCGACGCGGAGGTCGGCTTCTGCTGCAACAACTGCAAGGGCAAGGTCGAGAAGGCCTCGGCCGACGAGCAGGTCGAGATGGTCTTCAAGGACATCTCGAAGGGGTTCCAGGCGGCAAAGTGACCTAGGTCGCCGGATCCGTTTTCCGCATACTCCGTTCGGGACCGCCGAGTCCCGAACGGAGTTTTTATGCGCGTATTCCTCTCGGCCGGCGAGCCCTCGGGCGACCACCATGCCGCGGCGCTCGTGCGGGAGTTGCGTCGGCGTCGCCCCGACATCGAATGCGTCGGGCTCGGTGGCCCGGAGATGGAGGCCGCCGGCTGCTCGCTGGTGGCCGACCTGACGGCACTTGCGGTGATGTGGTTCCTTCGGGTGATCCTCAACATTCACCGCTTCGTGGAGCTCGCGCGGCGGGCGGAGCGGAGCTTCCTCGACGCCCGCCCCGACGTCGTCGTGCTCATCGACTTTCCGGGCTTCCACTGGTGGCTCGCCTGGCGGGCGAAGCGGCACGGCATCCCTGTCGTCTTCTACTGCCCGCCGCAGATCTGGGCCTGGGCCAGCTGGCGGGTGCGAAAGATGCGGAGGCTCATCGATCACGTGCTCTCCGCGCTGCCCTTCGAGCACGACTGGTTCCTCGCTCGCGGCATCCCCTCGACGCTCGTCGGGCATCCCTTCTTCGATGACGTCGATCGCCATGGTGGCGAACGGCACGCGACGGCGGACGCTCCGCCGGCAACGACCTCGGAACGCCCCCGGCTTCTCCTGCTTCCAGGCTCCCGCGGCCAGGAGATCGAGGGCAACCTCGACTCGCTTCTCGCCGCCGCGTCGCTCGTCAGGGAGCAGCACCCGGCGGCGACGATCACGGTCGCGACCCTCCACGAACGGCACGGCAGGATCGCCCGCGAGGCGGTCGCCGCCCGCGGGCTCGATGTCGACGTGGTCGCCGGGCGAACGAGGAGCCTCATCACGCGGGCCGACGCGGCGATCGCGGTGAGCGGATCGGTCTCGCTCGAACTGCTCGCGGCGAGGGTGCCGACGGTGATCGTCTACCGCATCAGCCGTCTCGCGTTCGTCGTGCAGAGCTTCCTGCGTCATGCCCGGTTCATCACACTCGTGAACCTTCTCGCCGTGGATGAGCCGATCCGCCCGGTGCGGCCGCGGTTGAAGCCGCCATCGCGGGTCGAGGAGGCCGATCCCGAGGCGATCTACCCCGAGTATCTCTGCACGGGCGACCCGTCCCGCGAGGCGGCGGCCCACGTCATCGGCTGGTTCTCCGATCCCGAGTCGCGGCGTCGGGTCGTCGATCGGCTCGATCGCATCGCGGCCCGCGTCGCCCTCCCGGGCGCGAGCGTCCGTGCCGCCGACGCCGTGATCGCAATCGCCGAGGGGAGCCACGCACGGACCGCGCCGGCATCTCGGGCCAGTGCCGCCTGACCGTGGCATCGGCATCCTGCCTGTG
>CAZPEM010000145.1:0-8197 GCA_964585575.1 uncultured Chitinophagaceae bacterium
CGTAGCTGACCAGCGCAGGCAGGATGCCGGAGCGCCAGTCAGCTCCGAGTGAGCGGAGCCCAGGATGGGCGCAGCGAACGTCCGGCGAGGGCATACGGGCAGCCCCGAACCCAGCAGAGTTGACGTGCCGAAAATCCGCGTCGATCAAACCCCGGCGCGGGCGAGCTCGACGATCGTCCTCACCATGACGCCCGTGCCACCGCCGTCGGTCCAGGGCTTCGGCTTCTCGGCGAAGGCGGGGCCCGCGATGTCGACGTGGGTCCAGGGGATGCCCGCCACGAACCGCTCGAGGAACTTCGCGGCGGTGATCGCGCCCCCCCAGCGGCCGTCGCCCACGTTCTTGATGTCGGCCACCTCGCTCTCGATCTGCTTGTCGTACTCGGGAAACATCGGCAGCTGCCAGACCGGCTCGCCCGCGAGCTTCGCCGCGGCGGCGATGCGGTCGCACCAGGCTTGGTCGTTCGTGAAGAGGCCGGCGACGTCGGTGCCGAGCGCCACGACGCAGGCTCCCGTGAGCGTGGCGAGGTCGAGGATCCTCGCGGGCTTCAGGTCCTTCACGACGTCGAGCACGTCGGCGAGCACGAGGCGGCCCTCGGCGTCGGTGTTGTGGATCTCGATCGTCGTGCCGCTGCGGGCGGTGAGCACGTCGCCGAGCTTGTAGGCCGCTGGGCCGGTCATGTTCTCGACGAGGCCGATGGCGGCGACGACGTCGATCGGCAGCCGCAGGGCCGCGATCGTCGCGATCGCCCCGAGCACGCTCGCGCCGCCGGCCATGTCGCACTTCATCGTGAACATCGACTCCGAGGGCTTGAGCGACAGGCCGCCGGAATCGAACGTGACGCCTTTGCCGACGAGCGCGAGATCGGGCGGGCCGTCGCCGCCGCGGCCGCGATGCCGAAGCACAACGAGCCTCGCCGGTCGATCGCTCCCCTTGGCGACCGCCAGGAGCGAGCCGCAGCGTTCGGCCGCGAGCCGCTTCTCGTCCCAGATATCGACCTCGAGGCCGACCCGCGAGGCGACCCGGGCGGCCTCCTCGGCGAACGACTCCGGATAGATGTCGTCGGGCGAGCCGTTCACGAGCCTGCGGGCGAGGTTGATTCCGTCGGCGAGCGTGCAGCCACGGTCCACCGCGTCGGCGGCGGCACCGAGCCAAACCGTGCGGCCGAAGGGGGTCCGCTTCCGCTCGCGGCGGTAGAGGTCCTGTCCGTTCATCCCCACGGCCGCGCCGGCCACGGCGTGCTCGAGCTCCCGCGGGCCCCACGAGCCGTCGGCGACGAACGCGACGGTGCCACGCTTTCGGCCTGCGAGGAGCTTCGCCGCCGTGGCCGCCGCCTGGAAGAGCGCGCCCGCGTCCGCCGACTCACGTCTGCCAATACCCACGACGACCAGCTGCGGCGATCTGATGCCGGGCGGCGAGTGGAGCACGACGCATTCGTTCCGCTTGCCCGTGAGCTCACCCGCCGCGGCAACCTTCGAGAGCAGCCCGCCGGTCGCCGCGTCGATCGCGGCCGCGTCGCCCGAGCCCGTGCCCCCTTCGGCCATGAACACGACCACGACCTCGGCGTCGATCGACTGCGGCGCGCCCCTCGTCTCCGCGACGATGCCGCGGCTGCCCTTCACGGTGGAAAATTCCTCCGACACTCGACACCTCCTCTGCAACGATGGCCATGGGCCGGCTCGGTCGCCGGCCTGACCGAGAAGGTTACGACGTGCGGGCCACGATGGCCAACAGCACCGGCAGCACCACGAGATTGCCGAGCAGGCCGCCGGCGAGCGTGACCGCCGAAAGGGCCCCGAAGGAGACGGTCGGGATGAAGCCGCTCGTGACGAGCGCGAGAAAGCCCACCACGAGCGCGAGCGTCGAGAAGATCATGGCGCGGCCGGCGGTCTGGTGGGCCCCGGCGAGCGCCTCCTGGACGGCGTCGCCGCCCCGCTGCTGGCGGCGAAACGCCGCGATGTAGTGGATCGAGCTGTCGATCGAGAGGCCCATCGACACCGCGGCGATCATGGCCGTGCCCATGTTCACGGGCGTGCCGATCCACCCGAGCACGCCGAGCACCACGAAGATCGGCACGATGTTGGGCACGAGGGCGACGCCGGCCACCACGAGGCTGCGAAAACCGATCGCAAGCGCCAGGAAAATCCCCACCGTCGCGATCGCGAACGTGAGCCACTGGTCGGCCAGCATCCGCTCGACGAGCTGCGACAAAAGCACGAAGAATCCCGTTACGCCCGGCTCCCGGCCACCGGCTGCCGCCGGAAACGCCCCCGCGGCGAGCCGCCGCGTCTCGTCGATGATCCTGCGTTTCGATTCCGTCGGCTGCCGCTCCTTCGCCCGGAGCATGATCCGCAGCCAGCGAGACCCATCCTCCGGATCGCGGCCGACGAGCGAGGCCGTCACCTGCGGCAGGCCCGACTCCATCGCGGCGATCGCGGCGGCCGCGGTGATGCCGCCGAGGGCCGAGCGGGCGAGCGACTCGATCGGCACGGGCGAGACCGCGGCGAAGACGTCGGCCACGCTCATCACCTTCGAGAATGCAGGCCCGTCGCCGCCGGGAAGCTGCCTGAGCGAGTCTTCGAGCGACGCGACCTTCGCGAGCGTCGCGGCGTCGACCGCCCCGCCGATCGGCAGGAGCACGTCGAGAACTCCCGCTCCGCCGAGCCGCGTCTCGACCATCTCGTAGGCCTCCACGATCGGGCTGTCGGCCCGGAAGTTCTTCGTGAAGTCGGTCTCGACTTCGAGCCTGAGCATGCCCGCCGCCGCGATCGCGACGATCGCCCCCGCGGCCGCGAGCACCGTGCGTCGCCGGGCGACGATGTGCCCGACGAGCCGGTCAAGCGCCCGCTCGAGGCTTCCCTCGCCCCAGGCCCGCCTCGGGTCGGCGTCAAAACGCCCGGCAACCGCGAGAAACGGCACGACGAGGCCGACGGCCACGAGCACCATCACCGCGCCGATCGCGGTCATGAGCCCGAAGTCGTGCACGGGCCCGACCCGGCTCGCGAGGAGCGAACCGAACCCGATGCAGTCGGTCACGATCGCCCCCACCGTCGGCCAGAGCAGCACGGAGATCGCCCGCTCGATCGCCGCCGCGGGCGAAAGACTGGAATCGCGCTGCCGGCGAAACTCGACGATCAGGTGCACGACCGTCGCGATTCCCACGACCGTGATCATCGCCGAGAGCATCGCCGACACCATCGTGAGCTTCAGCCCCGCCACGGCGAGGATGCCCCGCGTGCTCCAGAGGGCGAGCAAGACCACCGCCATCGGCACGACGAGCCACCGCAGGCTGCGAAAGCAGGCGAGGATCACGCCGCCGGAGAGCAGGGCCGAGGCGATCCCGAGAACGCGGCCGTCGCGTTCGAGCATCGCGAAGCCGTCGCGAAGCATCGCGGGCTCGCCGGCGACGGTGCCCCGGGGCAGCTCCCGCACGACCCTGCGGATCGCATCGATGGCGTCGGCCCGCGCCGTGTCGCCGAGCACGCACACGACCCCCGCCGTGCGGCGGTCCTTCCCGACGACGTAGCCCTCCATGAGCGACAGCAGCGTTCGCGACGCGGCGGTGTCGTCGGCGATCCGTCGGCCGAGCGGCGTCGAGACGAGGCTCGTCGCCGACTTCACGCCCGGCAGACTCGCGAGCCGGTCGGTGACCTCCTCGAGCCGCGCGAGCCCCGCGTCGGAGAGCAGGGCGGGATCCTCGTAAGCCGCGAGCACGACCTCGCTCGAACCGAACGCACGTTTCAAGACCCGGTAGGGTCCGAGCGACGCATCCGTTCGATCGAACATCGATTCGATCGAACGGGAGAACTCGAGGTGCCGGCTCCGCTCGATCGACGCGATCGCGACCACGACGCCCAGCACCGCGAGCCAGCCGCGATGACGCACGAGCCATGCCGCGACCCGGTCCCGGAACGGCCGGGAGCCGGAAGCTGCGGAAGGGTCGTGGGGCATTGGGCGATTTCCGGAACCGAGAGCGGGCATGCGCGGCTTGCGCAGAACTCCGCCCATCCTACCGGATCACCTCGGCGATGCCTTGACCCGCTTTCGAAGCCGCACCTATAGTCCCGCGCTTTTTTGTTCGGGCCCCCGCCGACGCCAGGAAATTCCGCTCCGCGTGATCCGTCCGCCGCCGTCATCGCTCGTGGTTTTCGCCGCGCTCGCCGCGATCGCGGCACCCGTGCGCGCCGAGCCGCCTGCGGCGCCGGTGGCGTCTCCTTCCGGTGCGCTCGCCGCCCTTCCCGCCCGTGGCCTTGCCGCGGCGATCCAGGAGGCCGGCAGGATCGAGGTGCCGGCGATCGAGCCCACGCAGGAGATGACGATCCGCGCGGGGCAGGCGTCGCGGTGGACCGAGGGCGTCTACGACGTCTGGCATCTCACCGGCGGCGTCTCGATCGTGCAGGGTGGCGTCGAGGCGAAGGCCCACGAGGCGGTCGCCTGGATCGAACGCGATGCCGGCGACGCCGGGCCGGGGTCGGGCGACCAAGCCGAGCTCCCCACGCCGGCGCCGCGAACCATCCTCGTGCGGATGGCGGGCGACGTCGCCGTCTCTTCGAAGGGCACCGCAACCGCGACCGGGACGATCCGCGGCCCCCGCTGGGCGGGCCGGTTTCACGTGGTCCGCGATCCGAAGCTCGACTTCACGTCGATCGTGCCGGCGTCGGCGAGGCCCGCGGTCTACCAGGCGGCCGCGGAGACCGCGACGGCCAACCGCGATCCGGCCGACGACGAAGCGGTCCTCCAGGCGCAGTTCTCCGAGTATGGGCAGACGCCGGCGGCCGCGGTGGTCGCGCCCGCCAGGGTCGCGCGGCGTCTGCGGGCCTTCCCGCGATCGAGCACGCCGCTGAACGCCCAGTGGTTCCCGAGCCCGAGCGGCACCGAGTGGATCGGCGTGATCACCTCCGGGGTCAATCTCGTCATCGACGGCGTCGATCCGGCAGGGCCGCTCGACATCTCCGCCGACCGGGTCGTCATCTGGACGCAGGCGCAGGCCCAGCCCGACCTCCAGGGCAACTCGGCCCAGTCGGCCGACACGCCGCTCGAACTCTACATGGAGGGCAACGTCATCTTCCGCCAGGGGCAGCGGGTGGTCGAGGCGATGAGCATGTACTACGACGTGCCCCGCTCCGCCGGCCAGATCACGGGCGCGATGATGCTCACCCCCGCCGCAAACTACGCCGGCCTCGTCCGCCTGCGTGCCGACGTGATCCAGCAGATCGACCGCAGCCGATTCATCGCGAGCAACGCCGGTCTCACGAGCAGCCGCATGGGCGACCCCACGTGGGAATTCCGCTCCCGCGAGATCCAGTTCACCGACGAGCAGGTGCCGCTGGCGGGCCCGTTCGGCCAGACGGCGGTCGATCCCGAAACCGGAGAGCCCGCCGTCGAGCATCAGCAATTCATCACCAGCCGCGGCAACACGATCCGCATGCTCGGCGTGCCCGTGCTCTGGTGGCCGACGTTCGCGACGACCGCGAAGAAGCCGACCTTCTACATCAACAGCCTCCAGGTGAAGAACGACCGGATCTTCGGCACACAGGTGCTCACGAGCTGGGACGCCTTCCAGGTGTTCGGGATCCGCCGCCAGCCCGACGGCGTCGACTGGGATTTCGACGTCGACTACCTGGCGCTGCGAGGCCCCGCGGCCGGCACGTCGCTGCTCTACAACCGCCCGCAGTTCCTCCTCGGCACGCCAGCCAACGGCGTCCTCGACGGCTGGTTCATCAACGACGGCGGGATCGACAACGTCGGTCTCTACCGCCGGGATCTCGAATTCCCGAACAGCTTCCGCGGCCGGACCTTCTGGCGGCACCGGCAGCAGCTCGGCGGTGACTGGCAGCTCCGCGGCACGGCCGGCTGGATCAGCGACTACAACTTCCTCGAGCAGTACTACGAGTCGGAGTGGGAGGAGGGATACGAGCAGCGGACCTGGCTCGACATCCGCCGGCCGATCGACAACCGCCAGCTGCGGCTCCTCACGAGCGTGCGGGTGAATCCCTTCTTCACACAGACGGAGTGGTGGCCACGGCTCGACCACTACGTCCTGGGCCAGCCGCTCCTGAACGACGCCGTCACCTGGTACTCCCACTCCGGCGCCGCCTACGCGCGGCAGCAGCTCCCGCAGGCCCCGGCGGCGAACCAGGGAGGCCAGTTCTTCACCCTGCTTCCCTACGAGGCGAACGTCCTCGGCGAACGGTTCACGACGCGGCAGGAGCTCGACCTGCCGTTCCAGGCGGGGGTCGTGAAGTTCGTGCCCTACGCGCTCGGCGAGCTCGGCCACTGGGGCCAGTCGCTCTCCGCCACCGATCCCAACACGCCCGGCGGCGCGATCAATCGCGCCTACGGCCAGGTTGGCATCCGTTCGAGCGTCCCCTTCTGGACGGCCGACAACGACGTCGAGAGCCAGCTCTGGAACGTCCACGGTCTCGCGCACAAGGTGGTCTTCGACCTCGACTTCAGCTATGCCACGAGCACCCAGCCGATCAATCGCTTTCCGCTCTGGGACCAGATCGACGACGACGCGATCAACCAGTACCGCCGCAACATCCCCTACTGGGACTTCGGGGCGCCGTTCGGCTCGGGCGCGATCAGCCCCCTGCAGGCTCCCTTCATCTTCGGCCCCGACAACAAGTACGACCCGCGGACCTACGCCATTCGTCGGGGTGCGGGCGACTGGGTGACCGGGCCGACGGAGCTTGTGGACGACCTCACCGCCTTCCGTCTCGGCCTGCGGCAGCGTTGGCAGACGAAGCGGGGGCCGATCGGCAACAGGCGGATCATCGACTGGATCACGTTCGACATCGACGGCGAGGTCTTCCCGACGACGAGCCAGAACTTCGGCCAGGCGATGGGCCTCTGGCAGTACGACTTCAAGTGGCACGTCGGCGACCGCACCGTGTTGCTCTCGACCGCCGACGTCGACTTCTTCAACCGCGGCCAGCAGCTCTACACCGTCGGCGCGATGCTCAACCGCACGAGCCGGGGCAGCCTCTATCTCGGCTACAACTCGTTCGCCGGCCCGATCGACGCAAGCGTCCTCGTCGGCAGCTACACCTACCGCATGAGCCCGAAGTGGGCGAGCTCCTTCGGTGGTGCGGTCGACCTCACCGGCCGCAACATCGGCCAGCAGTTCCAGCTCGTCCGGATCGGCGAGTCGTTTCTCATGACGTTCGGCTTCAACGTCGACTACAGCCGCCAGAACGTCGGCGTGACGTTCAACCTGCTGCCGCGTTTTGTCTCGCAGACGCAGTTCGCGACCCGCGGCAGCAGCCTCGACATGCCGATGGCGGGAGCCTACGGGCTCGAGTGAGCCGGCGGGAGCGGCACGCCCTCGGCGGTCAGTACCGCGTGGAAGCGGCGGTAAGCCTCGTCAAATGTTTTCAGGAGCTTCGGCGAGACGTCCTCCCGCCAGCGGCCCTGGTGGGCCTTGTCGGCACGGACCTTCTCGTCGAAAAACCGCCGGGCTTCGGCGTCGGGCTCGCACCCCAGGAAGGCGAACAGTCGGTCGAACTGCCGATCACGGTCGTGCAGCACGAGCGCGTCCATGTTGACCGTGAGCACGCTCTCCGCGGGGCACCGCGCGAGCGACCGGTGCGCACGCAGCGTGCGGTCGTACCACCACTCGAGCGCCTGCAGGTGCCGGTCGGGCCCCCACTTCTTCTTGACGACGGAGGCCGCCGAGTCCCGGCCGTCCCGGACGACGTGCACGACCTTGGCCTCGGGAAACAGGTCGATGATGCGGTGCGCGTTTTCGGCGTTCGGCGGGGTCGTGTCGACGAAGGCCGTCGCCCCCTCCGCCGCGGCCTTTTCGCCGAGCAGGCCGTCGACGAGCACTGCCGCGGCCTCGCGAGCCCCGCGCGGGCAGGCAGCCTCGAACGCGGCCACGTGTTCCAGGAACGACTCGCGGTCGAATCCGCGGTGAAGGCCTCTCGGCGTGCCGGTCGGCCCGGTTCGAAGCCACCAACGGCCTTGCATGCCCCGGAGGAATCCCGCCAGGTCCGTCTCCTGACGGCTTTTTTTCGATCCGACGAGCGACGCGAGCCTCCGGCTGATCGACCTGCCGAGCCCCTCGGGAGGAAGCCGTTCCTCCAGGTACTCTATTCGAGTCCGCGGGCCGAGGACCAGGTCGAGCAATCCACCCGAATCGGTGATGAACCGCACCTCCCGCGGAAAGGTGCTCCAGATGTGCGAGTGACTGCCGAG
>CAZPEM010000146.1:0-8187 GCA_964585575.1 uncultured Chitinophagaceae bacterium
CCTTCGAGTATTTCGTGACGTCGTCGTGGGCGGGGCCGGAGATGATGAGCGGGGTGCGGGCCTCGTCGATGAGGATGTTGTCCACCTCGTCCACGATCGCGAAGTTGAGCGGCCCCTGGCTCTGTTGGACGTGCTTGGCGAAGCGGTCGTCGCCCCTCGCCGCCATCCGCATGTTGTCGCGGAGGTAGTCGAAGCCGAACTCGTTGTTCGTGCCGTAGGTGATGTCGCAGGCGTAGGCCTTCTGCCGCTCCGCCGGGTCCATGCCCGACTGGATCGCGCCGACCGTGAGCCCCAGGCCGATGTAGAGCGGCCCCATCCATTCCATGTCGCGGCGGGCGAGGTAGTCGTTGACCGTGACGACATGCACACCCTTTCCCTCGAGGGCGTTGAGGTAGGCCGGGAGCGTGGCGACGAGCGTCTTGCCCTCGCCGGTGATCATCTCGGCGATCGCCCCCGAGTGGAGCACCATCCCGCCGATGAGCTGCACGTCGTAGTGCCGCATCCCGAGGAACCGGCGGCCCCCCTCGCGGCAGACGGCGAAGGCCTCGACGAGGATGTCGTCGAGGGTCTCACCGGCCTCGAGCCGACGGCGGAATTCGGCGGTCTGCCCCCGCAATTCGGCGTCGGTCATGCCCCGGTATTTCGGCTCGTGCGAATTGATCGCCTCCACCTTCGGCTCGAGCTTCCGGAGCATCCGGGCGTTCGAGGAGCCGAAGAGGCCGATCAAGAGCCGCTGGAGCCGGGAGCTCGCGGCGGCGGCGACGTTCGAGACGCCGTCGAAAAGGTTTTCGAGGAATTCCATCCCGGGATTGTCGCGGCGCGGGCGCGCGTGGGTCAAGGCGAACGATGCGCGAATCCTGCCCGACGCACGCGAGAATCGCGGCCCCCGATCACGGATAGCCGCCGGCGGGCGTCGTCGTGAAGCTCTCGCCGTTGGAGAGCGATCGGACCCAGGTGCCCGTCAGCGCCCGGCCGAGGAGGCCCGTCTTCTTGTTTGGGCCGGCGTCGGCGGGGTCGAACAAGCCGGCGAACATCTGCCAGGAGTCGCCCGCCGGCGACCAGCCGCCGCCGAAGTCGGTGGAGGCGAACGAGCCTCCCGACTTCTGCAGAACCTGCCAGTTGCCGGTCGAGGCGGAGCGGCCCGCGATCCCCGCGAGGCCGTTGCCGAGGAAGTCTCCGGCGCGGATGTCGAGCCAGGAGTCGTCGCCCGACCACTTGCCGACGTTCGTGGTCTGGAACGTGGCGGATGGGCAGCTGATGACGAACCAGCTGTTGAGTTTCTTCGACGGGTCGGCGTTGTTGAAAAGCCGCCTCGCCGCAATGTCGTCGCGGCCGTCGCCGGTGAAGTCGCCCACGACCGCGTCGGCCCAGGCGAAGGCCCGTGACCAGGGCGTCATCTTCGTGTTGGTGAACGCCGCCGGCTGCGGGTCGGGCGAGATCATCCACCAGACGCCGTTGGAGTTGCGGCCAGCGATCTGCTCGCGGCCCGAGGCGTCGTCCGTGAAGTTGCCGACGACCACCATCGACCAGGTCATGTTCGTGGTCCAGCGGGCCATCCGCGAGGCGACGATCGAGCCGTCCTGCTCCTGCTGGTGGATGTAGCACCAGGTTCCGTTTGGCCGCCGGCCGGCGATGTCGTCGCGGTCGTCGCCGTCGAAATCGCCGACGACGAGGTCGCCGAGATCGCGGACGGTCGGCTGTCCGGTGATCCAGAGCTGGGACGTGAAGGTCGGCGAGGTCGCTGTGCCGCCGGACTTCGAAATCACCTGCCAGTCCCCGTGGGTGTTGCGGCCGGCGATGTCGGCCGTGCCGTCCCCCGTGAAGTCGCCGACGAGGAAGTCGGACCAGATCTCGCCCGTCGGCCAGGTCGCCATCGCCACCTGAGTCGGCGGCCCGCCGGCCGTGGTGGAGGCGAGCCACGCGGTCCAGATGCCCGTGCCGCCATCCCGCGAGGCGACGTCGGTAAGCCCGTCGCCGACGTCGTGCAGACAGCCGTCGGCGGCCGTGAGCACGAGTGCGGTGGTAGGTGCCCCTCCCGGCTGGGCGCCATGCCGACGACCGAGAGCGGAAAGGGCGCGGCCGAAGAGGGCGTCGTGGCGACGGAGATCGGAAAGCCGATCTAATCGACCTCCGAGAGGTCGATGTCGAGCCCGTAGCTCCCGGAGCTCCCTTCCACGTACGCCCACTCGAAGAGCGTGAAGAGCGTGTCGGGGTAGGTCGTCACCGTGGGCACGGTCGCCACGTTCGACGCATTGAGCGGGAAGGCCGGCGGCGCTGCGGACGGGGCGACGAAGATCACGACCTCGCCGCCGGTGATGCCGCCGTAGTTTCCCATTTCGACGTTCGAGAGCGGCAGCGTGATCTGGTTGCCGGTGAGCTTCGAGACGTCGATGACCGTCGGCGACGCGGGATTGAGCACGAACTCGAACGAGCCCTGGCTGCCCGCCTTCGGTTGCAGCACCCGCTGGTTGGAGGCGACGTCGTTCTCCGTTCCCCAGATCGCGACGAAGACGTGGTGGCCTTCAGGCAGGTCGGCCGGGATCGAAAAGTCGAGGATCGTGTCGGTTGCCAGCAGATCGCGACGTTCGAGCAGTTCCGGCCCGCGAGGAAGGGCACGTTTCATGGCGATCTTCTCTCATGGGGGCTGTGTTCGCAGGCGGACCTGCCGCAGAGACGTCGCCTGCACCGTGCCGGCTGGCTCCGGCGGATCGTCGTCGGCCTCATCCTTTTCGATGAGCAGGGAGTCGACGCCGTCGATCGACGCGATGATCGCGGCGGCCATGACGTGAAAGGCTCTGGAGCCAGACTGCACGACGAGCGAGTCGCCGATCACCTGCACCGTCGCCTCGGGATCCTTGCCCTCCGGGAGGGCGTCGTTGCAGAGCTTCACGAGGCCGGCGGCAAGCTCCTCGCGGCCACGAGGGTCGGCGACGGAGTAGGTTCGCAGAACGCGGGCGGCAGGGCCCTCGCCCGCCCGATTCCAGATCGCCTGATCGATGCCTCCGAGGAGGGCGGCGATCCGCTCGTGGTTCTCCTCCGTCTGGCTCACGACGAGCCCCGAGCCAAAGCCGGCCGGCAGGGGGCGGACCGTGGCGAAACCGCCGACGGAGTCCCACGTCTCCGGCGCGATCATGGATTCGATGAGATCGCGGACCTCCTCCGGGTCGCTGCCCGGAAGGATCGGGTAGAGAAACCGTTCGAGGTAGGCCGGGTCCTGCGAATACTCGTGTGTGGTGACGAGCAGCCGGCCGTGCCGCACGACGGCGGTCAGTCCGAGCGGGTCGAGCATCGACCGGATGGCCTGGAGGAGCGGCCGGCCGGCCGAACTGCCTGAGACGGGCGACTCGAGGTCGATGCCGGCGTCTTCGAGCGGCTTCATGTCGAGCCCCGCGTCGATGCCGGCCTTCTTGCCGATTGCGGCGATCCAGTCGCGAAGCGGCGTCTCGGCGAACGACAAGGTCGCGTCGGACTTCGCGAGCGATTCGAGGATCGCACTGCTGCTCGCATCGCTGGAGAGCCTCACCGCCCGATACCTCGGCGTCGCCGCGGCGAGCATCGGCTGCGGCCGCTCCGTCACGACCCGCACGGTGACGTCGTCGCCCGCGTCGGCGGAAGGTTCGGCTCCGATCACCCGCGCCGCAAGCGTCGCCGTGCACAGCGTGAATGCGAACGGCGCGAGCACGAGCGGCACGAACACGGGCGGTGAAAGTCGCCTCGTGGCGGACGGCATCGGAATTCCTCCTCCGGGCAGGGCGGGTTGAATCGCGATCCCGGAGGCCTATCGAGCCTTCAAGAGGTCGCGGATCTCGGTGAGGAGTTCCTGGTCCTTCGTGGGCGGCGGCGGTGCGGCCGGCTCAGCCGCCTTCGTCTTCATGATCCATCCCAGGAACTTCACGATGAAGATGAAAAGCGCGAGCGCCAGGATCAGGAAGCTCACGATGTCGGCCAGGAACTTGCCGTAGGGAATCGTCTTCTCGCCGACGGTGATCGCCCACTTCTCGTAGCCGGCGTCCCCCGGCATCACGAGGCTGACGAGCGGCATCATGATGTTGTCGACGAGGCTCTTGACGATGCTGCCGAAGGCGCCGCCGATGATCACGCCGACGGCGAGATCGACGACGTTGCCCTTGAGGGCGAAGTTCTTGAACTCCTCGAACAGCGAAAAGGCCTTCTTGGCGGGGTCGATCATGGGGGGCTCCTGGGGCGTGTATCCTGAAGGTCGAACCCTACCTTGAACCGGTCTCTTTCGCAACCATCAGGCAGGCCCCGGTCACCCCCGGACGAGCATGACGTTCCCGCAGGCCACCTCCCGCGACCTCTCCGGCCGGTGCCTTTTCCTGGGCACCGGTACGAGCGTCGGCGTTCCGACGGTGGGATGCGGCTGCGACACATGCTCCGCCGGCGACCCCCGCGACGCCCGCACCCGGACAAGCGCGGTGCTCGGCCTGCCCGGCGGCAACCTGCTCATCGACACGACCCCCGACCTCAGGAGCCAGCTGCTCCGCGAGCGGATCGCGAGGATCGACGCCGTGCTCTACACACACGACCACGTCGATCATGTCTACGGCCTCGACGACATTCGCCCGCTCTGCTACCGGATGGGGCGACCGATGCCGCTCTACTGCGAGGAGCGGGTGGAGCGCCGAATTCGCCGTGCCTTCGACTATGCCTTCGAGTCGGTGCCGGTGCCCGGGGGCGGCGTGCCGAAGGTGGAGTTTCACAGGATCTCCACGGAGCCGTTCGAGCTGCTCGGGATGCGGGTGGTGCCGCTGCGGCTCGTGCATGGAGCCTCGGACGTGCTCGGCTTCCGGTTCGGAAATCTCGCCTACTGCACCGACACCAATGCGATTCCGGAGGAAACCTTCGCGCGGCTCGAGGGGCTCGAGTGCTTCATCGTCGACTGCCTGCGGCCCTCGCGGCACCCGACGCACTTCTCGCTCGATGAGGCTCTCGCGGTGGCCCGCCGCGTGAACGCGAAGCGGACACTCCTCATCCACATGTCGCACGAGATCGCGCACGCCGCGGTCTCGGCCACGCTGCCCGCTGGCGTCGAACTCGCCTACGACGGCCTCGTGGTTCCGTTGTAGGCCGTCGGCGGTCAGCGGCGGGCAAGCGCCAGCGAACTGGCGATCACCGACAGGCTGCTTGCGGTCATCGCGACGGCCGCGAGCATCGGGCTCGTGACATGCCCAAGGAGCGGGTGGAACGCACCGGCGGCCACCGGGATCGCAAGCACGTTGTAGAGGAAGGCGAGCAGGAGATTGCGGCGGACCGTCCGCATCGTCCGTTTCGCAAGGTCGAACGCCCGCGGCACGGCGGCGAGGCCTCCGGAGAGGAGCGTCACGTCGGCCGTCTCGAGGGCGACGTCGGCGCCGCTGCCCATCGCGATCCCGACGTCGGCCGCCGCGAGGGCGGGGGCGTCGTTGATGCCGTCGCCGACGAAGGCGACCACGGCGCCGTCCGCGATCGCCCGCTCGATCCGCGCGAGCTTGTCCTCCGGCGAGAGCCCGCCGTGGGCCTCCGCGAGGCCGATCGCGTCGGCGACATGGCGGGCGGCCGGTGGGGCGTCGCCCGAGAGCATCGCGAGGCGATAGCCGCGGGCGGCGAGGTCGCGGATCGCGTCGGCGGCATCGGGCCTCGGCACGTCGCGGATCGCAAACCACCCGACCGGCCGGCCGTCGATTCCGGCGGCCACGAGCGTGTCCGACTCTCGACCGGGGGTGACCGCGGGCATCGATGCGTCGCCGATCCGTTCGGCGACGAAGGCGGCGGTTCCGACGACGACCCGACGTCCTTCGACCATTCCTTCGACGCCACGGCCAATCGCGACCGTGACGCCGGTGGCCGGCGGCACCCGCAGCCCGCTCTCCTTCGCCGCGACGACGAACGCCTTCGCCAGCGCGTGCTCGCTCGCCTGCTCGACGGCGGCGCAGTCGGCGAGAAGCCTCCGCTCGGCCTCGCCGTCATCGGCGGTCGCACCGAACAGCCCGCTCGACACGATCCTCGGGCTGCCGACGGTGAGCGTGCCGGTCTTGTCAAAATAGATCGTGTCGCAGGCCGCGAGCTTCTCGATCGCCTCGGCGGACCGCGCGAGGATTCCTTGAAGGGCGCCGTGTCCGACGGCCACCGTCATCGCAAGCGGCGTCGCCAGCCCGAGCGCGCAGGGGCAGGCGATCACGAGCACGCTCACCGCCGACACGAGGCCGAGTGATCCCCTCGGCTCCGGGCCGAACGCGAGCCACGCGAGGAAGGTGAGCAGCGCGACCACGAGCACGGCCGGGACGAACACGGCCGACACGCGGTCGGCGAGCTTCTCGATCGGCGCGCGGCGGGCATGCGCCTCCCGCACGAGCCTCGCGATCCTCGCGACGAGCGAGTCGGAGGCGAGAGCGGAGGCCTCCATGACGATCGAGCCCGCGCCGTTGATCGCCCCGCCGAGGAGCCTGTCGCCCGGATGCTTCGCGACCGGCAGCGGCTCGCCGGTGAGCAGGGCCTCGTCGGATTCGGTGTCTCCTTCCAGCAGGATCCCGTCGACAGGCACGCGGCTGCCGGGACGCACGCGGAGCCGGTCGCCGACACGGACGGCGACGATGGGGACCGACTCGGTTCGGACCTCGCCGGCATCCACGATCCGCTCCGCGGTCGGGGGCGAGAGGTTCATGAGCGTCCGGATCGCCTCCGTCGTGCCGCGGCGAGCCCTCGACTCGAGCAACTGCCCCGCGAGCACGAGCACGACGATCATCGCGGCCGACTCGAAGAACGTCTCCACGCCGCCGTGGGCCTGCCGATACGGCGGCGGAAAGAGCGACGGCGCGACCGTGGCGACGACGCTGTAGCCCCAGGCCGCGATCACGCCGAGGGCGACGAGCGAGAACATGTTCGGCTGCCCGCGACGAAATCCCTCGAAGCCTTCCTTCAGGATCGGCCAGCCTCCGAAGAAGACGACCGGCGTGGCGAGGGCGAGTTCGATCCAGCCACGGCCCGGAAGGCGGGTCACCCATGCGGCCGGTGGGAAGGCCGATGGGAAGGCGTGGCCGAGCATCGCGAGCATGCCGAGGGCGAACACGATCGTGGCGGGCACCGCGGAAACGATCAGCCTGCGGGTCTCGTCGCCGGTCTTCATCGCGGCAGCCATCCCGATCGGCTCCATCTTCATGCCGCAGACGGGACAGTTCCCCGGGGAGCCGCTCGTCACGTCCGGGTGCATCGGGCAGGTCCAGCCGAGCGAGCCCGCCTCATGCTTTGCGCAGCATGGCTTCGGCGAGGCAGGAGCGGTCGCAGGAACCGGATCGATCTGGATGACGTCGAGTTGCATCGTCGAGTCATCCTACGGCCTCATGCCGTCGATGGGTCTCTCGAAAACGCCTGCGACTTTCTCGCGAGCGTTTGGAGCAGGCGCGCGGCCCGGCCCGAGTCGATCGCCTCCTCCGCGACCTCCCTCGCCGTCTGGGCGTTGCCCGAGGTGGCCGAGGCCCGCAGCAGGGCGGCCGCGTTGAGCACGACCACGTCCCGCCGCGTACCGTCCCGGCCAGACAGCACCTCCCGGATCGCGGCGGCACTTGCCACGGGCCCGTCGACATGGAGCTCGGCGAACCGTCCGACGGGCAGGGTGTCGAGCCCGAACTCCTCGGGCGTCCAGCGTGTTTCCGTGAGTCGGGTCTCCGCCAGCCGGGCTTCGTCGAAATCGTGGTCGAGGGGCTCCTCGACCGGCCGGGCGGGCTCCCGCGCGTCGATCACGTCCGTGGGGCCGAAGAGGCTCACCTCGTCGAGCCACCCGGAGGGGGCGGATCCATCGACGCCCCCGATTGCCCCCGAGACCACCACGGCCCTCGGCAGCCCCAGCATCGCGGCGGCGGTCGCAAGCGGCCTGCGGGCGGACCGCCGCCCCACGCCGATCACCTGCACGCTTGCGGCCGCCGGGTTGCAAAGGGGACCGACGAGATTGAACACCGTCGGCCTGCCGAGCGACCGTCGCACCGCCGCGACCCGAGCCATCGCCGGATGATGGATCGGCGCGAGGCAGAAGCAGAGCCCGAGTTCCTCGAGGCACTCGGCCGCTTGGTTCGGCGCGAGATCGACCCTGACCCCGAGGGCCTCGAGCACGTCGGCCGAACCGGTGCGGCTCGACACGGCCCGGTTGCCGTGCTTCGCGACGGGAACGCCGGTCGCGGCCACGACGATGGCCGC
>CAZPEM010000147.1:0-5042 GCA_964585575.1 uncultured Chitinophagaceae bacterium
ATTGCCTGGATCAGGATTTCCAAGGCAGCCCGGTCGTCACCGGGGCGACGAGAGCGCGCGGGCCAGCGGACAGTCAGCAGAAACGGCCTCCCCGCGCCGGTATGCCCCGAGAAGTTCCTTGGACCGCTGGGCGAGCATCCGCCGGACCTCTCGCCGCTGCCCCTTCACCCGGGCGATCTTCATCGAGTCGTATCCCGTCGTCTGGTGCCGCATCCAGGCGATGACCGCGGCCTCTGCCCGTCGCTCGATGGGAATCCGCTTCGTTCGGGCCACGGTGCCGCTGCCAACGGGCGTGGCATGGTCGGCAACGGCCTTGGCGAGTCGCTGAGCAACCTCGGCGTGTCGCCCTTGAAACGCCAGGAATGCCAGCACCGCCGCCTGGAAGTCTTCGACGTACTCCTCCTGCTGGGCACTCCGGCGTTTCGAGTCGGCCTCACGGCGTCGCGAATAGGCCTCCGTGGCTCGCTCGTCGGCCAAGGTTTTCTGGACCTGCTCAATGGTCTCCCGTGGTGCCCAGACTCCCCGGGAGAAGATCTTCCGGCCGACTTTTTCCTGGACGAGCCAGTGGTCTCCGGCGGCCTTCACGCGGCGAGTCAGGGCGGCATCGCCGGGCGGGAGCAATGCCCAGCCAGCGGGCACCGGAAGTATCTGGCCAGAGGGCGACCGCACGGTGTTGGGCGTCGGGCCGGGAAGGTACGTCTGGGCGGGCATCGTGAGAGTGTTATCGGCACTGGAGGGCATCCTGGGAAAGCCCGCCAGCCAGGGCCCCCTCTGACGCGCACCCGAGTGCTCATGAGCATGCCATCCGCCAGCGGCCAAGGGCCTCACCACGATCCCCACGAAGCCGCCCGGTGGTTCGATCAGTTGCATGTCTACCGGTCGATCGTGGACGCCGACTGGATGGCCCCCCGGGAGATCTTCACCGCCGCCAGAGAGTGGGTGTCACGCGTCAACCAGGCTCCTGGGCGATCCTCGATGTGGGTTGCGGCGACGCAGTGTTTCTGCAACGGCGGGATGCACGACGGCGAGGAGTTTGGCCGGAGATTCCATCTCCAGTCCGACGGTCGATTCTCCGGCAAGGCTTCCGGCGATCTCCTGCCACAACTCCTTCGGACTTTGCTTTTTCACGCTTCTTGACGAGGGAGTGTCGTTGTCAAGATCAGCGACGCCAGTGTGGGACTTGCGAGATCGTATATCCGTCCGGACTGCCAGAAGAAATGATCCGGCTCTTCGTAATATTTGGGCCTTGCCGCCTCTTCTTGCTTCTTCGTCAGTGCATCGCGAAGCCTCTGCTTGTGCGGTGAATAGCCCGCGAATCTTGGAAGCAGGCGTCCAGTCGGGTAGCTCCTCGCACCACACGAGAGAGCCGTCGGTGTGGACAACCTCGGTCCATCGCGTTGCAGTTTACCGATTCCCCTCGATGATACCCTTGTGTCCATACGCGGAGGGGGTGTACCATCGGTCGAGTGGAAGTGCGCGTACCGGTCCCGGAGGCTTCTTCAATGGCCAGACGAATCCTGAGGAGAGGTTTGTTCTTCGCGGCCGTCGTTGGGACGGTGGTTTTTTTCGGCGGCGGGCAGGGGCTCGCGGCGCCGAAGACGTACAAGTACCGCTGCCCGAAGTGCAAGCTGATTCAGGAGTACGGCACGATGGGTGTCAAGAAATGCCCGAATGACGGCTCGACGATGATCCGGATGAATTAGGGCCGGTCTACGGGGCTGGATCACGAACCTCCGGAAAGCCGCCTGCAACCGGATCTGCAGTCGGACCGTCCGTGGTGTCTGGTCCTCGTGATCGCCGGCGTGGTCGCGGTCTTGGGAATGCTCGTGGCTGTTGCGGCCCTTGTCCGCTAACGGCGGCACCCATGCAGCCGTCACGACCGGCCGTCACATGGCCTTGGTTTCGTGACCTGCAGTTCGGCTGGAGAGAGGCTGGTGCCGCATGAGTCTGTGGACGGACTTCACCAGGTATTTCGTCGTGGGGTGGTTCTGCGCAGGCGTGTGGCTCGTCGTCGATTCGATGCGTTCATCGGGGCCTCGACGAACCGCCTCGGCTCGATGTCGCCTCGTGGTGTCCAGATCAGATTCACGCCGCGGGGGAGCTTCTCGGCCTTCACGAAGATCCGGGGAGGTGCCCCCTCGAAGTAAAGCTGCAGGGCCGGGCAGAGCCAGCCGGTCATCTCGGCCCCGGCGACGGTGCCGTGAGGTCCCGAGTGACCGGCGAATTCGGCGTTTCCGGCCGTCCCAGTTCACCGTGTAGTGGACCCACCACGACCCGTTGTTGCACCACAGGTTGTGCAGGTGGTTTCCCGGCGTCGGCCGAATTGAAAGCCTCGCGATCGGCATCTCGCACCCCTTTCCACTCGAAGGAAAGGAAGCTGCTTTCGAGCTCGCTCGTCAGCTAGCGGGGCACCTCGAAAGCTTCGCCGGGGCACGCGGCCGACGCGTATCCTCCCGCCCTGTTGCCAGAGCGGGTAACCACCTTGTGCTTTCGCGAGGTTGGTGCGAGCGACCGCGAGGGCCGGCCTAGTCGCCCGCCCGCACCACCTTCACCCACTCGACCTGCATCGCAAACTTGCCGGGCTTCTTGTCGCTGAGCATGAAGCCGAGGCCATTTATCTGGGTGGGATCGACCGGCCCCATGCCCTGAACCCGCCTCCCGAACGCCGTGGGGGTGAAGTCGGCGAGCGGAATCGCGACCTCCCGCCACTCGTCTTTCGCGGTCGGCAGCGGGGCTCTGTACGAGAAAGCCATCCGGCGGCTCTTCGTGTAGATGTTCAGGACGTATTCCCGGCCGTCGCCTTTCACCCGGACGACGAGGGCATCCCCAGCCTTGATGTCGAGTTCCGTGGGCTTCGTGCGGACCGACGCGAATCCGCCGTTGTTTTCGAGCGAGAGCGTGCCGAAGAACTCGAGTGTCTTCTCTTCGGTGATCTTGAGCCGTCCGTCTGAAACGCCACCCATGACACCATCGTTCACGGTCTGCCATTGTGCAGCCGCCTCGGGGCGGGCAAAGTCCAGGAGCGGGAGCAGGGTTGTGTCCGCGACCGCCTGCATGAACAAACTGGCCAGCAGCATGGCGAATCGGGGCGCGGGCATGGAGCGATCCTCGAGGGTGAGCGTGAATGCTTCTACGAACGCCTAGCATTCTCGCGGTGTCACCTCGAAATGACGACCGTCCCCAGCAGATTTTTCCATGTGCGGCCGCTACGCCCCGAGATTCCTGGGCTCGAGGCAGGCCTCATGCCCAGCCATCTTTTTGCAGGTCTCGCGGCAGGCTCGCAGACAGTCGTTGCAGGCCGTGATGCACTTTTCCTTCACGGCGGCGTGCTCCGCCGCCTCGCCAGCGGGGACGAGAAGCGAGAAGCACATGGCAACAGCAATCAGCGAAACATGATGGAACATGGGGTGTGTCTCCAGGCGTGACACGATCTGTTATCAGGTGTCCTGGGTCGCACCGATCTTCACTCGCACCTGCCAGTGGGCGACCTTGCCGTCCTCGATGTGGCCGCGGGTTTCGAGAACCTCGAGCCATCGCAGTCGTGGTTCATCCTGGCCCGCCTTTGCAACCGCGTTTTGCACGGCCGCCTCGATGCTCATGTGCGAAGACCCGACCAGTTCGATCATTCTGTAGGTGTGCTCGCTCATGGAGAGACCTCGGCGTGTTCAAGGGGGTTGTAGATCTCCAGGCTCGTGACTCCCACGTGCTGCTCGAGTCGCGAGACCTGCTGGAGCGTCCCGGCAAATCCGTCTTTTCCAAACTCCCGGTGCTCTATTCCGGTCGAACTCCGGAAAGATGAACCTCTCCTCCAGCAGGCCGTGGTAGTCCTCGAGGAAGCTGCGGATCAGCGAAGCTGGCCCGTGGAGCACTTCGTGAATGGTTTCCAGGCCCGATGCAGGTGGCGACAACGCCGCTTCGTAGACAAGCAAGAGCCGATTCAGAACCCCATGCTCACGCATCAGGTCTTCGGCCGCTGTCACCGCTGCAGCAGCATCGACGGCTGGCTCCCCGGGCTCGTCGGTGGAGGCGGGCCGCGGCGGCATGGCCCAGCAGGCCAAGGATGCAGCGATAGTTGAGCGGCGAGAGAGGGTGTTCATCGCTTGGAACCTCGGGGGAACCTTTCATCCTTCGCTTGCAGGCATTCCCGAAGACTGCACGGGCGACGAGCAGCGGCTCGCCATGCCGGACAGTTCGGCGCGGCGGCCGATCACCGGACGGCTTCAGGGCATGCGTGCCGCCCGTTCGACCTCGCGAAAGCGGCCGATGAGTTCGGAGTGCTCTCGGACGCGGATGATGTAGCCCGGGATCCTGCGGTCGTGGTGCACCGCCATGAATGGCTCCCCCCAGAAGCTCACAAGTGCCTCGCCCCTTCCCTCGATGACGTCGGCCTCCGCAAGCACGAACGAAACGCCCGAGTCGAGGTCGGCCCAGATGGGCGGCGTTACGATGCCGTTGCCTTGATAGGCCGCGAGCGTCGCTTCCACCCGGGCCTGCCAGTGCTCCCGCTGCGCATGATCGAGCACGAGCCGCAGCGCGGTGACCCCCGGGTTGTCGAGAAAGGGACGGAGAATCACGTCGCAGAGTTCCGTGCTTTCGAACATCTGCGGGCAGGCATTGAACCAGACCACCTCGCCCTGGGCGCGTTTGGCGAACTGGATCGTGGCGTGGCGGATATGGGCGGGGCCGATGAGATCGATCTCCGCCGGGTGGGTCGTTTCCTTGATCTCCTCGAGAAGCCGCACGGAGAGCTGTGAAGCGGCTTCCATCGAAGTCCAACGTTCCTCACTGCGCAGGTCCCGCAAGAACAGGAGGGCCACCAACACGAGCGTGATGACACGCAGCACGTTCACATCGGTGACATGCAGGAAGTGGAGGATGATGGCCACCACCGCCGCGACGAGCCCCGCAATCGCCTCCCATTCGAACTTCCGAAGGCTGACCATCGAGATGGACTCCGGCGGCTAGCCGCATTCCTGCGTGGAGCCATTCTCACGCGGGGTCTTCGCGAGGAGCCCACCGCAAACGACCCGCCCGCAGCTTGA
>CAZPEM010000147.1:5142-8159 GCA_964585575.1 uncultured Chitinophagaceae bacterium
TCTCACGCGGGGTCTTCGCGAGGAGCCCACCGCAAACGACCCGCCCGCAGCTTGAGCGGGACACTTGGCAGGAGGCCCATCCAGAAAAGTGAGTCGGAACGCACGCTCCTTGCGTGGATACGGACCGGGCTGGCCATCATCGGGCTTGGATGCGTGGTCGCTCGATTCGGGCTGTTTTTGAGGATCATGGCCCGTGAGGCGGGCGAGACGGCGACGATCTCACAGAACCCGATTTCCCGGCTCATCGGGGTCGCCTTCGTCGTGGTGGGGGCGGTGTCCGTGGTCATGGCCGCGGTTCAGCACCGCACGTTCGTCAGAAGCCTGCCTGCAAAGGACTTGCCCGCGCATTATTACCGTGCCTTTGCGGTTTGGGTGGCGCTGTCGATCAGCCTGCTCGGCATAACGCTGGCGGCGTATTTGATTACCGTCCGTCCGTGATCACCCGGCATGACTCGCCCTCACATGACTCCGAGCGATGCGAATAATGGCCGTGGTTATCGTGCTCCTCGGGCTTGCCGCGATCGGCTTCATTACCTGCGAGGCGTTTTGGATGGCGTTCTCCTCACCGGAGGACCTGGCGACGGAAGGGGGAAGAACCGTCGCGCTCAAGCGGCTGATCGCGTGGGCTGCATTCGTCGGAGTCGTGGCCGTGGCAACGCTGGCAAGCGGGCTGGGAGAACTTGTGATGGTGCGACGACAGAGAGAACAGTCTGATTCCCCAAGCGGAGGCGAACGACCCATGATCGAAACCTGCCCGGCTCCTGACCGGATCCTCCATCTTCCGCTCGGGAAGGCGGTCGGTGACGCCAGGTCCACGACGCTTATGAAGACGGACCGACTCGAACTGATCCGGCTCGTGATTCCCGCCGGGAAGGAGATTCCTCCGCACCGTGCCCCCGGTGAAATCACCGTGCAGTGCATCGAAGGGCACGTCGCGTTCGAGCACGACGGGCATGCGATCGACCTGCATGCCGGTGACCTGCTGCACCTCTGTCCTCAGGAGACCCACGCCCTCAAGGGCATCTCGGATTCGTCGGTGCTGGTGACACGGCTTCGCCTGCACGCCGACGAACTGCCCGAGAGATTCCCAGCAACCTGAGCCGCGTATTCCAGCGGGGTGCTTCCGGCACAGGCATTGGGCGGGGAGGAAGATTGCCGGTGCGCGGGTCGACGGTGCGGAGTCTGCCGATTGCTGGTGACCTGCCCCCCTTAAACGTAGCCACTTTCAGAGAGAGAATCTCTGGGTGGTGTAACCCAAGGGAGGGCGATAGATGCCACGAGGAAAGAAGTTCACGGCAGAGCAGATCATCGGGAAGCTCCGAGAGGCCGGGGTCGAGTTGGCCCGAGGCAAGACCGTGCCGGAGGTGGTGCGGAAGCTTGGCGTGACGGAGCAGACCTACTACCGATGGAAGCGGGAGTACGGTGGGCTACGGACGGACCAGGCAAAGCGGCTGAAGGATCTCGAGAAGGAGAACGGCCGGCTGAAGCGACTCCTGGCGGACGCCGAACTGGACAAGGCGATCCTGCGGGAGGCGGCATCGGGCTGCCGAAGGCGTGCGCAGCTCAACTTCTGAGCCCGGCGAAGCGGCGCCAAACGGTCGAGCATGATGGAAAGTGTTCGGAACTCCCACATGGTGACGGTTGGGTCATCGCCATCTGGTGCTGAAGGCGGGGCCGCTGTGGGCGACTCGCCTCGTTTTTCGCGTATAATCGAAGTCGTCTTCGGAATCAGTCGCATGACCACTGTCCAAATCACTATTTCTGACGCCCTCGCCAAGGAGGCCGCCGCGGAAGGTTTGCTCGAGCCCGGCTCGATCGAGGCGATACTGCGAGAACGGCTCGCGGCAGCCCGAATCGCGAAGATGCAAGCAACGCGGCAGAAGCTCTCCGCAGCCGGAACGCCTCCCATGACGGCCGAAGAGATTGAGGCCGAGATCCAGGCGTATCGTGCGGAGCGGCGCCGTGCGGCTGGTGCTTGACACGAATACCGCCGTATCCGGGCTCATCTGGGGCGGGGTGCCAGGGCGACTGATTGACGCGGCTGCGGCCGGCACGGCGCAGATCATTTCGAGTGTGCCGCTCTTGGACGAGTTGTACGACGTTCTGTTTCGAAAGAAGTTCAACGCCAAACTGGCTGAGCAGGGGGCGGATGCGGCGGACTTGTTCGAGGGATATGCCGCCCTCGTGCAACTCGTCGTGCCTACTGTTATCGGCCCGTTAATCCTCGCCGATCCCGATGACGACATCGTGCTTGCGACAGCCGTTGCCGGTGACGCAGGTGCGATCGTCTCAGGCGATGCCCATCTTCTCGGGATCGGCGAGTTCCGGGGGATTCCCATCGTCACGCCTGCGGCGGCCGTGAATTGGTTGGTGGTGTGACCGACGGAGCACGATGGCATTTTCGATTCAGAGGCACGACGACTTCTTTCGGTGTCGCCTTGCCAGTAAGGAGATCTGGCTTCTCGCTGCAGGCCGACGGCCATGAGGTTCCGTCAGCCTCGCCTGGTCTGCCGCGGGCGAGCACCGCCAGAGCCGGCACGTCGTTGATCGTGAACCGGGCGACCATCTGTGGCTTCGCCTTGCCCTCGACCTGTCGCGTCTCGAGGATGACATCGCCCACGAGCGCCTTGAGCACCTGCGCGGCGATACCGACGTCGCCTTGCAGGAGGTCGCGGAGTTGTGTGAGTGCTGCGACCACGTCCTTCTCCTTGACGGTCTTCACCTTTGGCCGCCGGCCGGCCCGCTGGAGTTCTTTGAGGTGCTCCCGCTTAGCCGCCAGTTGCTGCCCCATCTCCTCGGCCTTGGCGAGCACCGCGTCGAGATGTGTGTCGTCGAGCTTGGCTCGCCGGTCGGTCAGCCGCTTCAGCTGCCGATCCTCGTTCGCGATCTCCTGCTCCAGCTTCTTTGTTGACGGGATCGGCTGCCGAGCCAGTTCCGCGAGCCGCTTGTTTACATCGGCTGTCCGGTCGGTGATGAAGCTATCGGTGAAGAGCGTCGCCATGACGGTGCCGAGTACC
>CAZPEM010000148.1:0-8037 GCA_964585575.1 uncultured Chitinophagaceae bacterium
CGAGCGAGCGGAGGGCATGGATGCCCGTAGCGAGCGTCCGGCGATGGGCACGGGCGGCCCCGAACCCGCAGAGTTGACCAAAGCCGGGCGGCCCCGAACCAGGCACGCCAGCCGGGCGGAACCGCTCTGGTTTCAGCGTTCCACGTCCGCTAGTGTCCCCCGCGTTCCACCTCTTTCGAGTCCATCATGCACCGACGCTCCACCAAACTCGCGATTGTCCTGTGCAGCTTCGTCGTTCTCGCGGTGACCTGCGGCTGCGCAGGCTGGGCGCCCTGGAAAGACCCGAAGGAGGCCGCCAGGCTCGCCGAGAAGTACGGCATGACCGCCAAGCAGCGGATCGCCGATTTGGAGAAGCGGGCGAAAGAGGCCGCGCAGGGGGACGAGGAAAGGCGAGCCGCCTTTTCGCAGGAACTCGCCCAGTCGATCGTGAGCGAACATGATCCACGGGTTCGGGCGAGCATCGTCGAGATCGCCTCGAAGTTCGACGTCTCGGTCGCGTCCGCAGTCTGCCAGGGAGCGCTTCAGGATCCCGATGCGCGAGTCCGTTTGGCCGCGTGCGACGCCTGGGCCGCGAAGGGGGGCGATCGGGCCGTTGAGCTGATCTCGATCCGCTGCCGCGAGGAAACCGACGTGGACGTGCGGCTACGGGCCATCCGCGCACTCGGGAAACTCAAGCAGAAATCGGCGATCCCGGTCCTCGCGCAATCGCTCGAGGATCCCGACCCGGCGATCCAGTACCGCGCCGTCGCAGCCCTCAAGGAGGTCAGCGGCCGGGATCTCGGCGATGATGTAAACGCCTGGAGGCAGTGGGCGGCGGCCGACGAGGCGACCCGCGATGCCTCATGGTCGATCGCCGAGACATTCCGAAAGATGTTCTGAATCCTTTCGGCCGCCCAACCAGACCGATCAGGAAATCCGGGCAGGCTGGCGGCCCAAGGAAGCCTGGTCGAACCGACAGGGTGATCCCGCGAGCTCGTGGCGTTTCAGGGCCGCTGGGTCGATACCACGCAACACGGTATTCAGACACCCTCCGGCCACCGACCCACCATGATTTTTTGCCGCATCGCTCCCCAGACCGGCTGTAGCCGGTCTCAGCCCTCGCTATCCCGGTCCTGGGCGATCGCGGCCCTGCTCGCCGCGGTCATGGCGGTCGTGGCCTCCGGGCGGGCAGAGGCCGAACCTGCAGGGCCTCGGCAGCTGCCGTTCGCGGGTGGATTCAAGGCGATCTCCAGGGCCCTCGGCGGACCTGCCACCAAGACCCCGCCGAAGCAGGCGTCTCGGCTGCCTCTTCCTCCCGATGCCCACGATGACGACGCGCTCGTTTCCCAGCTGCTGAAAAAGCCGATCGGCGAAGCCGTTCCGATCGGTCCGCCGCCGACTGCCGCGACGAAGCCGACGACAAAGGCGCCAACGTCGACAACAACGCCGACAACAACAAAGACAACGCCGACGCCAACGACGACCGCGGCGACGACGCCGACGCCGACGACGAGCGAGCCGGCCCGTCCGACGAAGCCGCCTGCGGCCGCCAAAAAAATGCCGGAAGCCGAACCGGCGACGAAGTCCCAGCTCCAGCCTCCCCGAATCGAGTCGTTCGACGACCTCGCGACGCTCGCCTCGGCAATCGGACAGGCCGCGAAGACGATCGTCACCGCATCGCTCGATCCGGCCTACAGGAGAGTCGCCGCGAAACCTGCCCCGGCGCCGGCCCCCACCGAACCGATCGCGACGGTCGTCGCGAAGCCCCCGGTCGCCAAGGCGCCCTCCCCGAAAACCAAAAGCCCGGCGCCCATCGCCTGGACGACCGAGGGCACGGCACCATCGGCGCCCGTGAACGATCGCATGAACCGGCTCAAGCGGCGAATCGAGCAGGTGCTCGCGATCTACAAGAGGCGACCGCTCAACACGCAGGACCACACGCCCTGGGAGATCATGCACAGTTTCCTCGCCTACGGCATCGGCACCGACGTGCGGGTCGGCGGACCGCGGGGCGGGCTCGTCAACGCCATCGGCTGGGTCAATTCCGGGGGCCGCTGCCGCGGACAGACGATGCTCGCGACGCAGGACGGACGGATCACGGCGCTCAAGGGAGTCGGGCTGCAGGGACACTCGGCACAGTATCTCGCCGTCCTCGCGCAGTGCCGCGTGGCGGCCAACTCGCCGCTCACGCCACAGCGGCAGCCGTTCACCGTCGCCGACCTCATCGAGCAGGAGAAGCTGGACTGCAAGTCGAAGACGGAACTGACGTTCGCCCTCATCGGCCTGGCCCACTACCTGCCCACCGACGCGACGTGGACCTCCCGTGACGGCCAGCCCTGGTCGCTGGAGCGTCTCGTCGCGGAGGAACTCGAGCAGCCGATCCGCGGCGCGCCGTGCGGCGGCACGCACCGCCTCTTCGGCCTCGCGTACGGCTGTCAGCGGCGACTCCGGGCCACGGGGTCGCTCGAGGGAACCTACGCCCGCGCCGACGCCTTCGTCCGCGAATACCAGTTCATGACGCTCACGAAACTCCAGAACGCCGACGGCTCCTTCAGCACGGAATGGTACAAGTTTCCGACCGCGCAGAACCGCGAGGACGACATCGACCGCAAGATCCAGACGACCGGGCACATGCTCGAATGGCTGGTCGCGTCGCTCGACCAGGAGTCGCTCTACCACGCCCGTGTCACGCGGGCGGTCGAGTTCCTCACCCGTGCGCTCGCCAGCGAGCCCGACCGCCAATGGGCCGTCGGCCCGATGTGCCACGCCCTCCACGCCCTGTCGGTCTACCAGGAGCGAGTCTGGGGAGTGATCCTCCCCGGCGCGGTCGCGGCCTTCAAGGGCCCGATGAAGGCGGCTTCGCCGCAGGAAGTGCAGGTCGCCGAGGCGCCGGAGGGCACACCCGCCGAGGACGCCGTGCCCGCGACCGAATCGAAACGACGCGTTCGACGGTAAGTCTTTTCCTCCGTTGCTTGATGCCCTGAACCGAACGCCGTAGGCTTGCCCGCACGAGGAGCGCGGCGATGGCGACGGCGGAACAGACGGATCAGTTCGAGCATCTGCTCGCGGCGGGCACCCGCCTGTTCGAGTCGAACGCGTCCGACGCGATGCTGCTCCTCGTCGACCATCCGCTCGATTGGGAGAAGGTTCGGGCCGCGACGGGCTCCGCGCCGCTGCTCGTGGCCGCCGACGAGGAACCGCACCTCGAGGGAGCCGCCGCCCACGGGCTCAAGCCGCTCGTGCTCGACGTCGCGGGCCTGCCGGTCCAGGAGCGGCTCGCCCAGGCCCTGCTCGAGTGCGTCGCGGCGGAGATCATCCCGCCGGAGGCGGAGGTGGTCGCGATCTACAGCGGGTTCGAGGCCGGTTCGCTCGACAGCGTGAGTGTCGTCCGCCTGGAGGAGCACCTCGGGCAGCTGACGAGCCGCGACCTGAGGAATCTCGAGACGAAGGTTCCGCTCGAAACGCTCAAGCTCGTGGTCGACCTCGCCGTGGAGATCGGCCGCGAGGGCCGCGAGGGGAAGCCCGTCGGCACGCTCTTCGTCGTCGGCGACACCCGGAAGGTCATGCAGTCGAGCCACTCGGTCGGCTTCGATCCCGTCCGCGGCTACAGCCGCCTGGAAAGGCGGCTGACCGACCCGCGGGTTCGGGAAGGCATCAAGGAGATCGCCCAGCTCGACGGCGCGTTCGTCGTCAACGCCGACGGCACCGTCGAGGCGGCAGCCCGCTACATCGACGCCTCGGCGGAAAACGTGTCGGTCGCCAAGGGCCTCGGCGCGAGGCACTGGGCGGCGGCGGCCGTCACGCGGCGAACCCGCAGCGTGGCCGTGGCCGTCAGCGAGACCAACGGCACGGTGCGGATCTTCCAGAACGGGGAGACCGTGCTGCGGATCGAGCCCTTCCGCCGGGCGATGAAGTGGAAGGACTTCGAGTACGAGCCACCGAGCGGCGACTGACGCCGTCCGGGAACGACCTCGGGGCCCCCCCGCACGACATGAAGGCCGCCAGAAAGTCCCCGTTTCCGGGGCCCCTGTTTCCAGCGGCCCTGTTTCCCGACGAAGCGGCCGAAGATTCGACGCCCGCGCCGCCGGACCTGCCTGGCAGGAGCGTGTTCGTATTCGACGTGTTCTCCCGCGTCTACCAGCTCTTCCACGCGCTCCCCGAGATGACGAACCCGCAGGGGACGCCCGTGTCCGCCGTGTTTGGATTCTCCCGCGACCTGCTCGACGTCCTGGAGAAGCGGCGGCCCGACTACGTGTTTTGCGCGATCGACCCGCCGGGGCCGACGTTTCGGCACGAGCAGTTCGCGGACTACAAGGCGACGCGTGCGGCGATGCCGGAGGACCTCGTGCCGCAGATCGATCTCGTCCGCAGGCTCGTCGCGCTGATGCGGATCCCGCTGCTCGAGGTGGCCGGCTACGAGGCCGACGACGTGCTCGCGACGATCGCCACGCTGTCGGCAGCCGCCGGCGCGGACTGCACGCTCGCCACGAGCGACAAGGATGCCAGGCAGCTGCTCGGCCCCCACGTGAAGCTCCTCAACCTGCGGACCGGCGAGCCCTTCGGCGAGGCGGAACTACGGGCGGAGTGGGGCATCCGGCCCGACCAGGTCGTCGACTTCCTCGCCCTCGTCGGCGACGCGGTCGACAACGTGCCAGGCGTGCCGCTCATCGGGCCAAAGATCGCATCGGAGCTCCTTGGAAGGTTCGGCACGCTCGACGAGGTGCTCGCGCACGCAAGCGAGGTGCCAGGCAAGAAACGCGCCGAGAACCTGCGGAGCCACGGTGCGACCGCGGTCGCGGGCCGTCGTCTCGTGGAACTCCATCGGGCGGTGCCGGTCATGATTCCCTGGCAGGCCGCCCACCGCCCGACGCCCGACGCCACAGGGCTCGTCGAGTTTTTCCGCGAGATGGGCTTCAAGAGCCTGCTCGAGAAGGCGAAGGCCCTCGCGGCATCGCAGGCCCGGCCGGGCGAACCGCACGCAGCCCCTGACGCTCCTCCGGGAGCGGCCCCGGATCTACCCGCGGCCGGGCTCGCGGCCCCGGCGTTCGACACGATCGCCGACGACGGGGCCCTCGACGCGGTCGCCGAGAGCATCCGACGGGCGGGCACGGTCGCCATCGCCGTCGCAAAGCCTTCTTCCGCGGGCTTTCTCGACCCGCCGGCCGGCATCGCCACGCACGTCGGCGAGAGGATCCACTTCGTGCCCGCGCCGCTCTTTTCGGAAGCCGCCGGGCCCGGAGGGCAGCGGTTTCGCGACCTGCTCGCCGACCCGGCGGTGATCGTCCGCGGCCACGACCTGAAGCGGCAGGCGGTCTGGCTGCGTCCGCTCGGCATCGAGCTCGACGGCCTCGGTTTCGACACACTCGTCGCGGCCTACCTGCTCGACGCGGGGGAGCGGAACCACGCGCTGGTCGAGATCGCTGCGAGGAACGCGGCGGTGCCGGCGGTGGACGCGGCGGCGGTCGAGCGGCCGGCCGACGCCCCGGCCGCGGCGATGGGCGTCTCGCTCGCCGTGGCCGTCGCCGAACGGCTCGAGGCCGGGCTCGATGCGGCGGGGCTTTCAAGCCTCTTTCGCGAGGTCGAGATGCCGCTCGTGGCGGTGCTCGCCGGCATGGAGTGGGAGGGGGTGCGGATCGACGTGCCGCTCCTCGAGCGGCTTTCGGAAAGGTATGCCGAGCGGATCGCAACGCTCGAGCAAGAGATCCACGCCCTCGCGGGCCATCCGTTCGCGATTGCCTCGCCCGTGCAGGTCCGGAAGGTGCTCTTCGACGAGCTCGGCCTGCCGGTGGTGAAGCGGACGAAGACCGGCCCGAGCACCGACGCCGAGGTGCTCGAGGAGCTCGCACCGCTCCATCCGCTCCCGGCCAAGCTGCTCGAGCACCGCCAGTACTCGAAGCTCAAGAGCACCTACGTGGACGCGCTGCCGAAGCTCGTCGAGCCGACGGGCGGTCGCATCCACACGTCGTTCAACCAGACCGTCACGGCCACCGGACGGCTGTCGTCGAGCGACCCGAACCTGCAGAACATCCCGATCCGCACCCGCGAGGGCCGCGAGATCCGGGCGGCATTCCTGCCCCGCAGGGACGACTGGAGGTTCGTTTCGGCCGACTACTCGCAGATCGAGCTGCGGATCCTCGCCCACCTCTCCCATGACATGGCGATGCGGGAGGCGTTCGCGACGGGAGAGGACATCCATACCCGCACCGCCATCGCCGTCTTCTCGGCCGCGGCCGACGAGGTGACGCCCGAGATGCGGCGGATCGCGAAGGCGGTGAACTTCGGCATCCTCTACGGCCAGAGCGGGTTCGGCCTCGCCAAGGCGCTCTCGATCACGCCGCTCGAGGCCGCGGCCTTCCGCACGAACTACTTTCGCACCTTCGCGGGCGCCGCCGCCTTCATGGACGACCTGCTCGACCGCTGCCTCGCCGACGGCCACGTGACGACGATCCTCGGTCGCCGCAGGTCGATCGCTGGCGTGCGGCCGAGGGAGAGGCGCCGGGATTCGTCCGGCACGTTCTCGCTGACGCTGCCGGAGCGCACCGCGATCAACACGGCCGTGCAGGGCTCGGCGGCGGATCTCATCAAGCTCGCGATGCTGCGGGTGGAGCGGGCGGTCCGCGCGGCGGGCTCGCCGGCGCGACTCGTGCTCCAAATCCACGACGAACTCGTGCTCGAGACCCCCGAGGCGGACGTGACGCTGATGCGTCGCATCGTCACCGAAGAGATGCGCGCGGCGATGCGGCTCGACGTGCCGCTCGAGGTTTCGGTGAGCGACGGCCGCACCTGGGACGAATGCGGGGAGACGGAATGATCGTCGTGGGGCTGACCGGCAGGATCGGTGCGGGGAAGTCGACGGTCGCGGGCCTGTTTGCCGACCGCGGGGCGTTCGTCGTCGATGCCGACCGGATCGCCCACGAGGTGCTCGCCGAGCCCGAAGTCGGCCGTCTCGTCTCGGGGAGGTTCGGTCCCGGCGTGGTCGCGTCCGACGGGTCGGTCGATCGACGGAAACTCGCGAAGCTGGTCTTCGGGCCGACGGCCGAGCATGCCGCTGCGCTCGAGGACCTCGAGGCGATCATCCACCCGCGGGTGGCCGCCCGGATCAACGCCATCCTCGACGCCCGTTCCGCGGCCGAGCCGTCCCAACCGGTCATCCTCGACGTGCCGCTCCTCCGGAAATCAGGCCTCACCCGCCGCTGCACGCACGTCGTGGAGGTGGTCTGCGACGAGCCGGTGCGGCGGGCACGGCTGACGGCGCGGGGCTGGGACGCCGCCGAAATCGAGGCCCGAGATGCCGCCTGGGCCCACAGCCAACCCCTTCCGGGGGGACGGGAGCCCGGCGAACGCCCGCAGTCGGCGAACTTTCTGGATACGTCGGGGGACGTGCGCTATACTTCGCAGCAGGTCGATCAGCTGCTGCGGACCATGAGCCGGTAATCGGCCACGTCGCTGCCGCTGCTCGGCCGAGGGGTTCAGCCTCGCCCTCGGAGCGGTTCCTGCCGTGCAATGCGGCAGGACGGGCGGAGCGACGACTTTTCCTGCCTGCCCGAACGCGCCCTTTTTCTCCCACCCTGAGCCAGACACCCACGCCCGCTGCGTTCGAGGATTCCATGCCCGACACCGACAACCTCCAGCCGGACCCAGGCCATCTCCAGCCGGACCCGGGCCACCTCAAGCCGAGCCCTTCGCCTTCCGAGGGGACCGACGTCTCCGAAGAACCTCTCTCGATTGCCGAGGAGATCGCGCAGGAGGTGCGTTCGGGCGACGTCCGGCCCCGCGACCGCTACGAGGCGCTCAAGCAGGGCGACACCCACCTCAGCAGCCTCCAACGGATGAGCATGCCGGAGCTGATCGATCTGGCACGGAAGGAGCATCTCGGCGACGTGACGGGCGCGAAGAAAAACGAGCTCGTCTTCAGGATCCTCGAGGAGCGGGTGAAGCTCAACGGGCTGATGTTCGGCGAGGGCACGCTCGAGATCCTGCCGGATGGCTTCGGCTTCCTGCGGAGCCCCGACTACCACTACCTCTCCTGCCCCGACGACATCTACGTCTCCCCCAGCC
>CAZPEM010000149.1:0-7892 GCA_964585575.1 uncultured Chitinophagaceae bacterium
CCTCCACCCCGTGCCGCACGAGCGACTCGACGACGACGTCGGCACCCGTCTGAACGGTCTCAGAGGCGCGTGGTCGTGAGGCGGTGGCCATGGGGAGGTTCCTCAGGGGCTTTCGGGAGTCGGCGGAAAACTGGAATGACCCTCAAAAATACACGAAAAACCCCGGCCGTGCAGCGACTCGCGGGGCGGCCGCAAAACCGCCCCGCGCCGGGGCGAGCCGATGCCCGCGCATTCGCTTCGTTTTCGACCCTGTCCATGCTCGAACTGACCCCCAAAATCCTGGGCCGGGTATCAGCCAAGCCCGCCCCGGAAGTTGGTACAACAGCGACAGCAGTGCGAGCGAGCCATGGCTGTCGAGATTACGTCGATCGCGGGATTGCTCGTCGTCCGCTGGCCCGAGCATGCGGACGAGCGGGGCTTCTTTCGGCAGACCTATCAGGTTGCGGAGATTGCCGCGGCGCTGGGGCGGGAGGTCCGCCTGCTCCAGGGCAACCATTCCCGATCGCAGCCCCGCGTGCTGCGGGGGTTCCACGCGGAGCCTTGGGACAAGTGCGTGTACGTCGCCCGCGGAACGGCCACCTGCGTCGTCGCCGACATCCGCCCAGGCAGCGACACCTTCGGCCGCACGGCCTCGTTCCTGATCGGTGACCCGCCCGGCGAGCGAGTCCGGCTCTTCGTCGCCGAAGGCCTGTGCAACGCGGTCTATTGCCATACCGAGCTGGACTACCTCAACGAGGTTTCGGCGCCCTTCGACCCCACGGGCCGTGGCGGCGTGATCTGGAACGATCCCGACCTGGCCGTCACGTGGCCGGACACCGCGCCGATCCTCTCGGCCTGCGACAAGGCACTGCCGACGCTGCGGGCCCTCTGCGCGAGCCGCGGAGCCCCGCTCGGCTGACCGCTACGCTGCCCGCAGCCGTCGAAAGTCTTCCAGGGCCTGGGCGGCCTCCTGGCATTGAGCGGGCGTCAACGGCAGCGGCATCGGCGAACCATCACGGGCCGGGGCGGCCGGTTCGTCCGCGGCCACTGGCTCGAGGCCGCAGTGCCGCAAGGCATCGGTCCAGGAGGCCGTCTCCGGAACTTCGTGGACCTCGTAGAGCGAGAGCATCCGGGCCCGTACGGAGGCGTGGCGGCACAGGCCGCCCACGAACCCCGGTTCGGCGATGCGGGCAAGCCAGGGCTGTAGTTCCGCCAGCCGCTCGCAGGCATCGAAGTTCGCTCGCCGGCCGACGTGGGCGGGAAACTTGATCGCGGTGGTCGCCGCGCTGCTGGCCACCGCGAGCGTCGGGAGCCGGAAGAACTTGGCCCACATGAAGGCGTCCGATGGACCGGTGGGGGGTGCGCACGTCCATCCCTCCGGAAGCCGGAGATAGGCCTCACGGCGGTATGCCACGTAGTTGGGCCCTGCACTCACGGGCACGCCGCGCACGATCGAGGCCCGCAGCTGCGGAGTGCCGTGGTTTATCGGCCACCATTCCGCCCTGCCGTCGTCGGCGACGCGCAGCGGCGCCTGGTTCGCCCAATCGGCGTCGCGCACGAGCTCGAGCATCCGCTCGACATGGTCCGGGGCCCAGAGGTCGTCGTCGCCCAGCTGGAGCACGACGTCGGCGCTCGACTCCCTGATCACACGGTCACGGTAGGGCTCGCCGTAGCGTACCGACTTGGGGTGAGCCACGTAGCGGATCCGGTCGTCGCACCGGATCACGGCCGACAGGATGGCACGCGTGCGCTCCGGCGCTCCGTCCCCGATGACAACCATCTCCCAGTCGTGAAACGTCTGGGCCCGCACGCTGGCGGTCGAGGCGAAGAGCGTCTCGGCATGGTCGAACGTCGGACAGAGGATCAGCACCGCAGCCATTCCGGCCCTCGTCGATTGTGAAGGGCCAAGCCGTGATCCACTCACAGGTGGCGACCCGATGCCCGCGGGTGGCATCTCGAAAAAGACTAGCCCGGTCAATGGCACATCGACAACCATTTCCATTCCCCGCATCCCGAAGGCCGTTGCCGAGCCCGGCCTGTCGGCGGCGCGTTGGTGCGAATCGTCCGGCACCGGTCAGCGGCTGAGGATGTCGATCGCGGGCAACTCGTCGGGCGATGTCCCGTAGCGGCCGGAGTTGCGCCTCGGTCGCTGCCCGCTGCTTCGAGCAGGGCACGACGTCGCTGATCAAGCAGTTCGCGTCACGATTTCGACCACTGGAGCCGCGACCGTGCCGGCTATACTTCGCCCGGTGGATGCCACACGGATGAAGCGGCTGCTCGGGCTTGCCGCGACAATTCATTCCCACAAGGGGTTCGCCGACGTCATCGCCAGCCTCCGCGAGGGGCACGGCGGGGCGGTGGGCGGAACCTGGGGAGCGGCCTGCGCCCTTGCCACCGCCGCAATCGAGCGGGGGCTGCCTGACGACGAGCCCAGGTCGCTCGTCGTCGTGCTGCCGCACGCGGCCGACTGCGACGCCTTCGCCGGCGACCTGGCCGTCTTCAGCGAGGCCGCCGTGGCCGTCCTGCCGGCGATCGAGTCGTTCGGCGACGACGACGCGATCGACGAGCCTGCCGTGGCGGAGAGGCTCGCGATCGTCAAGGCGCTCACGCGGCCCGGCGGGTCGCCACCGAGGATCCTGGTGACGAGCATCCAGGCCCTGCTCGCGCCGCTCGCCGACCCGCGGGAGATCGAGGAGAGCACCCGTTCGCTTCGCGTCGGCGGACGGCTCGACCCCGCCGAGCTCGCCGACTGGCTCGTCGCCCGCGGCTGGCACTCGGCCGACTCGGTCGAGGAACCGGGCACCTTCGCCCGACGCGGCGGCATCATCGATATCTTCGCGATCGACTGGGATCGGCCCGTGCGGGTGGAGCTTTTCGGCGACGAGATCGAGTCGCTCCGCACGTTCGACATCGCGAGCCAGAGGAGCGTCGCGTCGCTCGAGTCGATCGACCTCACGGCGCTCGCGGCCCGCCCCAAGCCGAGGCCCGAAGACGCCGTCGTCGGCCCGCGGAAGAGCCGGTCTCGATCGCGGGGGGGCAAGGCGGCCGTGCGGCGGACGCAGCTGTCCGACATCCTGCCCGCCGGCTCCTGGTGGGCGCTCGTGGAGCCGCTCGAACTCGCCGAAGAGGCCCGCCGCGCTTTCGAGCGGATCCGCGGCGTCGTCGAGGATGCCTCGGAGCCCGACGACGTCTTCACGCGGATCTACCGCTCGCCGTCGGTGACGCTCTCCTGCATCGCTCCGTCGAGCCTCGAGGCCTCGGCGGAACTCTCCGTCGAGAGCGTGGAGCGGTTCACGGGCGTGCTCGACCGGGTGAGGGAGGAGCTCGAGACGGTGGGCCGCGACCAGGAGGTCTGGATCGTCTGCCCGACCGACGCGGAGATCGAACGGCTCACGGAACTGCTTCGCGACACGGCCCCCGCGAGATCGGGCCGGCTCCACTTCGCCCACGGCCACATCTCGGGGGGATTTCGGCTCGTGCCCGAGAAGCTCGCGGTCATCGGCGCCGGGGAGCTCTTCCGCCGCGAGGACGCCGCGGCGGCGAGGGCCCCGCGGCGGCGGCTCTCGCGGGCCATCGACACTTTCCTCGACCTGCACGACGGCGATTACGTCGTCCACGTCGGCCACGGCATCGGCCGCTACAAGGGGCTCAAGCTCCTCGAAAAGCAGGGACGCACGGAGGAGTTCCTCGAGATCGAGTTCGCCGAGTCGACGAAGATCTTCGTGCCCGCCTCCTGCATCGAGCTCGTGCAGAAGTACGTCGGCGGCACGAAGCTCGCCCCGAAACTCGCCAAGCTCGGCGGCAAGACCTGGGAGAAGCAGAAGCAGGCCGTCCGCGACGCCGTGGCCGACATGGCGAGCGACATGATCCGGCTCCAGGCGACCCGCGCGAGCCGCCCGGGCATCGCCTTCCCTCCGGCGACGGCCTGGCAGCGGGAGTTCGAGGAGTCGTTTCCGTTCGACGAGACGCCCGACCAGCTCACCGCGGCCGAGGCGATCCGCGATGACATGGAGAAGCCCCGGCCGATGGATCGGCTCCTCTGCGGCGACGTCGGCTTCGGCAAGACGGAGATGGCGATGCGGGCCGCCTTCAAGGCGGTCGAGGCGGGCTACCAGGTGGCGGTGCTCGTGCCGACGACGGTGCTCGCCGAGCAGCACTGCCGCAGCTTCCAGGCGAGGTTCGCGGAGTTTCCCTTCACGATCCGGTCGCTCTCCCGGTTCTCGACGCTCCAGGAGGAGCGGGACGTGCTCGAGGGAATCCTCGCTGGCAAGGTCGACATCGTCGTCGGCACCCACCGGCTCGCGCAGAGCGACGTCGCCTTCCGCAACCTGGGGCTGCTCGTGATCGACGAGGAGCAGCGGTTCGGCGTCGACGTGAAGGAGCGGCTCAAGGCGCTGCGGGCGAGCATCGACGTGCTCACCATGACGGCGACGCCGATTCCGCGGACGCTCCACATGTCGCTGCTGGGCATCCGCGATATCTCGAGCCTCGCGACGCCGCCGCCCGACCGCCAGCCGGTGGAGACCCGCGTGGCACGCTGGGACGATTCGCTCATCCGCGCCGCGATCGAGCGGGAGCTCGCGCGGCAGGGGCAGGTGTTCTTCGTCCACAACCGGATCCACGACATCCATCTCGTCGCGGGCAAGCTCGCGAGAATCGTGCCGGAGGCGAGGATCGGCATCGGCCACGGCCGGCTTTCGGAGAAGGATCTCGAGGCGGTGATGGTCGACTTCGTGGCCGGGCGGACCGACATCCTGCTGGCGACGACGATCATCGAGAGCGGCCTCGACATCCCGCGGGCCAACACGATCTTCATCGACGAGGCCGACACCTACGGCCTCGCCGACCTCCACCAGCTGCGGGGCCGCGTCGGCCGGTCGCATCACCGCGCCTACTGCTACATGCTCGTCGACGGAGGCAAGCCGCTCACGGGCACCGCCGCTCGGCGTCTCCGCGCGATCCAGGAGTTTTCGAGCATCGGCGCGGGCTTCTCGCTAGCCATGCGGGATCTCGAGATCCGGGGCGCGGGCAACCTGCTCGGCACCCAGCAGAGCGGCCACATCGCGACGGTCGGCTACGAGCTCTACTGCCGGCTGCTCGAGCAGGCGGTGCGGGGCCTCAAGGCGATGCCGCCGGCCGAGCCGCCGCCGGTGCACATCGACCTGCCAGGCGAGGCGTGGTTCCCGCGGGAGTACCTCGCCGACTTCCGTGCGAAGATCGACCTCTACCGCAGGCTGTCGCGGGCGACGAAGGAGTCGGAGGTCGATGACATCGCCACGGAGTTGGCCGACCGATTCGGGCCGCCGCCGCCCGAGGTGATGCGGCTGCTCGAGTTCTCCCGGCTGCGGATCGCCGCGGCCGGCCTAGGCGTCGCGGCCATCCGCCGCCACAACGACCTGCTCATGCTCACGTTCCACCAGGGGGGCAGGGGCACGCGAAACGTGCTCGAAAGGCTCAAGGCGAAGACCGGCGGACGGCTGCGGATCGTCGACGACCGCACGGCGGCGTTGCCGCTCGACCCGGCCGACGTCGAGTCCCCAGACCGCCTCGTCGCCGCGGTCAAAACGCTGTTGATGCGGGATCGCGGTCGACCCTATAGTCCCGCCCCCGCGGCGGCGGTGACGCCGTGAACCGACGGACCGAAACCACGGAAGCCGATCGACCGTGCCCTACTCCCCCCCACTGCTCCGCGGACTTGCCCTGGCGATGGCCGTCGCCGCGGCCGCGGTGCAAGGGTCCGACACCGACGCGATCATCGGCGAGTCGGCCGATGCCGGGGCGGGCCGCGGCAGGACGCCCGTGGCCGCGGCCCCGCACCGCCGCGAGGCGGTGTCGCGTCCGGCAGGATGGCCGGGCGGCTCCGGCAGTGACGTCGGCTCCGGCAGTGACGTCAACGTCGGGAAGCACGTGCTGTCGAGCATCCGCAAGAAGCCCGGCAGCCCGCTCATCCCGGTCGAGGCGTTCGGGGTGAAGCAGGCCGGGGGCGACGCGGATTCCGGCCGGGTCGAGCAGGCCGGCTTCGAGACGCCATCGTCGCTCCCCTCCACCGTCCCGTCATCCGCGCAGTCGCTTGAAACCGCGCTCGTCGTGGCCCGGGTCGGGCCGGAGGTGGTCCTCGAGAGCGACCTCCTGACGCCGAGCCTGGCGGCGTGGCTCGAGAAGAACACCCCTGGCATGACGCCCGAACAGGTCCGCGAGGTGAAGAAGCAGATCTACCGGCAGATGCTCTCGCAATACGTCGAGTCGCTCATTGTTTACGTGGATGCCTGCCGCACGATCCCCGAGGACAAGCTGCCGGAAATCCGCAAGAAGGTGAACGAGGCCTTCGACGAGCAGCAGCTGCCGAGGCTCTTGAAGGATGCGGGCCTCACGAGCGTCGGCGAGTACGAGCAGATGCTGCGATCCCGCGGCCAGTCGCTCGACCGCATCCGCAAGACCTTCTTCGAACGGGCGCTCGCGCAGCAGTGGGCCGAGCAGAAGGCATCGTTCGACGGCGAGATTCCCCACGCCGAGCTGATCGCCCACTACCACGCCAACCTCGCCGACTACGAATATCCGGCGAGGGCGAAGTTCGAGCAGCTCATGGTGCGGATCGGGCCATCGCGGCCCCGCGAGGAGGCCTGGAAGCGGATCGCCGACATGGGCAACGCCGTGATCGGTGGCCGCCCCCTCGCAGACGTCGCCCGCGAACTGTCGGACGGCCCGACCGCGAAGCAGGGAGGCGGCTACGACTGGACTGGCAAGGGCAGCCTCTCGTCGGCCGTGCTCGACCGGGCGATCTTCACGCTGCCGATCGGCCAGCTCAGCACGATCCTCGAGGAGGAGTCGGCCCTCCACATCATCCGCGTTACGGAGCGGACGGAGGCCGGCCGCGTGTCGTTCGTCGACGCCCAGGTCGAGATCCGACGACGTCTCGTCGGCGAACGGAAAAAACGTGAGATGGACACCTACCTCGCGAAGCTCCGCGAGCGGACGCCCGTCTGGACGATCTACGACGCCGAGCCCGCCGGACCGGTCATGGCCGGCCGCCCGCAGCCGGCCGCGAGATGACGGTCGCCACGCGCGGCGCGGAGATGACGGCTTTCGCACCGCACGAATCGCGGGTCGCCGATGCGGGCCGACGATTGCTGCGGCGAAGCCAGAGGGCTACACTGCCGTCGCCGCTCAAACGAGTGTCGAGCCCGCCGCACCCGCTTTCCTCCGCCTCCGCCGCCCCCCACTCAGGAGCCCCGCGATGACCGTCTCCGCGCCCCCGAACGGATCGAAATCCTCGCCGCCGGGCCCCTTCGCCGGCACGAAGTCAGCGGGCGCAGCACGGCTCGAGATCAACGGCCGATCGGTCGACCTGCCTGTGCTCGTCGGCAGCGAGGGGGAGCACGGCATCGACATCGGGAAGCTCCGGGCGGCGACCGGGGCCATCACGCTCGACGAAGGCTTCGTAAACACCGGCTCCACCACGAGCGCCATCACCTACCTCGACGGCGAGAACGGCGTGCTCCGCTACCGTGGCTACCCGATCGAGGTGCTCGCCGAAAAATGCGACTTCGTCGAGGTCGCCTACCTCCTCATTTTCGGGGAACTGCCGACGACCGAACAGCTCGACACGTTCCGTGTGTCGCTCTCGCACCACACGATGATCCACGAGGACATGCGGAGCTTCTACAACGGCTTCCCCCGCGATGCCCATCCGATGGCGATCGTAGGGAGCGTCGTGGGCGCCCTCTCCACCTTCTATCAGGACTCGCTCGACGTCCGCGACCCGAGGCAGGTGGAGGTGAGCGTCCACAGGCTGCTCGCGAAGCTGCCGACGATCGCCGCCTACAGCCACAAAAAGTCGGCCGGGCAGCCGCTGATGTATCCGCGGAACGACCTCGCCTACTGCGAGAACTTCCTCCACATGATGTTCGCGGTGC
>CAZPEM010000150.1:0-4108 GCA_964585575.1 uncultured Chitinophagaceae bacterium
CGGTGCCCCGCAGGTCGAGCGAGGTGAGGCCCGTGAGCCCCTTCAACTGCAGCAGCCCCTCGTCGGTGAGCGAGCCTCCCGAGAGGTCGAGCGTCGCGAGGTCCTTGAGCGACTCGGCCCGGAAGCCGAGCAGGATCGCGAACAGGTCGTCGGCCGCCGGGCCGCGCAGCCGCACGGTCACGAGCTTGTCGGCGACGCGGGCGAAGTCCTCGCCGAATGACTTCTCGAGCCAGTCGGTCTCCTCCATCTCGATCTCTCCGCCTCGTTCGATCGTCTCGGTGACCACCTCCTGCTGGTGGGAGTAGGAGTCGATCTTGGCGGCGAGCCACTCGAGCTTGCCGGCCTTGAAGCGGACGTAGTCGTTGGCCTCCTCGAACGCCTTCTGGAGGCGGATGAACTCCTGCGGATCGCCGCCCCGGTCGGGGTGCAGGATGCGGGCGCGGGCCATGTAGGCCTGCTTGACGTCCTCAGCGGTGACCGGTGGCAACAGACCGAGCACCTTCAGGCACGCGGGCATGTCGCCGGCGGCGGAAGGGGTCGCGGACGTTTTCGGCTTCTGCGTCATGGCGGAGGGGATCATACGCGACCCGGACGGCCGGGGCACCGTTCGGCCGGGCGACGGCGCAGTTTGGGGAACAGAGGCGACTGGCCGGCCGCGGTTCCGAGATTGCGGCATCTACCGGAAACCACTAGCTTTCCGGGGATCCGTTGCAGGGATCGCGACGGATTCGATGCGTCAAGGAGGGTAGTCATGCACCGATGGTGGAACGGGCTCCGACCGGTCTCGTGGAAGGCACGCGGTTGGTGGAAGGAAGTCGGCGCGTTCCTCCTCGTCATCGCCGCCTGCATCGGCTGGCGGCTGGCGACCGGACCGGCTCGGGCGACCGCCCAACCGCCCGTCGCGAAGCCCGCGGCCGGCCCGCGCGAGGCGGGCAAACCCGCCGGGAAGCCCGCTGTCGCCGCGCTCGTCAACGGGACGGCCATCGGCTGGGAGCAGCTGACGGCCGAGGCGGTCGCCCGCCACGGCGACGCCGCGCTCGATTCGCTCGTCAACCGCGCGATCATCGAGCAGGCCTGTGCCCGGCGAGGGGTCACCGTCTCCGCCGCGGAGGTGTCGGCTGAGATCGACGGCATGGCCAAACGCTTCGGCCTGCCGCGCGAGCGTTTCCTCGAACTCATCCAGCAGGAGCGGGGCTTCGGTGAAAAGCAGTATTCGAACGAGATCATCTGGCCGATGCTCGCGCTTCGCAGGCTCGCCCGCGGAACCGTGCAACCGACGCCGGCCCAGGTCCAGGCAGCCTTCGAGTCGCGATTCGGACCGGCCGTGAAGGCGAGGATCATCGTGGCCCGGACCCTCGACGAAGCGAAGAAGCTCCGCGGACTCGCCGTCGCGAAGCCGGAGGAGTTCGGGGCGATCGCGAGGCGATCCTCCGTCGATGTCGGCACCGCGAGCGCCAGCGGCTGGGTGCAGCCCATCCGCCGGCACACCGGCGACGCGGCCTTCGAGAAGGCGGCTTTCGCGCTGCGCGATGGGGAGATCTCCGACGTCATCCAGGTCGCCGATCAGTTCATCGTGCTCAAGTGCGAGGGACACCTTCCGGCCTCCGGCGAGAAGCTCGAGAACGTCCGCGACAAGCTCGTCGCGGAGCTTTCGGAACAGGCTTCCCGTGCGGCTGCCGCCGAGTTGTTTCGCACGCTCGAGCGGCAGGCGAAGGTCGAAAAACATCTCGACACCGCCTCCCCGACGGCCCTGTCCCCCGGCACGGCAGCGACCGTGGACGGGATCGCGATTCCCACCGAGACCGTGGCCGCCACATGCCTCGAGCGGCACGGCGAGGAGGTGCTCGAGATCCTCGTCACCAAGACGCTCGTCTCCCAGGCGCTTTCGCGGCAGAAGCTCACCGTCGAGCCCGCCGACGTCAATCAGGAAATCGATCGGGCCGCCAGGTCGCTCGGCTTCACGAAGCAGGACGGCTCGGCCGACGTCGATGCCTGGCTCCGGAGGGTCACCCAGGAAGACAAGGTTCCGATGCGGCATTACATCGACGACATCGTCCGCCCGACCGTCGCGCTCAAGAAGCTCGTCGGCCCCGTGACCATCACGAACGAGGACGTCGGCAAGGCGTATGAGGCGACCTTCGGCCCGCGGGCCCGCTGCCGCATGATCGTGCTCGACAGCCAGCGACGGGCCCAGGAGGTCTGGCAGCTCGCCCGTCAGCAGCCGACGCCCGAGTTCATCGGCGACCTCGCCGAGAAATACTCCGCCGACCCGGCGAGTCGGGCCCTCCGCGGCGAGGTGCCGCCGATCCAGCGGTACGGCGGCCAGCCGACGCTCGAGCGGGAGGCCTTTGCGCTCAAGCCCGGAGAGGTGTCGGGCATCGTTCAGGTGGCCGACCGGTTCATGATCCTCTTTCTGGAGGGATACACCTCGCCGATGAAGGTGACGCTCGAGGAGGTGAAGCAGGACCTCAAGGACGACATCCACGAGAAGAAGCAGCGGATCGAGATGACGCGGTTCTTCACCTACCTGAGGGAGGGCGCGTCGATCGACAACTTCCTCGCCGGCACGAGCCAGACCCCGAGCCAGCATTCGCCGCCCCCAACGGCCGGCATGCCGCCGGCGAAGGTCCCCACGCCGGCCGACCTCCTGCCGGGCCGGGAGCCGCTCTTGCCGCGGGCGGAGTCGGAGGCCCTCGCCAGGCCGCGGGCGGGCAGCCGGATCGGCCAGCCGGCAGCGGCCGGAAAGCCGCAGGCCGGCGGAGGCGTCGTGCCGGCGTCGCTCGACGCCCCCGCCGTCAAGTAGAATCCACGATCATGACAGATCATCTACGCGGCCCTGCCGCCCCCGACGCCCGTGCCGAGGACGGCACGAGCCCGGCCGACATCGAGACGCCGTTCGAGATTTCGGTATCCGACCGCATCAAGCAGCTGCCCCCCTACCTCTTCGCGCGGATCAACCAGCTCACGTACCAGAAGCGTCGTGCCGGCAACGACGTCATCGACATGAGCATGGGAAACCCGTCCGACCCGCCAAGCCAACGGGTCATCGACAAGCTCGCCGAGGCCGCGAACGATCCGCGGAACCACGGCTACGCGCCGGCGCTGGGCATCATGAGCCTGCGGCGGGAGGTGGCCTCGCGGTATCTCACGAAGTGGGGCGTGCGGCTCGATCCGGAGAGCGAGGTGATCGGCACGCTCGGCAGCAAGGAGGGATACGGCCACCTCTGCCTGGCGATGGTCGGGCCCGGCGATGCCGTCGTCGTGCCGGCCCCGTCCTATCCGGCGCACGTCTACGGCGTTGCCCTGGCGAGCGCCCGGGCCATCCCGATCGACACGATGGACCCCGCCCGCTTCCTCTCCGACGTGGCGCGGACCTGCGAGACCGATCGACCGAAGATCGTCGTCGTGAACTTCCCGCACAATCCGACGGCCACGGTGGTCGAGGCCGACTTCTACCGCGACGTCGTGAAGCTCGCGAAGCGGTACGGTTTCATGCTCGTTTCCGACCTCGCCTACGCCGACGTCACCTTCGACGGCTACGTCGCGCCGAGCCTGCTGTCGATCGAGGGCGCCCGAAAGTACGCCGTCGAGTTCACGACCATGAGCAAGGGCTTCAACATGGCCGGCTGGCGTGTGGGATTCTGTGCCGGAAACCGCGAGATCGTGCGGGCCCTCGGCACGATCAAAACCTACTACGACTACGGCATGTTCCGGCCGATCCAGATCGCGGCCATCATGGCGATGCGGCACGGCGAGGCCGACGTCGCGGCCCAGTCGAAGGTCTACCAGCGGCGGCGAGACGTGCTTTGCGACGGCCTCGCGAGAATCGGCTGGCCGGTCACGGTGCCGAAGGCGAGCATGTTCGTCTGGGCCAGGATGCCCGAGCCGTTCGCGAGCCGGATGACGAGCATGGACTTCGCGACGAAGCTGCTCGAAGAGGCCGACGTGGCGGTCAGCCCAGGTGCGGGATTCGGCGCGTCCGGCGAGGGGTATGTCCGCCTGGCGCTCATCGAAAACGAGAACCGGCTCCGCCAGGCCGTCCGGCAGATCGGCCGGGCGCTCGGCGACGAACTGAAGACCGCGACCGCCCGCGCCGGCTGACGGCCGG
>CAZPEM010000150.1:4208-7840 GCA_964585575.1 uncultured Chitinophagaceae bacterium
CCGCAACGCTACCCCAGCTCCGCCGGGATCTCCTCGCTCGCGGCGGCCTCGCGGAGCTTCTCGAGCGCCTTCGCCTCGATCTGACGGACCCGCTCCTTCGTGACACCGAGGGCCGAACCGACCTCCTTGAGCGTCTGCGGCTCGTGCACGTGGTCGAGGCCGTACCGACGGATGATGATCGTCTGCTCGCGGGCGTCGAGCCGATCGAGGAAGCGTCCGACCTGTGTCATGCGGTCGCTCTCGTCGATCCGCTGCTGCGTCACGTCGCCCCTGACGTCGGTCGCGGACTGGAGCATGTCCATGTCGGCGGCCCGGAACCGCTCCCGCCGCTTGTGCTCGTCGGGAATCGTCCGGGCGTAGTTCTTCATGATCGCCCACGAGGCGTAGGTGGAGAACTTGTTGCCGCGGGCGTAGTCGAACTTCTCCACCGCGCGAATGAGCGACATGTTGCCGTCGCTCACGAGGTCGAAGAAGCTGTCGGCAGGCCCTACCCGCCGCTTGGCGATCGAAACGACGAGCCGGAGGTTCGACCGCACGATCCGATTCTTGAGTTCCACGATTTCGCCGTAGAGCTTCTCGATCTGATCCATGAGACGGCTGTTGGGCCGCTCGACGTCGAGCTCCTCACGGAGGCGAGAAGCCTTGTGCTTCAGGTAGTTCATCTTCCTGAACAGCCACACCTCCTGCTCCCGCGACAGGAGCGGAACCTCGTACAGGCTCGCGAGGTACGCCGGCAGCCCGGAGGGCCGGCGGACACGCTTCGACGGCTCGTCGAGGCCGGGGAAGGGCTGACTCACCACCTTCTCGGCGCTCTTGCGGGAGAAAAGGGCGTTGGGAATGAAGTCGAGGGGCAGCTTCTGGATCGCCACGGCCCGCTGCGACTGGATCACCCGGTAGATGCTCGCCTTGCTTCGGCGATACCGTCTGGCGATCGACTCGACCGACTCGCCGCCGAGGTGCTGCTGGAAGATCCGCTCGCACGACTCCGGCCGCAGCCGGCCGTCGGCATGCGGAAACACCGCCGTCTCCGGATGGGACTGGTCGTGCTCCTTGATCGTGTAGCGAATCGTTTCGACACTCCGATTCAGTCGCCGAGCGATGCGACGATGCGTGTCAGCGGGGCTCGCTCCGGCAGCGGCGAGCCTCCTCGCCCAGCCGAGAATCCGGTCCTTCTCCTCGCCGGAGAGCTGGCTGAACCGGCTGCCCCGCTCGATCCGCACCGGGTTTTCCTCGATGAACCGATCGACGGCGGTCGCCAGGAAGCCGACCCGCGTGCGGCCTCCCACCCGGTAGCGGCCGGCCACGAGTCCGTGCTCCCTCCACCGCGAAATCGTCTTCGTGGAGACGTTGAAACGCTTCGCGAGATCTTCGATGGTGAGGACCTCTTCGTCCACGGCGTCCACGACGCCGCGGCTCTCCGCGAAACCGCCATCCGCGGCCGAAGCGGCCGTGGATTCCCTGAACAGCCGGATTCCATTCACGGCATTCATGTGATGATTGATTTGCATGACACACCTCCGAGTCGCCAGTGGACGTCCGTGATCCCCAGACTGCCTCGCGAACGCCAGAGTTATACGCACCTCCCCCGGGGGTGGTTCTGCCGCCACGACGCCGGCTTCAGTTTTTTTCCCGACACCCGTCCAACCGGCCCGAACACCCCCCGAAACCACCCATTCTTCCCGAATTTCGAAGATGGACACTTGGTACGGGTGGCTGGAAAAGCCGATTTCTCCTGCCATGGAACCTGCGACACGCGGCCCCGGAACGTCGGGCCTGACCGATTCTCTGCGGCAGGCGGTCCTCGGCCTCGTGCTTGCGTCCGCCACGGTGAATCTTCTGCCCGGGGCCGACGCGAACGACTCACCGCCGCAGTTCGGCCCCTGGGAGCGGGTTCGAGTGAAGATGGACGCCCGGGGAGAACTCTTCGCCCCGACGGGGGACGACTCCGGCGAGGTCCGTCGGGTGTTCACGGCGGCCGCCCGGCTCGACTTCCTCGAAGGCATTGCGGACGCGACTCCAGCCGGTGACACGGCAACCGCGCCTCCGCACGCCGCACGGGGCGTCAGGCATTTTTTCTCAGCCGCTTCGGAATTGACGATCGACGGGGTCGGCACGAGACGGTCGCTCGAACCGGCGACCACCACGCTCATCGTCGCCAGTTCGCCGACGGTGACCCATTTCGCCCCCGACGCCCTGCTCACCCGCGAGCAGGCGGAACTGCTCGCCATCGCGTTCGACCCGCTGCTGCTCGACGGACTCCTGCCGCCGACCGACGCGGGTCCGGCGGAATGGCGGCCGTCGGCCGAACTCGTGGCTGCCCTGCTCGCGATCGACACGGTCGGCCGGCCGGTGGGCGAACCAGAGGCCGAATCGGCCGGCGACCAGCCCGATTCGGCGACGGGGGGCCCTCTCCTTGCCCGGTTGGAACCGGCCGCCGATCCGGATGGTGCACGGAAACTGATCGTCTCGGGCACCGTGCATGGGGCCGTGGATGGCGTCCCCACGACGATCCGAGTCGACGGCAGCTACGAACTCGACGCCGCCGGCCGACGGGTGAAGAGCGGAGTCGTCCGGCTCCGCGAAAAAAGGCAGGCCGGACACGTTTCGCCCGGGTTCGAGTGCGAGGCGAGTTTCCAGATGGCCCGCCGGCCGGCCGCAGGGTCCCAGGCGGTTCCGACCATCGACGCCGCGGTGCCGACCGGGATGGAAGCGGCGTGGACCCGCCTGCTTGGCGGCGAGTTCCGGGGAAGCCCGCGTCTGCTCCGTTTCGAGGATCCGGATCGACGCTTCGCCGTCGTCCACGACGCCCGCTGGCGGGCCGTCGCCGACGATTCCCGCGGCGTCGTGCTCCGATTGGTGGACGAGGGGGCTCTCCTCGCGGAGTGCACGGTGTCGCCGCTGCCGCCGGGCGAAACGGGCATGCCGATCGAGGACTTCCGCCGGGACATCGAGCGATCGCTCGGGGGTCGGCTGGGGCGGTTCACCGCCTCCGAAGAGCTCCCCGCCGCGAAGTCGCCCGTACGGGTGCTGCGGGTCGTGTCCGAGGGCGCGACCGACGGGATCCCGCTCGAATGGCGGCACTATCTCGTCGAGGATCGGCTCGCCGAGGACGGCCGAAGGAGCCGAACGGCCGTGACTTTCGCCGTCGAGCGCCGATTCGCCGACAGGTTCGGACGGGCGGATGCCGATTTCATCGGCGGTTTGTCCCCGAAAACGGGGCCCGCACCTTGACGGCCCCCCGTTCCCGAGAGGATAGTACTGCTCGCTCCAGCGGTGCCCAGTGGCGGTATTTCCATGGGAGGCCGGCCGATATCCTGGTGACTCGGTACCTTGCCCGACGGAGCGCGATGCGGATCCCACCCGAGGATTCTCGTCGTCGTCGACCGGAGGCGTGAGCCATCGAGAAGCAGCATCGCATCAACGAGCAGATCCGGATCTCACCGGTACGGGTGATTTCCGACGAAGGCGCCCAGTTGGGAGTGATCCCGACGATCGAGGCGCTCGACCGAGCCCGCGAGGCCGGCCTCGACCTGGTCGAGGTGGCGCCGAACGAGTCCCCGCCGGTCTGCCGAATCATGGACTTCGGCAAATTCAAGTACCAGCAAAAAAAGAAGCAGCACAAGACCCACGTC
>CAZPEM010000151.1:0-7840 GCA_964585575.1 uncultured Chitinophagaceae bacterium
CCCGCGGCTACCGCAGGGTGGCCCGCGGCTACCGCAGGGTGGCCCGCGGCTACCGCCGTGGCTCCGGCAGAACCTGCTGGCCGGGGGAGGGCATGCGGAGACGGCCGGGCTGATCGCGGAGCTCGGTCTCGAGACCGTCTGCTCGTCGGCGAAGTGTCCCAACCGTCTCGAATGCTGGTCGCAGAAGACGGCCACCTTCATGATCCTCGGCAACGTCTGCACCCGTCCGTGCGGATTCTGTTCGGTGCCCAAGGGGAAGACGGATGAGCTCGAGCAGGACGAGCCGGAGCGGGTGGCGGAGGCGGCGAGGCGGCTGGGGCTCGCGCACGTCGTGATCACGAGCGTGACCCGGGACGACCTGCCCGACGGCGGCGCCGAGCATTTCCGGAGGACCATCGAGGCGGTGCGGGCGGCCACCGGCGCGGTGATCGAGGTGCTCGTGCCCGATTTTCTGGGCAAGGAAGGGGCCCTCGAACGACTCATGGAGGCGCGGCCCGACGTCTTCAATCACAACACCGAGACGGTGCCGCGGCTCTACCGCGTCGTCCGCGGCCGCAAGAGCGTCTACCCGTGGACGCTCGAGCTGCTGGCCCGCGCGAAGAGGCTCATGCCCGACGTGAAGACGAAGAGCGGGCTCATGCTCGGCCTCGGCGAGACCCGCGAGGAGCTGCTCGCCGTTTTCGCCGATCTCGTCGCCCACGGCGTCGATTTCCTCACCCTCGGCCAGTACCTCCAGCCGACGCTCGATTCGCTCCCGGTCGAGCGATACGTGCCGCCGGAGGAGTTCGACGAGCTCGGCGCGATCGCGAAGGGCATGGGCTTCCGGAAGGTCGCCTCCGGCCCGCTCGTCCGCTCGAGCTACCACGCCCGCGACATGGCCGAGGGGGTCGAAGAGTAGACCAGAATCTATTCCTCGCCCGCGTCGAGGCCGTGCTCGACGAGCTTCTTGCGGAGCGTGTTGCGGTTGATGCCGAGCCTCGCCGCGGCCTTGAGCTGCACCCCGCCGGTCGCGGCGAGCATCTGCGAGATGAGCTCGCGTTCGACGCGGCTGACGATCCGCTCGAAGATCGCGTCGTCCTCCGGTGCCGCCGTCGCGAGCCCCTCCTCGACGAGCTGCCTCGCGAGGCTGTCGAGGTCGCCGCCGCGGCCGACCGTCGGTGAGGCCGCCGATTCGCCCCGCATCGCCGGCGGCAGAAGGTCGAGCGTGAGCTCGTCGCCGGTGGCGAGCACGACGCACCGCTCGATCACGTTCTGCAGCTCGCGGACGTTGCCGGGCCAGTGGTACCTCACGAGGGCGTCGAGCGCCCCCTTCTCGATGTGCACGACGAAACGGTCGTTCGCCTCGCCGTAGATCTCCAGGAAATGGCTCACGAGCTGCGGGATGTCCTCCCGGCGGCTCCGCAGCGGCGGCAGGTGGATCGGCACGACGTTGAGCCGGTAGTAGAGATCCTCGCGGAAGTTCTCCTTCGCGACCTCGTCGAGGAGCTCGCGGTTGCTCGCCGCGATCACCCGCGTGTCGACACGGATCGTCTCGGTGTCCCCGACCCGCTCGAACTCCCGCTCCTGCAGAACCCGCAGGAGCTTCACCTGCAGGTGGGGCGTGGTCGAGTTGATCTCGTCGAGAAAGATCGTGCCTGTGTGGGCCGCCTCGAAGCGGCCCGTGCGGTTCGCGACGGCGCCGGTGAACGCGCCGCGGACGTGGCCGAAGAGCTCGCTCTCGAGCAGGCTCTCGGAGAGGGCCCCGCAGTTGACCCGCACGAACGGCCCGCTGCCCCGGGGCGAGAGGGAGTGGATCGCCTTCGCGATGAGCTCCTTGCCGGTCCCCGTTTCGCCGATGAGGAGCACCGAGGCGTTGGAGGCCGCGACCCGGCGGGTCATGGCGTAGACCTCGCGCATCGCACCGCCGGAGCCGATCAGCCCGTCGATCGGCGGCGATGCTGCCTGGGAATCCGGCCGCGGGAGTCCACCATCGTCACCGGGGGTTCGAAGCATCGGCGGTGGGGGTTCGGGCCGCGGTCGGCGTTGCGTCGGTCGACGGAGACTCGAGGATCTCGAGAACGAGCCCGCTCCAGCGCCGGCCCGTCGATTCCGTCGAAGTATTGTAACGGCGGTATTCCTCCGCGATGTCGCATGTTTCCAGGAGGATTCCGAACCTTTCCACGCTCGCGCGGAACGCGGCGAGGGCCCGTTTTCGCAGGTCGTCGGAGGCGTTCGGCCGCACGACGACCGCGTGGAGGGCGGCCTGTGCGTCCGGCCGGCCGATTTCCGAGAGAAGGTCGATCGCCCGCGGGGCCAGGCTCGGCTGCTCGAGGGCCGAGAGTGCGACGGGCAGCGCCGCGGACACGTCCTCCCCATCGCGGGCGAACTTCACGATCAGTCGCAGCGACTCCTCGGCGCGGGCAAGCCGTTCGGCGGCCCGACCGCGGTCGTCATCATCGACGGGAGCGACGTCGTCGAGATCGGACTCGTCGTGCACGACGACGACACGGAGCGGGCCGTCCGTCGGGATCCTCGCGAGGAACTCCGCCGTCTCGCGTGCCCCCGGAGGCCCGAGAGTGTCGCCGATCACGACCAGCCGCACGTCGCAGGAGTCGCGGGTCTGAACGACGGCGTCGCGGCCGCGGACGACCGTCGTCGGCGCGTAGCCGAGCGTGGCGACGGCCGCGGCAAGTTCCTGCCGCACGGTCGCGTTCGGGGAGGCGACGACCGCCCGCACGATGCCGGTGGAGGTCGCGCAGTCGAGGAGTGCTTCGACGACCTTGCTCTGTCCGGCGTAGAGTCCGCGCGGTGCCGCGATCGCGAGTGCCCTCGCGGCGGCGAACCGCACCCCGAGGTCGGCCGCCGAGAGGGCCCGCACGAGCGACCGTCGCACCGTCGGCTCCATCGGCCGCGGCGGTGAGCCCACGGTCTCGGCGATCACCGTCGCCGCGGCCTCGGCGGCCTCGGCCATCCCGCGTCCGATCGCCTCGTCGAGCACGGATGCGATCGTCGTGGCTGATGGACCCTCTGCCGACGAAAGGGCGGCGATGATCTTCTGCCCGGCCGAGGCGTCGGCCCGATCGACGACGAGCAGCGTCGATTCGAGCCTCGCCAGGAGAACCAGCCGCTCCGCGGCCGGGTCGAGTCGACCCAGGGCGGCCAGGTCGCGGGCGAGGTGCGCCGCCTCGAGCGACCTTCGCTGCCTCGGCGTGAGCCTGGCCCGTCCGGCCCGGTTTTTTTCGGCATCCCAGAATGCGACCTCCTCGGTCGCGTTCGTCGTGGTCTGGCCGCGGCTCCGCAGGCCGTTCGCCTCGGTGTCTGCGGGGCGGAGCACCGCGTCGAGCCGGCGTTCGAGTTCGGCGACCGCTGCGTCCCTTGTCGGGATGCGTCGGCCTGCCCTTTCGATCGCGGCGGCTGCCCGCCGCCGGGCTTCCGGGGGCGTATCGACGACGAGCGCGGGCGCGAGCAGGAAGGGCCAGACCCGGTCGGACGTCGGCCCGGCGAGGTCGATCGCGGAGAGGATGCCCGGCCAGTTGTCGATGTCGGCCGTCCCGAGCCATCCGAGCGTCGCGACGACCCCCTCCTCGCCGAGACCGCGGAGAAGCTCGCGGACGATGCCGCGGGCGCGGGCAGTCGGCTCGTCATCGCCGTCGACGTGCCGCGGGTCGTTCAGCCAGCCGACGAGCGGGCCGATCGCGTCGAGCCCGGCAAGCGAGAGCCGTCGGGACGCCTCGCTACGGCGGGCGAAGGAGTCGCTCGTGAGGTCGGCGACGGCGGTGGCGAGCCGCTCGGGGTCGCGTCGGCGGAGTCGTGAGGCCGTCTGGATGTCGCGAACGACCTTCGCGATGGCGGGCTCCGTCGGCGAGAGCCTGCGGACGACCTCGAGCAGCGTGCCGTCGTCGTGACGGTCGCCGAGATCGGCGAGGATGTCGGGTCGGCGGTCGCCGGCTGACGCGAACGCCGTGTCGAAACGGCGGAGGTAGGCGGCCGCGACCCGGTAGGCCTCAACCTGCGTGGCCTTCACGACGGCGTCGAACAAATCCACGGGCGTCGTCCGCTCCGGGGAGGAGAGCGAGTCGACGACGGACTGCGCGAGCGGGTCGAGCGGCTCGGCCCGAATCGGCGACGCCAAGAGAGCGATCAGGACGAACCGACGCACGCCACGCATAAGGGCCCCGGCGCGGCGGGCGGCTCAGGAGAGCCGCCGCTTCCACGCGGAGAGTTGTTCGGCCACACGGTTCGGCGCCGTGGAGCCCGCGCTCCGCATCCGTTCAACTGCCCGCGAACTGCCGAGCGCCTCGCGGTAGGAGGTTTTCCAGCCGGCAAATTCCCCCCGGAACGCCCCGTCGTCAAGGTCGGCCAGCGCGACACCCCTTGCCATAGCCAGCCGCACGAGCCTGCCGACGGTCTCGTGTGCGGTCCGCTGCGGCAGCCCGTCGGCGATGAACGCCTCCATCAGGCTCGTCGCGTCGAGATGGCCCCGCTCGATGCCCGCGGCGATCCTCGCCGCATCGAACCGCGTGCCTGCCACGAGCGGCGCGGCCACGCCGAGCGTCGCCTCGACCGTGTCGATGGAGTCGAAGATCGGCTCCTTGTCCTCCTGCAGGTCGCGGTTGTAGGCGGTCGGTAGCCCCTTCACGAGCACGAGCAGGGCCTGGAGATTGCCGATGACCCGGGCCGACTTGCCCCGGGTGAGCTCGAGCGCGTCGGGATTGATCTTCTGCGGCATGATCGAGCTGCCCGTGCAAAACGCCTCCGGCAACAGCAGGAAGCCAAACTCCTCGCCGCTCCAGAGGATCCACTCCTCCGCCCACTGCGAGAGGTGGACGGCGACGAGCGACAGCACGAACGCCAGTTCGCAGACGAAGTCGCGGTCGCTCGCGGCATCGACGCTGTTGGCGGCGAACGAATCGAAGCCGAGCGCCTCCTGCACGAGTTCCCGCCGGATCGGCAGGCTCGTGCCGGCCATCGCACCGCTGCCGAGCGGCAGCACGTTCACCCGCCTCCGGCAGTCGGCGAGCCGCTGCCGATCCCGTTCGAACTTCTCGACCCAGGCGAGGATCTGGTGGCTCGCGAGCACGGGCTGGGCCCGTCGCAGGTGGGTGTAGCCGGGGATGACGAGGCCATGCTCGCGTTCGGCGAGCCCGAGGAACGCCCGCTGGAGCGCGAGCACCGCCGCGTCGATCCGGTCGATCGCCCGGCGGCAGTGCAGCCTGAGGTCGGTGGCCACCTGGTCGTTGCGGCTTCTGGCGGTGTGGAGCTTTCGGCCGATGTCGCCGAGCCGGGCGGTGAGCGCCGTTTCGACGTGGAGGTGGATGTCTTCCTTCGAGGCCGTGAAGGCGAAGCGGCCCTCGGCGATCTCACGCCGGATCTCCTCGAGGCCGGCGACGATGAGTTCCGCCTCGTCGGCGGTCACGAGGCCCGAAGCGGCGAGCATCCGGGCATGGGCGATCGAACCGTCGATGTCGTCGTCCGCCAGCCGCCTGTCGAACGAGACGCTCTCGGAGAAGGCCTCCATTCGCGGGTCGGTCGCCTCGCGAAAAACCCCGCCCCACGCTTTCTGGGGGCCGGCCGGCGGGGCGTCGTGGGAATCGTGCGGCATCATGGAGGTCGCAGGGCGCTGGCGAAAGAGCCCCAGTTGTACTTCCGACCGGCTGAAAATCCACCTCGCCGCCCGGAGGGCGGCCTGTGAGCCGCCGCGGTCACAGGTACATTGCCACGATGCTTTCGCCCGACGAATTCCTCTCGCCCGGTGGTCGATTCTCCGCGAGGCTGCCCGGCTGGGAATCCCGGCCCCAGCAGCTCGAGATGGCGGCGATCGTGGCCAGGGCGATTCGGGAGCGGAAGCATGCGATCGTGGAGGCGGGCACGGGCGTGGGGAAGAGCCTCGCCTATCTCGTGCCGGCCGTGCTCGCGGTGACATCCGATCAGGAGGAGGGGCGGGGTGGCCCAACCGCTGCGGCAGCCGACGACGAGGACTTCGCGGAAGCGGGGGCGGCCGCGGGAGGGCGGCCGAGGCGGATCGTGATCTCGACGCACACGATCGCGCTGCAGGAGCAGCTCGTGGGCAAGGACATCCCGCTCGTCGCCTCGGTGATGCCGAGGGAGTTCTCCGCGGTGCTCGTGAAGGGGCGGGGCAACTACGTGAGCCTGCGGCGCACGGCCCTCGCGGTGGAACGGGCCGGAAGCCTCTTCACCGACGACGAGGAGGTGAAGGAGCTTCGCGAACTGGCGGCCTGGGCGAGGAGCACGGCCGACGGCTCGCTCGCCGATCTGGCGGCGGTGCCGCGGCCCGCGGTGTGGGACGAGATCCAGAGCGACTCGGGCAACTGCATGGGGCGGGCCTGCCCGAGCCACCAGCGGTGTCACTACTACGCGGCCCGCCGTCGCATGGGCAACGCCCAGATCCTCGTCGTGAACCATGCCCTCTTCTTCTCCGACCTCGCGGTGCGGCAGGGGGGCGGGAGCCTGCTGCCGGCCTACGACGCCGTCATCTTCGACGAGGCCCACATGGTCGAGGGGGTGGCGAGCGAGCACCTCGGCGTCGGCCTCTCGAGCGGCTCGGTCGATCGCGTGCTCTCGAAGCTCTACAACGAACGGACCCACCGCGGCCTCATCGTCCACTACCGGATGAGGGACCTCGAGCCCGACGTGCTGCGGTGTCGCCGCGCCGCCGAGGACTTCTTCGACGGGCTCCTGCAGACGCTCATCCCCCGCGGTGAGCCGCCATGGCGGATCGCCGATCCCTTCGTCGTGCCCGACACGCTCGGCGACGCGATGCTCTCGCTCGCCCGGAAGCTGCGAAACGCCGCCGATGGCATCTCCGCCGAGGCGGAACGGCACGACTTCCATTCGCTCTCCGACCGGCTCACCGCGCTCGCCGGCAGCCTCAGGAGCTGGCTCGAGCAGAACGTGCCCGGAAGCGTCTGGTGGGTGGAGTCGCACCGCAGCCGGCGGGGCCGCGAGCGGCTCACGCTCTCGAGTGCGCCGATCGACGTGGGCGATACGCTGCGGCGGACGCTCTTCGAGAAGGTGGGCACGGTCGTGCTCGCAAGCGCGACGCTCGCGGTCGGGGCCGCCGCACGGCGGGACGACGAGCCGTTCGAACATCCCGCCGACGAGTCCGAGGACCCGGGCCCGCGGGACGCCGCCTTCGCCTACCTCGAGAAGCGTCTCGGTCTCGAACGCCTTCGCGATCGCGTCGTCTCGAAGCGGCTCGGCAGCCCGTTCGATTATCAGACGCAGGCGAAACTCGTCCTCCTCGAAGGGCTTCCCGATCCGACGGCCCGCGACGCGTTCGACGCGGCCTCGGTCGAGGCGATCAAGCGGCACGTCGAGCGGAGCGGCGGCCGGGCAATGGTGCTCTTCACGAGCATCCAGTCGCTCGCGAAGGTCGCCCGGGCGATAGGCGGCTGGTGTGCGGCCAAGAACTACCGTCTCGTGAGCCAGTCCGACGGCCTCTCGCGGCAGCAGATGCTCGCCGACTTCCGCGAAGGTCCCGGGAGCGTGCTCCTCGGCACCGACGGCTTCTGGCAGGGGATCGACCTGCCGGGCGACTGCCTCGTCACGGTGATCATCACGAAGCTCCCCTTCGCCGTGCCCGATCGGCCGCTCGTCGCCGCGCGGATCGAGGCGATCAAGGCCGCCGGCGGCAACGCCTTCGCCGAGTACCAACTGCCCGAGGCCATCCTCAAGCTCAAGCAGGGCTTCGGTCGGCTCATCCGGACGCGGGAGGACGAGGGCACGGTCGTGATCCTCGATCCCCGGATGCTCACAAAGCCCTACGGCCGGATCTTTCTCGAGAATCTCCCCCCGGCCCGCGTCGAGATCGAGTCATTCGCCGACGCGTGATCGGGTCAAC
>CAZPEM010000152.1:0-7794 GCA_964585575.1 uncultured Chitinophagaceae bacterium
ACGAAGTTCACGAGCCGGCCCGGCACGGCGACGACCTTCACGATCGTCTTGCCCGTGAGCTGCTCGGCGATCCTCGGGTCGGCCGCCGCCGCCGCCTTCATCGTCTCGACGTCGGCGTTCGCGGGCACGACCACCCGGCCACGGAGCTTGCCCTGGATCTGCACCGGAATCTCGATCGTGTCGTCCTGGAGCCACCGCTGCTCGACCGATGGCCACGCCGCGAGCGACACCGGCGCCGGCAGCCCGAGGATCTCCCAGAGCTCCTCGGCGAGGTGCGGGGCGAACGGCGAGAGGATCGCCACGAACGGCTCGAGAACGGCCCGCGGCCGCCGCTCGAGCGGCGTGAAGACGTTGACGAACTCCATCATCCGCGCGATCGCCGTGTTGAAGGAGAGCGACTGGATGTCGCTCGTGACCTTGTCGATCGTCCGGTGGAGCTCCCGAAGCTGGTCGTCGGAGGGCGGGTCGTCGCAGACCTGCGAGGCGAGCCGCAGGTCGTCGGCCCGCTCGTCCACCACGAGCCGCCAGCAGCGGTCGAGGAACCCTCGCACGCCGCCGACGCCCGCCGTGCTCCAGGGCTTCGTCGCCTCGAGCGGTCCCATGAACATCTCGTAGAGCCGCAGGCTGTCGGCGCCGAAATCGCGGACGACGCTGTCGGGGTTCACGACGTTGCCGCGGCTCTTCGACATCTTGTAGGCCCGGCTCTCGACGCGGATCTTCGGGGCGTCCCGGAGCACGAAGTGTTCCCCCTGTTTCTCCACCTGCTCGGCGGAAATGCGGACCGGAGAGTCGCGGTCGGTCTGGCTGCCCGCCGAGACCCAGCCTCCCCCGTCCCGACGATAGCCCGTGAACTCCATCTCGCCGAGGATCATCCCCTGGTTCACGAGCCGTCCGAACGGTTCCGGATGCGACACGTGGCCGCGGTCGAAGAGCACCTTGTGCCAGAACCGCGAGTAGAGCAGGTGGAGCACGGCGTGTTCCGCGCCGCCGACGTAGAGATCCACCGGCATCCAGGCCTTCTCGACCTCGGCATCCACGAACCGCCCGGAGTTGTCGGGGTCGAGGAAACGCAGGTAGTACCAGCACGAGCCCGCCCACTGCGGCATCGTGTTCGTCTCCCGACGATACCGCTTTCCGTCCCGTTCGACCTCGAGCCACTCCGGGCCCGACCGTGAGAGCGGCGGGTCGGGGGTGTCGCCCGGCTTGAAGTCGCGGAGGTCGGGCAGCGGCACCGGCAGTTCCCGCTCGTCCACGGCCCGGATCGCGCCGGTCGGCTGGCCCTCGGCGTCGAGCTCGTGGAGAATCGGGAACGGCTCCCCCCAGAACCGCTGCCGGCTGAAGAGCCAGTCGCGAAGCTTGTAGTTCACCGCCGCGCGGCCGATGCCCGCCGCCTCGAGGTCGGCCGCGACCTTCGCGATGAAGTCGCGGGTGGCAAGGCCCGTATACGGCCCCGAGTTCACGGCCTTCCCCTCGCCGCAGAAGAGCCCGCCCGGCTTCTCGTCGCCGTTCGCCGGCTCGACGACCGTGACGACGTCGAGCGAGAAACACTGCGCGAATTCGAAATCGCGGTCGTCGTGGGCGGGCACCGACATGATGGCGCCGGTGCCGTAGCTCGCGAGCACGTAGTCGGCGACCCAGACCGGCACGGGCTTCCCGGTGAGCGGGTGCGTCACGAACGATCCCGTGAAGACGCCCGTCTTCTCGCGGGCGAGGTCGGTTCGGTCGAGGTCGCTCTTCCTCGCCGCCGCCTCGCAGTAGGCCCGGATCGCATCGGCCTGCGAGGGCGTCGTGAGCGACGACAGGAGCGGATGCTCCGGCGCAATGACCATGAACGTGACGCCGTAGAGCGTGTCGGGCCTCGTCGTGTAGATCCGGAGCACGTCGGCCGGGGGCGACTTCGGGTAGCCGTCCGCGGCCCTCGCCGCCTTCCATCGCTCGAAGGAGCCGCCGCCGGCCGGGAGCACCGGGAAATCGACCTCGGCCCCGGTGCTGCGGCCGATCCAGTCACGCTGGAGCTTCTTGATACTCGCCGGCCAGTCGAGGTGCTCGAGTTCCCGGTCGAGACGGTCGGCGTAGGCGGTGATGCGGAGCATCCACTGCCGCAGCGGGATCCGCACCACCGGGTGGCCGCCGCGTTCGCTCACGCCGCCGATCACCTCCTCGTTGGCGAGCACGGTGCCGAGGGCGGGGCACCAGTTCACCGGGGCCTCCGACTGGTAGGCGAGCCGATGGGCGTCGCGATACTTGGCCACGGCCGCCTCTCCCGCGGCGGCCACCTCGGGGGGAATCGGCAGCTCGGCGATCGGCCGGCCCTTCTGGAGGGCCGCGTCGAACCACGTGTCGAACAGCACCAGGAAAATCCACTGCGTCCACCGCACGTAGCCGGGATCGGTGGTCGCGAGCTCCCGGTCCCAGTCGTAGCTGAAGCCGAGCATCTTGAGCTGGCGGCGGAAGGTCGCGATGTTGCGGTCGGTGCTCTCCCGCGGCGGCGTGCCGGTGCGGATCGCATGCTCTTCCGCGGGCAGGCCGAAGGCGTCGAAGCCCATCGGATGCATCACGCTCGAGCCCCGCATCCGCTCGAACCGCGAGACGATGTCGGTCGCGGTGTAGCCCTCGGGATGGCCGACGTGGAGACCGTCGCCGCTCGGGTAGGGGAACATGTCGAGCGCGTAGACCTTGCGTCCCCGGGGCAGCCGCGGGGTGGCGAACGAGCGGTGCGCCTCCCACCAGGCCTGCCATTTCGGTTCGATCCTGGAGGGCTGATAGCGGGGCATGGAGGTCTTTCGGCGTGCGGCGGGGGTGGTGGTGGGGACGAGCGGCGATTCTAATGTCGGTCGACCCTCCCGTGGAATCGTGTGCACGATGGATCGATCCGCCGAAGGCATGGTGTTGCAGAGAAGGCTCCTCCGGGCCCTGCGCGCCGCCGCGACCCGACTCAAGGCCGCCGACACGCTCGGCACCCGTCTCACCGGACGCGAGCTGCTCATCCGGATCCTGGCGGCGAGGCGGGTGCTCGCCCGCGAGCTCGCTCCTGACGAGAAGATGGTCGGCGTGATGCTGCCGTCGAGCGTGGGCGGGCTGATCGTCAACGCGGCGCTCTCGCTGCTCGGCCGGGTCGCCGTGAACCTCAACTACACGACGAGCCAGTCGATCCTGGACGTCTCGATTCGCCTGGCGGGCCTGCGGCACGTGATCTCCTCGCCCGTGTTCCTCTCGCGGGTGCATCTCGATCTCGGCGAGCGGCTGCTCGACGCGGCCGCCCTCAAGGAGCGTCTCACGCTTTCCGACAAGCTCCTCGCCGCATTCCAAGCGACCGTCACGCCGCTCGGCCTGCTCGACCGGCTGCTCTCGCTCGACCGCATCCGGCCCGACGACGTGCTGACCGTGATCTTCACCTCCGGCTCCACGGGCGACCCGAAGGGGGTCGTGCTCACCGAGGAAAACGTCGCCTCGAACGTGCGGGCGATCGACGACCTGCTCCACATCTCCCCCGCCGACGTCGCGGTGGGCGTGCTGCCGTTCTTCCACTCCTATGGCTACACGACCACGCTCTGGACGCCGCTTGTGCTCGAGCCGGCGTGCGTCTACCACACCAACCCGCTCGACGCCCACGCCGTCGGCAAGCTCGCGCGGGAGTACCACGCCACGATCCTGATGGCGACGCCCACCTTCCTCCGCACCTACATCCGCCGGACGCCCGCGGAGGACTTCGCGTCGCTCGAGGTCGTTTTCGGCGCAGCGGAGAAGCTCACGAAGGAGGTCTGCGACGCCTTCGAGCAGAAGTTCGGCGTGCGGCCCAGCGAGGCGTATGGGGCCACGGAGCTCTCGCCGCTCGTGGCGGCGAACGTGCCCCCGTCGCGGCACGTGCCGGGCAGGCCGGTCGATGCGAGAGAGGGCTCCGTGGGGAAGCCGATCCTCGGCTGCCGCGCGAAGGTGACCGACCGCGACGGCGAGCGGGAGCTTCGGCAGGGGGAGGAGGGGCTGCTTTGGATCACGGGGCCGAACGTGATGCAGGGCTACCTCTCGCGGCCCGACCTCACGGGCCGCGTCGTGAAGGACGGCTGGTATTGCACGGGCGACATCGCCCGCATCGACGCCGACGGCTTCATCACGCTGACGGGCCGTCAGAGCCGCTTCTCGAAGATCGGCGGCGAGATGGTGCCCCACGTCACGATCGAGGAGGCGCTCAACCGCGAGCTCGGCGCCGAGGACGGGGCGCTCCTGGCGGTCGTGGCGGCGGTGCCGGATGCGAAGAAGGGGGAGCGGCTCGTGGTGCTCCACCTGCCGACGTCGCGGGACCCGTTCGAAGTGGGCCAGAAGCTCGCCGAAAGCGGGCTGCCGAACCTCTGGATCCCGTCGCCCGACAGTTTCTTCGAGATCGAGGAGATCCCGGTGCTCGGCTCCGGCAAACTCGATCTCAAGCGGCTCGGCGACGTGGCCCGGGAGAAGGTGGCCGCGGAGGCGGGGCGGAAGGACGCCGCTCCGTGAGGCCGCCCGTCGGGCCGTTCAGGCCGCCGCCGGCGGGGCGGCTCGTCGTGCGGGCGACCCGCGACGACGCCTTCGGCGCAGAAGTGCTCTTCGTCGTCGAGGGGCTGCCGTCGTCCGCCGGCATGAGGATTGCGGGATCGCTCCGCGGGCCCGACTGCTCGCGGGCCACGACCCTGCCCGTGACGGTGCCCCTGCTGCCAGTCGCGAGCGGCCGCGGCGTCGCGGCCAGAGCGGTGCTCACCGAGCCGGCGCCGTGGACGCCCGAGCTGCCGAACCGCTACCGGCTCGAGGCCCGGCTCGACGGCGGCGACGCTCTCGACGAGTCGTCGAGGCAGCCATTCGGCGGATGGATCGCGCTGCGGCGGCTCGGCGTGAGGGGCTGGTCGTTCCGGCTCGACGGCCGCCGGTTCGTGCTGCGGGGCGGGCCGGCCGTCGCGGTGGACGAGGCCACGCTGTCGCTCGCGGTGGCGCGGTCGCGGAATCACGCCGTCGTCGTCGATGCCGATGGTTCCGACCTCGCCTCGGCCGGCGATGCCGCCACCATGGAGCGACTCCTCGACGCGGCCGACCGCGACGGCACCTTCGTGGTCGTCGTCTTCTCCGCGCGGCGCGCGGCGTCGGTCGCCGCCATCACCGCCTTCCATCCTGCGGCCGCCTTCGCGATCGCCCGCGACCGCGTGGCCGCCGACGCCTTCTCGACGCTCCGCGCGCCATCGGGCCCGCTCGTGGGGCTCTCCGTCGACGGCGGAGCCCCTCCGCCCGCCGACATGGGGCCGGCCGACTTTCTGGTCGTGCGGATTCCCCTCGAAGGCCGCCCACACGACGGCTGGCTCGGCGGCTCGCCGTTGCCGCTGGTCGCCTGCCGTGCCGACGGCGGCGAATCGGCAGGCTGCGACGGCCTGCAGGCGACGCTCGCCCGCTGGGCGGTCGAGCGGGCCGGACCGGTGCTCCCCTGGGACTGGTCGGGCTATCTCGCACTGTCCTGATTTGCCCTGTGCGGGAACGCGTCGCGGCGGCTGCCGTTCACTCGGCCGTGCCGAGCCGCAGGAACGGCTTCAACTCCCGGTAGGTCGCCGGCCCGATGCCATCGACCTCGAGCAGGTCGGTGAGCCGTCTGTAGGGCCGCCGCTCGATGATCCTGTTGGCCAGCGTTTCGCCGACCCGCGGCAGCCGCATCAGTTCTTCCCGCGAGGCCGTGTTGGGGTCGAGCACGAAGCCGGCCGGCGGCGGGCCGCCGTCCACGGCGCGGCGGAGCTCCCGCTCTTCCTCCCGTTCCAGCCGGCGCTCGGAGGGCAGGGCGTCCCAGACGGTGTGGGCCCAGATGCCGGCGCCACGCTTGGCGGCCTGCAGTTCGCGGTCGGCGAGAAAATCTCGGTAGTCTTCGGCCGACTCGCCGGCCCGCGTGCCTCGGCTCACGCCGTAGGCGCGGGCGAGCCCCGCGGAGACGAGGTGCGCGGCGAGGTCTTCCCCCGCGGCGTCGAACACGAACGCGTAGATCCGCTTGTGTCTCCCGTCGCCACGGGCGTCGGCGAAGCTCGTGTGGATCGTGAACGGCTTTCGCAGGAGCCGCCGCGTTTCCGCGGTCGCCTGCTTGGCGAGCTCCTTGGCGAGGGCGATCGACTCCGCGGGGTCGGGGCGGGCCGTGGTGATCCCGAAATACCGCCGCTGGGCACGCAGCCGCCGGGCGTCGGTCTCGCCGGCCACGTGGTGCTCGAGGCAGTCGGCACCGTAGAGCCTGACGGTGAAGACCTGCCCGTCGGCCGCCCGCACGGGGAAGCTGTCGCCGTCGGCCCACGGGGCATCGACGAGCGTGCAGCCTTCCATGACGGTCAATTCCTCGCCGCGAATCTCGGCGGCGAGGAACGAACCGGCGACGGCGAAGCAGAGCAGGGCCGCGGTGGTCGGCTGCATGGCCTCGTCAGGATAGGAAGATCCCCGGACCTTCCACAATCGTCGCGGGTCGATTGCCGGGCCCGTTCATCTCCGCTCGCTCAATGTCAATGAGCGAGCGGCTTGGCATCACGGCAGGAATTACCGTATGTTTTGATGCATGCGAACGACTCTCTCGCTCGATGACGACGTCGCGTCCGCGCTCGCCGCCGCCGAAGGCGAAGGGCACCGATGAGGCTCACCGATGAGGCTCGTTGACGCGAACATTCTCGTCTACGCGTTCACGACGTCGTTCCCGCAGCATGAACGTGCCCGGGCCTGGCGCGATGAAAGGCTCAGCGACACCGTGCCGCTCGGGCTGCCATCGCCGAGCCTTCGTGCCTTTGCGGCGCTGGCTTTGGAGCATGGCCTGGCCGTTGCATCCGCCGACACCGACTCCAGCCGGTTCCCGAAGGTCCGCCTTGAAAACCCCCTCGCCTGACACCGCCGCCATGAGACACGCTGATCACAGGTTCGACCCCGCCGTCTTCCGCGTGCCGCACGGCAAGCCCTTTCGCATCGCCGACCGCCCCACGGAGGCGGGCGATGAGCTCGGAAGCAAGAAGGAGGCCGCCGAGGCCCTCGCCGCCGACGTCTCGCTGCTTCGCGACGCGCAGGCCCGGCTCTACGCCGACGGCTCACGCGCGATCCTCATCGTGCTCCAGGGAATGGACGCGTCGGGCAAGGACGGCCTCATCAGCCATGTCATGGGTGGCATCAACCCGCAGGGCTGTCGCGTCGAGAGCTTCAAGGCGCCCAACCCCGAGGAGCTGCGGCACCATTTTCTCTGGCGGCCGATGCGGTTCCTCCCGCAGCGAGGGATGATCGCGATCTTCAACCGCTCCTACTACGAAGAGGTGCTCGTCGTCCGCGTCCACCCGAAGCTTCTCGAGCCGCAGAAGCTCGTGCCCTTCGGCACGCTCGACGACCTCTGGCGGCAGCGGTACCGCGAGATCGTCGAGTTCGAGGCGATGATGGTGCGGCACGGCACGAGCGTGATCAAGTTTTTCCTCCACGTCTCGCGGGAGGAGCAGCGGAAACGGCTGCTCGCCCGTCTCGAGGATCCTTCGAAGCGGTGGAAGTTCGACGAACGGGACCTTGCCGAGCGGGCCTGCTGGAAGGAATACGAGACGGCGATCGACGCGATGCTCCCGGCGACGAGCACGCCCGACGCTCCGTGGCACGTGATCCCGGCCGACGACAAGTGGTACGCCCGCGCGGCCGTCGCCGACATCATCGCCGCCCACGTCGATTCGCTCGAGCTCGACTTTCCAAAGGTCTCCCCCGCCACGGTCGCCCACTACGAATCGCTCGCGAAGCAGCTCGCCCGCGAGGAGCGGCCTGCCTGATCGCGATTCGGGGCAGCCCCTCACGGTC
>CAZPEM010000153.1:0-7579 GCA_964585575.1 uncultured Chitinophagaceae bacterium
ACGCCGGGGGGGCGGACGTTGAGGAGCATCAGGCGTATCCTCGCCGTAGCGACGATGCGTACGCCCCCCGGCGGCAATGCGGCCTGCATCACACCGCCTCAACGGCAGCCGCGCCATCCGTAGGATCCCGGGTCAAACGTTGAAGAGGAAGTGGCAGACGTCGGCGTCGTGCATGACGTAGCCCTTTCCCTCGACGCGGAGCTTGCCCGCCTCGCGGATCGCCTTCTCGCTGCCGTGGGCGACGAGGTCTTCCACGCCGTAGATCTCCGCGCGGATGAAGCCCCGCTCGAAGTCAGTGTGGATGACGCCGGCCGCCTGCGGCGCGGTGGCCCCCTGCGGGATCGTCCAGGCGCGAATCTCCTTCTCGCCGGCGGTGTAGAAGCTCTGGAGGCCGAGGAGCCGGTAGGCCGCCCTTACGAGCACCGCGAGCGCAGGCTCCTTCATGTCGTAGGCCGCGAGCAGTTCCGCCCGCTCCGCCGGCTCGAGGGTGGCGAGTTCGCTCTCGATCTTCGCGCAGACCGGGACGACCTCCATGCCCTCCTCCTTCGCCCGCTTCCGCACGAGCGAAGCGAGGGGCCCCGTCCCGCCGAGATCCTCCTCGGAGACGTTCGCAACGTAGAGAACCTTCTTGCCGCTGAGCATGCCGAGCGTCCGTGCGATCTTGATCTCCTCCGGATCGGTGAGCTGGCCGATCACGCCGCGGGCCGGCCTGCCGTCGGCGAGCGCTGCCGACAGTTTCTTCAAGACCGACACCCGCGCGACCGCCTCCTTGTCGCCGCCGCGGGCCGACCGCTCGGACTTCTGGAGTGATGACTCGACCGTCTGCAGGTCGGCGAGCATCAGCTCCGTCTCGATGGTCTCGATGTCGCGGATCGGATCGACCGAGCCCTCGAAGTGTGCGATCTCGAGCGACGACGTGTTCTCGAAGCAGCGGACGACGTGCAGGATCGCGTCGACCTCGCGGATGTTGGAGAGGAACTTGTTGCCGAGCCCCTCCCCCTCGCTCGCCCCCTTCACGATCCCCGCGATGTCGACGATCCGCAGGACCGCCGGAACCACCTTCTGCGTCTTGATGAACTTCTGGATCGTCTCGAGCCGGGGGTCGGGAATCGGCACCACGCCGACGTTCGGCTCGATCGTGGCGAACGGGTAGTTGGCCGCGAGCACGCCGGCATTGGTGACCGCGTTGAACAGGGTCGATTTGCCGACGTTCGGCAGCCCGACGATTCCGACTTCCATGGGTCTCCTCCGAGGTCGATCGGGTATAACGTTTCCACGACCGGCGTCCAGCCCGGCGGCAGGTTCCATTCCTTTTCCCGGAGAACCACGATGTCCACGAGCACGAAGGCCCTCCACGACTGCGGCCAGAGCCTCTGGCTCGACAACATCACCCGCGGCATGCTCGACGACGGGACGCTCGCCCGCTACGTCCGCGACTTCCACGTCACGGGGCTCACGAGCAACCCCTCCATCTACAACGCGGCGGTCAAGAGCACGACCTTCTACGACGCGGCGATCGCGACGAAGGTGCGAAGCGGCCTCTCCGGCGAGCGGCTCTTCTTCGAGCTGGCGATCGAGGACCTGACGCGGGCGGCCGACCTCTTCCGCCCCGTCCACGACCGCACCGGCGGGCTCGACGGCTGGGTGTCGCTCGAGGTTTCGCCGACGCTCGCCTACGACACGGCGAGCACGCTCGCCGCCGCGAAGGACCTTTTCGCCCGGGCGGCCCGTCCCAACCTCTACATCAAGATCCCGGGCACTCCGGAGGGCCTGCCGGCGATCGAGGAGGCGATCTTCGCAGGCGTCCCGGTGAACGTGACGCTCCTTTTCACCCGCGACCACTACCTCGCCGCGGCCGAGGCCTACCTGCGGGGCGTCGAGCGGCGGGTCGAGGCGGGGCTGCCGCCGCGGGTCTGCTCGGTGGCGTCGCTGTTCATCAGCCGCTGGGACGGTGCCACGGCATCGAAGCTTCCGGCTCATCTCGCGAACAGGCTCGGCATCGCGATCGGCCAGCAGAGCTACAAGGCCTACCGCGATCTGCTCTGCTCCGACCGGTTCGAGCGGCTCTGCAACTTCGGGGCGGTTCCACAGCGGCTGCTCTACGCGAGCACCGGCACGAAGGATCCGACCGCCTCCGACACGCTCTACATCGGATCGCTCGCCTCCCCCAACACCGTCAACACGATGCCGGAGCCGACGCTCCTGGCCTTCGCCGACCATGGTGAGGTGCGCGGCACGGTCTCGGCCGGCGGTGGCGACTGCGACAGGACGCTTCATGCGATCGAGCGGGCCGGCATCGACCTCGCCGCACTCGGCGCGAAGCTCCAGAAGGACGGGGCCGAGGCGTTCGTGAAGAGTTGGAACGAACTCCTGGAAGTCATCGGGCAGAAATCCCGGGCGGTGGCGGCCGTCGTATGAGGAGGCCCACATGAGCAGCGTTGCCGGAAGCCGAGCGGGTCTTGCCGAATGGAACACCGTCGCCAGGCTCGCCCGCTCGACCGGACAGCTCCACCTGCGACGGCTCTTCGAGGAGGATCCGGGCCGTGCCGAACGGTTTTCGCTCGAGGCCTGCGGCCTCTTCGCCGACTACTCGAAGCAGCGGATCACGACCGACGTCATGACGGCCCTCGTGCGGCTCGCGGAGGCCTGCGGCCTCGGGCAGCGGATCGAGGCGATGTTTTCGGGGGCGCGGATCAACTCGACGGAGCACCGCGCCGTGCTCCATGTGGCTTTGCGGGCCCCGCGGTCGCAGCGGATCCTCCTCGACGGCCATGACGTCGTCCCCGACGTCCACGCGGTGCTGGATAGAATGCGGGCGTTCTGCGAAGACGTCCGCGGTGGCGGGTGGCGGGGGCACACGGGCCGACCGATCCGCGCGGTGGTCAACATCGGCATCGGCGGGTCGGACCTGGGGCCGGTGATGGCCTACGAGGCGCTGCGGTTCTTCACCGACCGCGATCTCACCTGCCGCTTCGTGAGCAACGTCGATGGCACGGACTTCGCCGAGGCCGTCCGCGATCTCGACGCCGCCGAGACGCTCTTCGTGGTCTCCTCGAAGACGTTCACGACGCAGGAAACGATGGCCAATGCCCGCACGGCCCGCGAGTGGCTCGTGTCACGGCTCGGGAGCGAAGCGGCGGTTGCAAGGCACTTCGTCGCCGTCTCGACGAATGCCGCGGAGGTCGCCGCCTTCGGCATCGACACGGCCGCCATGTTCGGCTTCTGGGACTGGGTCGGCGGCCGCTACTCGATGGACTCCGCCATCGGCCTCTCGACCATGCTCGCGATCGGACCCGAGCGGTTCGGCGAGCTGCTCGACGGCTTCCACGCGATGGACGACCACTTTCGTTCGACCCCCTTCGACCGCAACCTGCCGGTGCTCCACGGCCTGCTCGCCGTCTGGAACACGACCTTCCTCAACGCGCATTCGATCGCGGTGCTGCCCTACGACCAATACCTGAAGCGATTTCCCGCCTACCTCCAGCAGCTCACCATGGAAAGCAACGGAAAGCGGGTGACCCTCGACGGTCGAACGATCGACGACTACGAGACCTCCCCGGTGTTCTGGGGCGAGCCCGGCACGAACGGGCAGCACTCCTTCTACCAGCTCATCCACCAGGGAACCCGCCTGGTGCCGTGCGATTTTCTCGCCTTCGCGAAGTCGGCCAACCCGCTCGGCCGCCACCACGACCTGCTCATGTCAAACGTGTTCGCGCAGGCCGAGGCACTCGCCTTCGGCAAGACGGCGGAGGAGGTCCGCGCCGAGAAGGTTCCCGAGCAGCTCGTGCCGCACAAGACGTTCCCGGGCAATCGCCCGAGCACGACGATCCTGGCCGAGCGGCTCACGCCGCGGGTGCTGGGCAGCCTCGTCGCGGTCTACGAGCACAGCGTCTTCACGCAGGGCGCGATCTGGAACGTGAACCCGTTCGACCAATGGGGCGTGGAACTCGGCAAGGTGCTCGCAAACCGGATCATGCCCGAGCTCGAGGCGGCTGACGACCCGCTGCTCGCCCACGACGCCTCTACGAATGCTTTGATCAGAAAATACCGGCGTTTAAGACGCTAGATATTTTTCCTATCTTTCCTGTTTTGCGCATCTTATACTCCTGCTCCGGCATCTTCCGGACTGTCCGTCCTCAACGGCTTCAGCAGGCCCCTCATGCCCCTCATCCAAAACAAGGCCCTCCAGCGCACCCTCGGCGGCTCCTTCCTCGAGCGATGGTTCATCCACGCCTTCTCGGGGGTGCAGCTTTTCGTGCTCGGGTTTCACAAGGATCCGGTGAAAATGCGGATGCTGCGGAACGTCCGCGGCGAGCGTCGCTCGCTCGTGACCGGGGCCGAGCAGTTCCTGATCCATTCGATCGCGTCGAGCGTGCGGCACATGGAAGGCGACATCGCCGAAGTCGGCGTCTACGCCGGCAGCACGGCGAAGATGATCTGCGAGGCGAAGGGGGAGAGGCGGTTCCACATCTGCGACACCTTCGAGGGTCTGCCGGAGCCGACCGACGAGGATGGCGGCGTGGAGAAGAAGGGAAGCTTCGCCTGCGACCTCGACTCGATCAAGCGGTACCTGCGGAACTATTCGAACCTCGAGTATCACGTCGGCTTCTGCCCCGACTCGATCCGGGGAAAGCTCGACGACACGAAATTCTGCTTCGTCCACCTTGACGTCGATCTCTACTCGAGCACGAAGCATTGCCTGGAGTATTTCTTTCCTCGGATGGTTCCCGGGGGCATCCTCGTGTCGCACGACTACTCCGTGCTCCAGGGCGTCCGGCAGGCGTTCGGCGAGTTCACGACCGACCGGCGGGAGCAGGTGATCGAGCTGCCCACCACGCAATGCATGCTCATCAAGAGCAGTTGAGCGATTGCGCGTCACGAGCAGGTGAGGCACCGATGTTCGGAATGCGATCCAACCCCGATTTTTACGCCGGCAAGCGGGTGCTCGTCGTCGGCGGAAGCAGGGGAATCGGTCGCTCGCTCGCGATGACGCTCGCCCGCCGCGGCGCGAGGGTCTGCATTGCGGCCCGCGGCGAGGCCGATCTCTGGACCGTGGCCGGCGAGCTGCGGGAGACGACAGGCCGGAGGCACGGCCATGCGGTGCTCGACGTCACCGACGCCGAGGGCGTTCTGCGGGCACGCGACGGAATCCTCGACGAGTTGGGCGGTCTCGACGTGCTCGTCTGCGGCTCGGGGTCGGCCAGGGCGGCTTGCGTCCTCGACACTCCGACCGACGTTTTCCGCCGCATGCTGGAGGTGAATTATCTCGGTCACGTGAACGTCGTTCGGGCGTTCGCCCCGGCGCTCGTCGAGCAGGGGCATGGCGACATCTGCCTCCTCTCCTCGATCGTGGCGTTCGTGCCGATCTACGGCTATTCCGCCTATGCTGCGAGCAAGGGAGCCGTCGTCGCCTTCGCCGAGTCGCTGCGGCAGGAGATGAAGCTTCACGGCGTCCGGGTGGGTGTGTATTATCCGCCCACTACCGACACGCCGGGCCTCGCGGAGGAAAACCGCACCAAGCCCGCTGTGGTCTGGAAGATCGAGAGCGAAAGCGGATGGAACCGGGTCTACTCGGCGGATGCCGTCGCCATGTCGATCGCCGACTCGATCGACCGGGGATCGGCTCACGGCATGATCGGGTTCGACAGTTGGGTGTTGCGGGTCGGCCAGCGGCTTGCGCCGGCGCTCTTCCGCCGGATCGCCGACGCCGAGGTCCGGAAGGCGATGAGGATCGACAGGGATGACGACCACGAACCGGTTGCAGGTTTTCCCCGACAAGAGCCGGCTCGTCGAGGCCGCGGCAGCCCTCGTAGCCGATCGGGCGGCTGAGGCGATCGGCGAGCGGGGGCTGTTCACGATCGCGCTGGCCGGCGGGAGCACGCCGAGGCCGGTCTACGAGCGTCTGGCGGCGTCCGAGTTTGCCGGGCGGATCGACTGGTCGCGGGTCCATGTCTTTTTCGGCGACGAGCGATGCGTGCCCCCCGACGACACCCAGAGCAACTATCGGATGGCCCGGGACGTTCTGCTCGCCCGCGTGCCGATCCTCGAAAAAAACATCCACCGAATCCGGGGCGAGGATCCGCCCGAACTCGCCGCCGCCGAGGCGGAGCGTTCGCTCCGGGCTCTCTTCGCCGACGCGGCCGTCCCGTCGCTCGACCTCGTGCTGCTCGGGCTCGGCGACGACGGTCACACCGCCTCGCTTTTTCCCGGCACGGCCGCGCTCCGTGAAACATCGAGGCTCGTCGTCCCGCAGTATGTCGACAAGCTGCGATCCTGGCGGGTGACCTTCACGGCGCCGCTCCTGAACGCCGCACGGCAGATCGCGTTCATCGTCGAGGGAGCCGGGAAGGCGGCGACGCTTCATGCGGTGACCGAGGGGCCGTTCCAACCGGACGTGCTTCCTTCCCAACTCGTGCAGCCGGCCGGCGGCGTCGATTGGCTCGTGGACGTGGCGGCCGCGAGCCGGCTCACGCAATGACACGACGCTCCCTGCAGTTGCTCGAGAACGCTTTTGGCCTGCTCCACAAAGATCGCACTGTTGCGAGGCCGGGGTTCAATCGATGGCTCGTGCCCCCTGCAGCGGTGTGCATCCATCTGTGCATCGGGATGGCCTACGGCTTTTCCGTGTTCTGGCTGCCGCTCACGCGGGCGATCGGGATTACACGATCGATCCCCTGCCCGAATGGCATGGGATTCCTCGAAAAGCTCACGACCACCGCCTGCGACTGGGACAAGCCGCTCCTCGGCTGGATCTACACGCTCTTCTTCGTCTTCCTGGGATCGAGCGCCGCAGTCTTCGGGCCGTGGCTCGAGCGGGCCGGGCCGCGTAAGGCGGGGGTCGTGGCAGCCTTCTGCTGGAGCGGCGGGCTGGCGATCGCGGCGGCCGGCATCTTCTGGCACCAACTGTGGCTCGTGTGGCTCGGCGCGGGGGTGATCGGCGGCATCGGTCTTGGGATCGGCTACATCTCGCCGGTATCGACGCTCATCCGCTGGTTTCCCGACCGCCGCGGCCTGGCGACCGGCCTTGCAATCATGGGGTTCGGCGGTGGCGCGATGCTGGGGTCGCCGCTCGCCGACCGGCTCATGCAGCGCTTCAGCGGGCCCGAGTCGGTCGGCGTTTGGCAGACGTTCCTCGTGCTTGCCGGGATCTACTTGGTGTTCATGCTCATCGGGGCGTTCGCCTATCGCATCCCGCCGGAGGGCTGGACTCCAGCGACGCATCGCGCCGGCAGCCAAGCGGCCGTCGCCGATTGCTCGTTTAGCGTCGCCGAGGCCTGTCGCACACGGCAATTCTGGCTCTTGTGGGTCGTTCTCTGCATGAACGTCACGGCCGGCATCGGCGTCATTGGCATGGCGTCGCCGATGCTCCAGGAGATCTTCGGAGGAAGGATCGTGGGAAAGGACCTTCCCTACGAATTGCTCGAAGCCGAGGACATTCGCAGGGTCGCCGCAGCCGGTGCGGCGTTCACCGGGCTCTTGAGCTTCTTCAACGTGGTCGGCCGGTTTCTCTGGTCGACGCTCTCCGACGTGATCGGTCGTAGGATGACCTACTCGATCTTCTTCCTTGTCGGTGCGGCTC
>CAZPEM010000154.1:0-7197 GCA_964585575.1 uncultured Chitinophagaceae bacterium
TCGGGCACTCGAGTGGAAACTCCTCGCCCACCCGGGCCAGGAGTTTCGCCCAGGCAATTCGCGACGTGTCGTGCGAGCGGGGCTTTTGATTCGCGTCGCAGCAGCCTCTGGAGCCGTGACCGTCGTTTCCATGCCCGCCGGCCGTGGCCGGGCCCGCCCCAGTTCGCCGCTTTGTGCCTGGGCAGCGCGTAGCGGATGTCGGTGATCCGGCCGTCTGGGCCGCGAGTCACGGAGAGTCGCTCGAGTGCGATCGGGGGCCGGGCGCAGTATCGCAGCAGGTGTTCAAGACTCCGAAAATAGCTCGGCACGTCGCGTCAAGAAAGATCTTCGTGAGGGCGGCGACGGCGGTGGGGCGGTCGGCGAGAAAACCGCGCAGTCGCTTGGGGACGGAGATCACCCACTGCCGCCGGGCACCGGCGGGATGACGTGATCCGCGAGGTGTGCGGCGGGCTCTCGCCATGTGGCGACCGTTGCAGGACGGGCAGACGCCCCGGCCCTTGCAGGAGAAGGCCACCACGAACGCCTGGCCGCAGCCCGTGCACAAGGCACGGGCGAATCCGAAGCAGAGCAGCCCGCACTCGAGATAGCCGCGGAGTTCCTCCTCGACGTATTCCGCCACGGGCGGCTCGGCGGCTTCGTGCCAGGCAAGCATGCTCTCGAGGTTCTCCGACACGATCTTGTGGAGCGGTGTCTTCTCGGGGCGGCGCCGCTCGCAGCGACGGGACGGTGCGGGGCCTCCGTGCGGACGGAGCCGCGGCCGCGCGGGAAACCCGGTGACGGCGGCGATCATGGGCGGGCCGGAGCGTGGACGGGAGAAATGATCGCCCGTACACAATTCGAGGAATGCATCCCCCCGCCAGGAAGCCCCCCGTCGACGATCGTTTTCCGGCCCGTGCAACCCGACCGGCGCGGCGGGCGAATACAGATCTCGAAGAACTCCTGGCTCGATCAGGCCGCCTACCGCCTCATCCGCCGAACAAGGGTGCTGGTGCTGAACGCGCTGTGGGACGCCCGGATTGCACCGGTGCTCGTTCCTATCCTGGCGGCCAGCCGAGTCGTCGGCCGCCGAGCAGGTGGACGTGGAGGTGATCGACCGATTGGCCGCCGTCGCGGCCGCAGTTGACGACGAGCCGATAGCCGTCGGCAAGCCCGAGCTTCGCGGCGAGCGAGGTCGCCACGACGACGAGGTGCCCGACGAGGTCGCGGTGCTCCCCGGTGATGTCCGCGAGCGACGGGATAGGCTTCTTCGGGATCACGAGCAGGTGCACGGGCGCCTGCGGGGCGACGTCGTGGAACGCGAGGCAGAGGTCGTCCTCGTGCTCGATCCGGGCGGGAATCTTCCGGTCGATGATCTTGGAAAAAATCGTCTCGGCCATGACTGTTCCCTTCAGGCGAGCCCAAACGCATTCCGGAGCACGGAGAGCGACTTCTCCCCCTGCTCCGCGGCGACGACGACATTGAGCCGAACCTCGCTCGTGCTCACCAGATCGATGTTCACCCCCTGCTCCGCCAGCGGCTTGAACAGCCGATCCGCCACGCCCGCGTGGCTGCGGATGCCGACGCCGGTGATCGAGAGCTTCGAGACGTGCGGAACCTCCACCACCTTCGCTCCCCGTGCGGCGGCGATCCGGCCGGCGACCTCGATCGCCCGGTCGCGGTCGGCGGCCGGCACGGTGAAGCTGATCTCGGCGGTGCCGTTCCGCGGATGGCTCTGCACGATCATGTCGACGTTGAGCCCGGCCCGGCCCACCTCCTCGAACACGTCCGCCGCCACGCCCGGCGTGTCCGAAAGCTCCGTGAAGGTGACGAGGGCCTGCGAGCTGTCGAGCTGGCAGTCCTCGATGGCGAGGTCTTCCATTCCCTCGAGCCTTCGCACGACGTCGAGCGGCGCGGCCTTCGCGTGCGGCAGCCCTGACGGATCGATGCCGCCATCGGCCGACTCCGCGTCGAGGCCGAACGCCCGGTGGGCCGCCTCGACGGCCGCGGGTCCGTCGGCGCGATCGACGAGCACGGAGATCTTGATCTCGCTCGTCGTGATCATCCGCAGGTTGATTCCCTCGCGGGCGAGCGCCGAGAACATGCGTCCCGCGACCCCCTCGGCCCGCTCCATGCCCACGCCCACGACCGACACCTTCGCCATCCCCTCGTCGTGCGAGACGCCCCCCGCCCCGATCTGCTTGGCGACTCCCGACGCCACCTCGAGCGCCATCGGCAGGTCGTCGGCGGGCACGGTGAAGGAGATGTCGGCCACCCCGTGCTGGCCGACGTTCTGCACGATCATGTCGACCGCGATCCCGCTGGCGGCGAGCTTCGAGAAGAGCGCGTGCGAGCTGCCCGGCTGGTCGGGCACATTCTCGACCGTGACCCGCGCCTCGTCCTTCGCCAGCGCCACCCCCGAGGCCGGCCGTGCCGCCGACTGGTCGGCCGGCAGGATCATCGTGCCGGGCACGTCCTTGAAGCTCGACCTCACGAGCACCTTCACGCCGAACTTCTTCGCGAACTCGATCGACCGCGAATGCATGACGCCAGCGCCGAGGCTCGCGAGCTCGAGCATCTCGTCGTAGCTGATCGACGGCAGACGCCTCGCCTCCTTCAGCACCCGCGGGTCGGTCGTGTAGACGCCGTCCACGTCGGTGTAGATCTCGCAGAGGTCGGCGTCGAGCACGGCCGCGAGCGCCACCGCCGTCGTGTCGGAGCCGCCCCGGCCGAGGGTCGTGATGTTGCCGTCCTGGTCGATTCCCTGGAAGCCGGCGGCGATCACGATCTTGCCCGCGTCGAGCAGCTTCCGGACGTGGTCGGTGGAGATCGAACGGATCCGGGCCTTCGTGTGGGTGCTGTCGGTGCGGATGCCGATCTGGGCGCCCGTGAGGCTCACCGCCTCCCTGCCGAGGGCGTGCACCGCCATCGCGAACAGGGCCACGCTCACCTGCTCGCCGGTCGAGAGGAGCATGTCCATCTCGCGGGCGCTCGGCCGCTCCGAAATCTGCCTGGCGAGATCGACGAGGATGTCGGTCTGGTGCCCCATGGCGCTCACGACCACGACGACCTTGTAACCCTCCTGCTGCCGCGCGATCGCCTTCTTCGCCGCCGCGAGGATCTTCGTCGCATCGGCCACGCTCGTGCCGCCGAACTTCTGAACCACCAGTGCCATCGCTCTCGTCAATGCTCCTTTCCGAGAAACCTTCCCATGAGCCGCCAGCCCGGCTCGACGACGACGCCCGAGGCCGCGGCCGAAACCTCGTCGTAGGTCTGTGCGCCGCTCGCCGGGACTCCCGCTCCCGCCATCACGAACGGCACCCGGCCGCGGGAGTGGGTCTTCGTCGAGATGAACGTCGGGTGGTCGGGACAGATGAGAATGCGGTGGTCGCCGACCGTCGCGAGGTGCGCGGCGATCGGCGCGACGATCTTCGCGTCGATCTCCTCGATCGCCTTCACCTTCTCGGCGGCGTCGCCCTGGTGGCTCGCCTCGTCGGGAGCCTCGATGTGAACGCACACGAGATCCGTCTTCGAGAGTTCGTCGATCGCGTGGCGGCCCTTCGCCGCGTAGTCGGTGTCGAGGTAGCCGGTCGCTCCGGGCACCTCCCGCCGCTTCCATCCGGCGAGCGCCGCCAGGCCCCGCAGGAGGTCGACGGCGGTGATCATCGTGCCACTCCTGCCATAGAGCCGCTCGAAGGGCTCCATCGCCGGCGCCCGGCCGACGCCCCAGAGCCAGACATGCGTGGCTGGCCGCCTGCCCGCCTTCACGCGGGCCGCGTTCACCGGGTGCCCGGCGAGCCAGCCGGCGCTCGCCGACATGATCTCCGTGAGCAGCCGGCTGCCGGTGCCGCGGGGAAAGGCGTCGGCCACCGGCTTGTCCATGAGATCGTGCGGCGGGATCGCTCGCAGGTCGGCCCCGAGCGGGGCGGCGGCGGAGCCATCTCCCCGATGGAGCAGCAGGTTGCGGTAGCTGACGCCCGGCCTGAACTCCCAGCCGGCGAGCTCGGGAAAATCTCTCGCGAGCCCCGCCTGGGCGGCCGCAAGCAGCGCCGTCGCCTCGTCGGTCGTGACGTGACCGGCGGTGAAGTCCTCCATGATCGCCCCCGCCGGCCCGTCGGCGATCGTGACCAGGTTGCACCGCACGGCCCAGTCGTCAGGGCCGAGCGTGATTCCCTGCGCGGCCGCCTCGAGCGGCGCCCGGCCCGTGAAGCAGGCGAGCGGGTCGTAGCCCATGAGGCTCATGCAGGCCACCTCCGACCCCGGCGGCAGGCTCTCCGGAACGTGGTTCGTCAGCCCGACGGTGCCCCGTGAGGCGACCGCGTCCATGGCGGGCGTCCGCGCCGCCTGAAACGGCGTGCGGCCTCCGAGCGATGCCTGCGGCATGTCGGCGGCTCCATCGGGAATGATCACGACGCACTTCATCGCCAATTACTCCTCGAGCACGGGCAGGCAGATGCTGCGGCCCGCGACGACGTCGCTGGCGTCGATCGCCGTCGTCGCCCGCACGATCGCCGCGGGGCTGCAGGCGTGCGTCATGATGACGAGCGGCACGGTCGCGGCCGCGGCTCCGCCGGCGTCGGCATCGCCCGTCGCGTCACCGCCCGCGTGCTGGATCACCGACGCGATCGAGATGCCGTGCTCCCCGAGGATGCCGGTGATCCGCGCGAGCACGCCGGGACGGTCGGCGGCGTGAATCCTCAGGAAGTGTCGCTCGTGGCACTCGACGCCGCCGAGCTGCATCGCGGCGGCCCCGCCGCCGGCGGCCCCCGTCGAGACGTCGAGCATGCCGGTCGTGCGGAACGTGATCGCCGAACGGCCGACCACCATGTCGATGATGTCGGCGACGACGGCCGAGGCGGTCGGCATCTCGCCCGCCCCCAGGCCATGGAAGAACATCCGCCCCACGGCGTCGCCGACGATGCTCACGGCGTTGTACGCGCCGCGGGTCTCGGCCAGCGGCGTGCCCTTCTTCACGAGCGCGGGAGACACCCGGAGCGCCAGCCGGCCGTCGCCCCGTCTCGCCACGGCCACGAGCCGGATCCGGTAGCCGAGCTCGCCCGCGTAGTTCAAAAGGTCGAGGTCGAGGCCGTCGATGCCGGTCCGCGGGATCTCGTTCCAAGGAACCCACGTGCCGAAGGCGAGGTGGGCGAGGATGGCGAGCTTCTGCGTCGCGTCGGTGCCGTCGACGTCCATCGACGGGTCGGCCTCGGCGTAGCCCTCGCTCTGCGCGAGCCGCAGCACGTCGGCGTAGTCGGCGCCATCCTCCTCCATTCGCGTGAGGATGAAGTTGCTCGTGCCGTTGAGGATGCCGCGGATGCTCTCGATGCGGTTGGCGGCGAGGCATTCGCTGATCGCCGCCACGATCGGAATGCCGCCGGCCACGGCCGCCTCGAAGGCGATCGACCGTCCCTTGCGGCGGGCGAGTTCGAAGAGCTCCGGCCCATGCTCGGCCAGGAGCGCCTTGTTGGCCGTGACGACGTCCTTCCCGTGCTCGAGCAGGTCGATCATCATCGACCGGGCCGGCTCGAGGCCACCGACGAGCAGGACGCCGATCGAGATGTCGGGGTTCCGTGAAATGTCGCGGATGTCGGAGGAAATCCGGTCCGCCGCGAGCGGCAGCCCCCGGTCCTTGGCGGGATCGCGGACGACCGCCCGCTCGACCACGATCGGCCGGCCCGCATGCCGCTCGATGTGGTCGGCCGACTGCGCGAGCAGCCGCACGACTCCGGAGCCGACGGTGCCGAGGCCGACGACTCCGATCCGAACGACGTTGGACATGCTCGCGAGGCTCCGGGGCGATTGAACGAAGCAGGAGTATATCGGCTATGCTGCCCCCTTCGATTCATCCATCCCTTCCGCCGGAGATCCGCCGTGGAACCCAAGGCACGAGACTTCCTGATCCGCCTCCTCGAAACCCCCAGCCCCTCCGGGTACGAGCGGCCCATCCAGGATCTCGTGCGGGACTACCTCGGCCCCGTCGCCGACAGCATCACGACCGATTCGCACGGCAACGTCATCGGCGGCAAGAACACCGCCGCGCCGGCCCGGCTGCTCTTCGCAGGGCACTGCGACCAGATCGGCCTGATCGTGCAGTACATCGACGCCGACGGCTACGTCTCCGTGCAGCCGATCGGCGGCTGGGACCCGATGCAGCTGGTCGGCTCACGGGTCGTGATCTGGACGGCCTCCGGGCCCGTGCCCGGGGTCATGAGCCGCAAGCCGATCCACCTCCTCACCGACGAGGAGCGGAAGGTGGTGCCGAAGATGAAGGACCTCTGGATCGACATCGGCGCGACCGACAAGGCCGACGCCGAATCGGTCGTGCGGGTCGGCGACTGCATCACGTTCGAGCTGAAGTTTCAGCCGCTGCGGCACGATCTCGCCTGCTCGCCCGCGATGGACGACAAGGTCGGCCTCTGGGTGGTGCTCGAGGCGTTTCGCCGGGCTTCGGCCGGGCCGCTGCGGTGCGGCCTGTTCGTCGCCTCGACCGTGCAGGAGGAGATCGGCCTGCGGGGTGCGACGACGAGCGCCTACGGGGTCGATCCCCACGTCGCCATCGCGGTCGACGTGACACACGCCACCGACTGCCCGACGATCGAGAAGAAGACCGAGGGGGACATCGCCCTCGGCAAAGGCCCGGTCGTTTACCGCGGCCCGAACATGAATCCGCACGTGGTCGATCGCCTGCTGGAGGCGGGCCGCACCGGGGCGATTCCCGTGCAGCTGGCCGCGAGCGGCCGTGCCACCCCGACCGACGCCAATGTCCTCCAGACGACGCGGGCCGGCGTGGCCACCGGGCTCGTCAGCATCCCCAACCGCTACATGCATTCAGCCGTCGAAACCGTTTCGCTGGAGGACGTCGACCGGGCCGCCGACCTCTTGGCGGCCTTCGCCAGGGGAATCGACGAGACCGTCCGCTGGGCGCCGTAAGCTCGGCCAGGGCATCCCGGTGGCGCCCCGCCCCTGCCAAATCGGCACCTGGTCAGACATCGTCCGGGAAACATCTGCGGCCCACGAGCGTTTTTTCGCGGAAATAGAACGGTTCCCAAGGTCCTTCGGCGTCTCGGCACGCCGGTTGCATCCTCCGTCGCCCAAGCAGGCGTACCTGCCAAACCACAACATTCGAGGAGTTGCCCGTGGCCAAGCAAATGGTGTTCGACGATGAAGCCCGCCAGCCGCTGCTCGCCGGCGTTTCCAAGCTCGCCCGCGCGGTGAAAAGCA
>CAZPEM010000155.1:0-7114 GCA_964585575.1 uncultured Chitinophagaceae bacterium
GCTTGCTTCCATAGCCCGGCTACGGGGCACGGGCAGCCCCTCACGGTCAACTCTGGCCAACTCTGCCGGGTTCGGTGCTGCCCGTGCCCATCGCCGGACGTTCGCTGCGGGCATGCCCTGAACGGGGCCACGAAGCAGGCACCACGACGACGGTCGGATGCCGTCAGCGTTTGCGGGGACGCTTGCCGCCGCGTCTTCGGGGCGGTGCCTTGCCGCTCGGCTTGTCGCGGGGCGGCTCCTCGCAGAAACGTTCCGGCTGGCCGGTGAGTTCGTAGAGAAAACGGCTCGGGCGACTGGGGCGGAGCTTGCCCCACTTCATGCGGGCCAGGCAGAGCGAGAGCGTGAGACGCTTCTTCGCCCGCGTGACGCCGACGTAGCAGAGCCGCCGCTCCTCGTCGAGGTTCGCGCCTTCCTCGCCGATGGAGCGGTGGTGGGGCAGGTAGCCCTCCTCCATGCCGACCATCCAGACCGCGTCGAACTCGAGGCCCTTGGCGGCGTGGAGCGTCATGAGCTTGAGTGCTTCCCCCTTCGGCGCTTCGCTGCGGAACTTCTCCGCCTCGCGGACCTCGAGGACGAGTTCGTCGAGAAACCTGGTCGCGAGACGTTCGAAATCCTCCCCCTTCCGCGGCGACTTCGCATGGTCGGCAAGCGAATTGACGAACTCCTCGACGCACGCCACCCTCGCCTCCCGTTCAGCCGGGTCGTCGTATTCCTTCTCGAGATGGGCTTGGTAGCCGACCGCCTTCAAGAGCACGACGAGTGCGTCGGAGGGCCGGGGGGCCGATCCCGCGGCCGTGCCTGCGGCGCGTGCGGCCGCGATCGCGCCGGCCAGCTCGTCGATGCCGGCGGCGGCCGCCGAGGGAAGCGAGCCGCGTTCGCGTGCGGCCGTGAGTTCCCGCCAGAGGCTGCCGCCACCCGTCGCCGCCGTGGCCCTGGCCTCGTCGATCACCCGCGCGGAGAGCCCGCGCGGGGGAAGGTTCGCGACCCTCACGAATGCCATGTCGTCGTCGGGGTCGACGAGCAGCCGGAGGAAGGCCATGACGTCCTTCACCTCGCGGCGGTCGAAATAGGACCGGCTGCCGACGAGCTCGTATGGCACCCCGCGCCGCCGAAGCTCCTGCTCGAAGAGCCGGGTCTGCTCGCCCGTCCTCACGAGGATCGCGGACTCCGCGGGCGTCATCTCCTGCAGCCGCAGACGGTCCGCCACCTCGCCGACCACCCTCTTCGCCTCGTCGGCCTCGTCGGAGGCCTGCACGATCACGATCGGCGGCCCCGCGTTGGAAGTCGATACGAGCTTCTTTCCGAGCCTTCGACCGTTGTGGGCGATGAGTTGGTTGGCCGCCTCGATGATCTCGGGCGTCGAGCGGTAGTTCTCCTCGAGCCGCACCATCCGGGCCTCGGGCCATCGACGGGTGAACTCGAGGATGTGCGACACCTCCGCCCCGCGCCAGCCGTAGATCGACTGGTCGTCGTCACCCACGACGCAGATGCTGCCGTGGTCCCTCGCCAGCGCCGTGAGGATGCGGTCCTGAATCCTGCTCGTGTCCTGGTACTCGTCGACAAGCATGTGGTCGAATCGGCCCGCCTCCTGCCGGCGGACGTCCTCGTGGTGAACGAAGAGCTCGTCGGCCAGCATGAGCAGGTCGTCGAAGTCCATCGCCCCGGTCCGCTTCAGGGATTCCTGGTAGCGGCGGTAGCCCGACGCCGCCAGGTGCCAGACGTCGGCCTCGGCCTGTTCGATCGCCTCGGCCGGCCGAACCCCCGCCGTCTTCCACCGGCCGATCCGATCGAGCAGGTCGCCGGGCTTCAGCGCCGCCTCGGCCACCTTCAGATCCTTGAGCACCCGCCGCGCAAGCGACTCCTGCTCGCTGCGGTCGATGATCGCGAAGCGTTCCGGGTACCCGAGCCGTGGGGCATGCCTTCGCAGGATCCGCGAACAGAGGGAGTGGATCGTCGAGATCTCGGGCGTCTCGGGCTCGGAGCCGCCGGGCCGTCGCGCCGCAGCGTGCGGCCGCGAGAGCTTCGAGGCCCGCGCGAGCATCTCGCGGGCGGCCTTGTTCGTGAACGTGACGGCGAGAATCCGCGACGGCTTCGTGCCGCGGGCGACGAGGTGCGCGATTCGGGCGATCACGACGCGGGTCTTGCCCGTGCCGGCGCCTGCGAGCACGAGCAGCGGCCCAGGGGACGCAAGCACCGCCTCCCGCTGGGCAGGATTGAGCCCCGTGGCCGCGGGCCGGCCTCCGCCGGCGGCCGAAGGGGCAACGGTACGGGAGCGGTTCGGGAGCATCTCGGTCGGAGCGGACATCGGCTGGAATGTAGCAGATGATGCGCGGAACGCGGACGGTGGCGATGGTCGCCTTGACGCCCATGGGCAGGACGTTTCTATTGCTCGATCTCGGCAGCCAGAAGGAGTTTTCATGGCCCAGCTTCCCGTGGATACGATCGAGGAAGACAACGACCTCGCGGAGCGGATTCTCCATCTCTCGGAGCGGTTGCGGCCCCACCGGACCGCCATCCTCGCCGGCCTCGCCGCGTTGGTCGTCGCCGGAGCGGCATGGTCGCTCGTTTCGGCCCAGTCGGCCGCCACCCGCGCTCAGAGTTGGGATGCCTACCTCGCCGCCGTCGCCACGGGAAATCCCGCCGGCTTCCAAAACGTCATCGCCCGTCACCCGGATTCCGCGGCCTCCGACTGGTCGAGGCTGGTCCTCGCCGAGATGGCCCTGCGGGAGGGGGCAGACCTCGCCTTCTCCGACCGCGCGCGTTCGAAGGGGAGGCTCGAGGTCGCCGCGCAGCTCTACGGGATGGTGATCGCGAGGAAGCCGAAGGGGCTCGTCGCCGAGCGGGCGGTTTTTGGTCTGGCCAAGGCCCGGGAAGGGCTCGGCATGCTCGACGAGGCCAGGCGGGGCTACGAGGCAATCGCCCGAGAGCATCCCTTCGGCGGGCTGGCGGACCTTGCCGCCGCGCACGCCGGCACGCTCGGCAACGAGACGACTCGTCGCTGGTACGAATGGTTCGAGTCTCAGGACGTGTCCGTGAAGAAGCCGCCCGCCGGAGCGGCCGAAAAGGAGCCCGCCAAGACAGAGCCCGCCAAGACAGAGCCCGCCAAGACAGAGCCCGCCGAGAAGCCGGCGGCTTCGGCTTCCGAGGCAAGCAGCGACACCAAGCCGGCTGAAGCGGCCGCGCCGCCTGCGAAGTAGCCGGCCGAACCCCCGGCGAACGCGACGTGCCAGGGCGTGGTAGTCTCCATGGATCGTGGCTGATCAGGATCCATCCCGTGAGTCTTCCTTCCCGGCGGTGTCATCGCCGCAGCCGGGTGAAACGGTCGTGTTTACGGTCGATCGAGATGCTGCATCGACGCGTCTCGACAGGTTTCTCGCCGAACGATTCCCCTCGCAGAGCCGGTCGGCCCTCGCCCGGGCGATCGACCAGGGCGCCGCGAGGATCGACGGTGTCGTCGCCCGCGGTTCGACGAAGGTCCGCGAGGGATCGACCGTGCGGTTCGTCGTCCCCAAGCCCCCGCGGGAAGGTCCGCAGCCCGAGGAGATCCCGCTGCGTTTCCTCCATCGAGACGAGTGGCTCGCGGTCGTGGACAAGCCCGCCGGCATGGTCGTGCACCCGGCGAAGGGAAACTGGACAGGCACCCTCGCCGGCGCCCTCTTGTGGCACCTCGGAAGGGATGGAGGGGAGGCCGCCGCGTCGGGGCGGGCGGGGGAAGGCATTTCGCTGCTCGGCGGGCCGACGCGTCCTGGCATCGTGCACCGGCTCGACCGCGACACCAGCGGTGTGATCGTGGTCGCCCGCTCGGAAGAGGTTCACCACCAACTGGCGCGTCAGTTCGAGCGACGCTCCGTCGAGAAGGTCTATCTCGCGATCACGCACGGAGCCCCGCAGTTCGATCGTGACGAGATCGACCTGCCGATCGGCATCCATCCCTACCAGCGGGAGAAGATGGCCATTCGCAGGGACCACCCCACGAGCCGCTCGGCCGTCACGCGGTACGAGGTGCTCGAGCGTTTTCGGGCCGCGGCGGTCGTGAGGGTGACGCCAAAAACCGGCCGCACGCACCAGATCCGGGTGCATCTTGCCGCGATCGGGTGCCCCGTTCTGAGCGACGGGCTCTACAGCGGTCGGGTCGAGATTCCGGCGGGCTTCTTCGGGGAGCCCGCCGATCCTTGCTCTCCGCCTCTCATCGAGCGGCAGGCGCTTCATGCCGCCTCGCTCTCATTCGATCACCCCGTCAGCGGAGAGCGGCTCACCTTTTCAGCCCCCGTTCCCCCCGACATGGAACGCGTGCTCGAGGTTCTCCGGAGGGGGGCGTGACCGACGGCTACGGTGACGGCGGGCGTCCGCCTTCCGCCTTCACCTCGCCGGTGAGGAGCATGACCCGCGGCAGCGAAGCGTCGATCACCCGTGAGAGGGCGACCACGAACCCGAGCGGCCCGTCGAGAAACCCTCGCTTGAGCAGGTAGCTCTTCAGGAATGCGCCGAGTCCGCGGCCGACTATCTCCACCATGCTCGTCCTCTGGCCCCTTTCCGCCATGATCGAGGCCTTGGGGCGGGCGTAGCGGATCGAACGGGCCAGAATCTCGGAGGCGTTCTCGAAGCTGAAGTGCCGGATGCTGCCGGGGAGCCGGCGCGGCGGCCGCTGCGAGCCGACCTGCTCGTGCACCGCCAGAGGCACGAATCCTGCGGTGCGGCGGTTGAAGACCCGCAGCACGTATTCTCTTCCCCAGACGCCGTGGCGGACCTCGGTGCTTCCCACGAACGTCCTGCGACGGATCTCCCAGCAGGCCGATGGATCGGAGAGATCGAGCGAGGCGATCGCGGTGGCCGCCTCGTCGTCGAGCGGCTCGTCGTCGTCGAGCGACAGGATCCAGTCGTGCGTGGCGAGTTCGACGGCCCGCTGCTTCTGCCTGCCATACCCGAGGAAGGCCTGGAATTCGACCCTGGCGCCGGCGGCCGTCGCGATCGAGAGGGTGTCGTCGGTCGAGCCCGAGTCGACCACGAGCCTTTCCTGGCAAAAAGACGCCGATTCGAGGACGCTCGCGAGGTGCCTTGCTCCGTCGAGCGTGATCACAACCAGCGAGATCGGCCTCTTGAGTGGTGTCATGCGAAAACGGCATTCACCGGGGCTTCCCCTTGCGGCTGCAGCATGGGAAACTCCAGCACGAACGAACTGCCGTGGCCCGGCATGCTCTTCGCGGAGATGTCGCCGCCATGTTCGCGGAGGATCTTCCGGCTCACCGTCAGGCCGAGTCCGGTGCCGCGGGCCCCCTTCGTCGACACGAACACGTTGAAGATCCGCGACAGGGTCTCCGCGGTCATGCCGCATCCGTTGTCCGTGACGACGATGCGGGCGAGATTTCTCTGCCGGTCGGCCTCGACGCGGACGTTCAGGATGCCTGCGAATCTCTCGTCGCGGCCGCCGAGCACGAGCGTGCGGCCGGGGTCGTCCCCCTCATGCGGCTCGCCGCCCGAACCGTGCGGCTCGCCGCCCGAACCAATCGCGTGGTCCGATTCGGCGGCTGGCTCGTCCGAATCACGACCGGCCCGGCGTTCGTCGATGGCGTCGAGGGCGTTCGTCATCACGTTGAGCACCGCGTGCGAGATGCCCTCCGGATCGAAGCAGAGTTCCGGAAATCCGACGGGCGGCCCCCACTCGATCGCCGTGCCGGATTCGCTCGCCCGCTGCCGGACGGTGTCGATGACGTCCGAAACGACGTCGACGAGACTGACGGAAACCGACAGTGGCTCCCGCTCCTTCGAGTAGGAGAGCATATCCATGACGAGCGAGGAGATCTTGTTCTGGTTCCTCGCGACGATCTGCCAGCCCTTGCGGAGCACCGCCTGGTCGCCGCTGCTGAGGCCCATCTCGACGAGTGAACTGCCGCCACGAATTCCCTGCAGGATGTTCTTGATGTGGTGGGAGAGGGTGGCGATCGTCTGGCCGATGGCGGCGAGGCGTTCCGACTGCACCATCGCCGAATAGTAGGTCGTATCCTCGACGGCGAGCGCCGCCTGGTGCCCGATCGCCATCATGAGCTTGAGGTGGTCGTCGCTGAACCGCCGCCTGCCCTGCTCGATGGCCTCCGGCAGTGGCACGGTCGTGTCGACGTAGATCACGCCGACCGTGTCGTAGCGGCCCTGCATCGGGACGCAGATCGCCTCCCGGACGCCCGTCCGCACCACGCTGTTGCCGGATGAGAAGCGATCGTCGTCCTGCGCGTCGCTCGTAAGCACCCCCTCGTGACGCTGGAGAACGTAGTCGAGGATCGTTCGGCTGATGGCCATCGAACTCGTCGTCGCGCCGGCCAGGCGGTCGCGTCTGGCCTTCGTCTGGAGCTGGCGGGTGTCGGGGTCGAGCAGCATGATGCAGCCGCGATCCGCGCCGACCCATTCGAAGACGAGCTGCAGGATTCGCCCGAGCAGTTCGTCGATGTCGAGCGTGTGGCTCACGGCCAGGGCCGTCCGGTACATCACCTGCAGATTGCTGCGGGCCCTCGCGAGCCGGCGGTTTTGCGTGTCGGCCGGGTCGAAGAGCACGATCTCCGACGCGTCATCCCCGGGCATCGACCGGATGATCCGGGAGCCGCCGGAGTCGTCGGAGGCGGGCAGGATGTCGACGAGTTCGATCGCCTGTTCGTCGTCGCCGTCGCCTGAAAAGATGAGCACGCTGCGGCCCATCTGGATCTGGTCGCCGGGAGCGAGCTCCCGTCGCTCGACCCGCTGGCTGTTGACGTAGGTGCCGTTGGAGCTGTCGAGGTCGCCGAGGATGAACTGGTCCCCGACCCGTCGGATCTCCGCGTGCCGGCGGGAGACCTCCTTGTCGTCGAGCTGCACGAAGTTGCCCGCCTCGCGGCCGATGCTGATGGCGCCATCGTGGATGGCGAGATCGTAGCGGGCCCCCTTGTTGCGGCCCTGGATGATGAAAAGCGACGACACGACACTCCGCTCCTGCGATCCCGACATTCTAGACGCCGCCGCCGCTGCGTGCATCTTGAGCGCGCTGGTTCGGGGCCGCCCGTGCCACGTCTCCGGACGTTCGTCTCGGCCCTCCCGGCTGCGCTTGCTCCCATAGCCCGGCGACATGGCACGGGCAGCCCCTCACGGTCAA
>CAZPEM010000156.1:0-7106 GCA_964585575.1 uncultured Chitinophagaceae bacterium
TTGATGGCGAAGCCCTGCGTCAGGGAGGCGGGACTCACGCCCTTGTCGGTGACGTGCACCCACCATGTCACCACGCGGTCGGAGCCTGGCACGTCGCCGCTGAACTTCACCGTGTGGCCTTGGGGATGCGGCTCGACGGTGGCCACGAACAGATCGGCTTTGAGCGACGACCAATCCACGGCGCCTGGATGCGTCTGCCCCTTTTCCGCCGCCGCTTGTTTTGCGAGTTTTTCGGCCAGAGCTTTTCGTGCCTGGCCGACGATCGCGTCGGCCTCCTGCTTCGAGAGCGGTGCGGGCTCCACCACCGAGAACGCCGCCGGCGCGGGAGCGAGGTTGAGTCCGCGGACCTCTATGGCGAGCGTTAATTCGTACTTGCCGGCCGGCAAGTGCGGCACCGTGTCGCCGTTCGCCCTGGCGAACGCGCCCGTCAAGGCGTAGGTGAAGTCCATTGTCGCGCCCGCCTTCGGAAAATCTTCCGTGCGTCGGATCGGTGCCCGCGACGCGACTTCATCCCACTGTACCTACATCCCACTGCAGCGTGGCTTCCTGTATCTGACAACGGTCATGGACCTCCGAAGGTTGGTATGGGTCTCGCGGGCCACCGCCCAATAGCGCTACACCTTAAACAGGGCCCCCGACTGTCCGGGAACTGGGGTCCATTTCACGCCTCCGTCGCCCGCGGAGCTGCCGCTAGCCAACTTTAGTCTGGCCCGAGATCAGCCTTTGCAGTCGTCGCGATAGACGGCTATCCTTAGGACGTCGGGAGGGTAAGGGCATCCATCGAGGGGAGGAGTCATGGTGACGCGACGACGCAACAGCCGTGTTCGATCAATGGCCGCAGGCGTTCGGGGGGTTGGCTGTGAACACCTCGAAGATCGCCGGATGCTGGCCGCCTACGTAGACGGTGAAATACTCATCCAATTTGCCGATGGCGCGTCGGCGGCTGCCCGGGATGCCGCCCGCGGTCTGGTGCAAGGTCTGCAGATCGAGGCCATCCAAACCCGCGCGATGGTGCAAAACGCGACGGGTGTTTTGGAGCGGGTCGCCATCGGCAGGGGTTTGAGCGTCGAGCAGGCCATCGCCGCAATCTCGAGGCGACCGGACGTGCTGTTCGCCGAACCCAACTGGCGGCTGTCGCCCGCAGCGGTCAGCAACGATCCCGCGTACACGACTCCGGGCCAGCTGTGGGGCATGTACGGCGACGACCAGCCGATGGCAATCGGCCCGACGGGAACGACGAATCAATTCGGGTCCCAGGCGGAGAAGGCATGGGATGCCGGGTTTACCGGCGACAAGTCGGTGGTGGTGGGCATCGTGGACGAGGGATTTCAGATCGACCATCCCGATCTCGCCGCCAACGTCTGGGTGAATCCTTTCGACGCTCTGGACGGGATCGACAACGATGGCAACGGCTACGTCGACGATGTCAACGGCTGGGACTTCTACTCGAACGACAGGACGGTGTACGACGGCGCCGAGGACGATCACGGAACGCACGTCGCGGGAACCATCGGCGGGGTCGGCGGCAACGGCACCGGCGTGGCCGGCGTGAACTGGAACGTCACGTTGATTTCCACGAAGTTCCTCGGCCCGAACGGGGGAACGCTCGCCAACGCCGTGAAGGCGATCGACTACCTGACCGACCTCAAGAGCCGACACGGCATCAACATCGTGGCCTCGAACAACTCCTGGGGCGGTGGCGGCTACTCATCGTCGCTGCATAACGCGATCATCCGCGGCGCCAACGCGGGCATTCTGTTCATTGCTGCGGCTGGAAACGGCGGCACTGATGGTCTCGGCGACAGCAACGACTCCGTGGCGAACTTTCCCTCCAACTACTCGACGCTGCAGGGCACGAAGACCACGAAGGCTGCGTCGTACGAGGCCGTCGTCGCCGTCGCTGCCCTGAACTCGGATGGGTCGCTGGCGTCGTATTCGAACTACGGTTCAACGACCGTAGATATCGCCGCGCCCGGCAGTGGAATCTATTCGACGTTTACCGGAGGTGGTTATGGCACCCTCAGCGGCACGTCGATGGCGACTCCGCACGTGACTGGTTCGGCTGCCCTGTATGCAGCCGCGTATCCGGCTGCGTCCGCCCAGCAGGTGCGGGATGCCATTCTGAGTACGACCAGGGCGACGCCTTCGCTGACGGGCAAGACCGCCACCGGCGGTCGCTTGGATGTCGGAGCGTTGGTTCGGGCTGCACCGCCCGTGCCGCTCGCGATCTCGGTCACGTCGGTATCGGCTCCCGAAAGTCAGGCGGTGTTCAGCTTTGTTGTCAGCCTGAACCGTGCCAGCACCACGAGGGTGACGGTGAACTTTGCGACGGCAAACGGCACGGCCACGAGCGGCCGCAATGGCGACTACACGGCCACGAGCGGCACGCTGACGTTCAACGCAGGCGAGACCTCGAAGCTCGTAAACGTCTCAGTCAGAAATGACGCGTCCGTGGAGCCCGACGAGACGTTTTTCCTGAGGTTGTCGAATGCCTCGGGGGCGGCGATTTCGGTCGGTACTGGCACGGGCACGATCGTCAATGACGACGGCGTTTCCACACGGGCAACTGTTGCCACACAGGCAACCGTGGCTGCCTTCGCCATCTACGGGATATCGACCGACACGACGTCCGGCACGTCGCCGAAGAAAAATCGTTGACCGAACAGGGCCAACGCCAGCGTCGGGGCCTGACGCCCTGCCCAAATCCTGCGCCGGGCGGGAGAGAATACGCATGCACGGCAGAAAATTCCCGTTCACGGGGGTGCTGCACGCGTGCGAGCGATCGATCGCGGAGCCCGCGACGGACCAGAGACGGTTCAGGCAAGTCGTCGTGAGAGCCGCCGGTCGAGCCAGGTCGTCGCGTTCGGCCGGCCGCCGTTCTTGCGGAATTCCCAGGGGGGCGTCGGCGATGGCTGGGACCAGAGTCCGAGCTTTCTCGCCTGCGCCTGCCGCTGCAGGTCGTCGAGCGCCTCGTCCTTCGAATAGGCCGCGTAGTGCCAGGCGTTGCCGGTCGCGACCATCTGCCGGTTGACGTCCACGCCATCCACGGCGACGTGTCCGATCCACCGGCCGTAGCGGTCCTTGCCGTCGTCGCGGACCTCCACGGTCTTGCCGAACACCAGCTCCGCGAGCGCGTCGCGGGAGACCTTGCCGAAATCCTGGCCGATCTCTGGAGCATCGATCTCGGCGAGCCGGACCTTCTGCTTCGTGTTCGTGTCGTCGATGCAGGTCACCGTGTCGCCATCGTGCACGCCGACCACCCGCCACGTGTGGACGTTGGAGAGCGAACGCGAGGCGTCCGACACGGGCGCGAGCGGAGGCGACTGGGGCGCCGCCGACGGCGAGAGGCTTGCCGACTGGGCCGTCGTGCCACCGTTCGAGGACGATGTCGGGATCGGCTGCGGTGCGGCTGACGCGGCGGCCCCCGCGATCGCGGCGGGCGCGACCGAGGCGAGCGACTCGGTGACGAGCGGCTCGGTGGTGGGCGGTGGCGGGATGGCGGCGACAGCGGGCGGCGGGACGGGAGTGGCCGCGATCCACTGCGTCGGCGGCGGCTGCAGCGGTCCGCCCGCAAGCTGCGAAGAAGCGGCCGCGATCGGTGGCGGCGGGACGGTCGCGATGGCGGGGTCGGTCGCGGGAAACGGTGCCGCCACCCACCGCGATGGCGGATCGGGCAGTTTGTACGGCTTCGCGACGACGATGCCCGGATCGACCGGCTGCAGCCCCTGCGTTTGGAACACCCAGGGCGTGCCGTAGGGCACGCTCGGACGTGCCGCCGCGACGACCGCGACCGGCTTGGAGCCGACCGCCCGCACCGGCGCCGACTGGGCCGGAATCGGCACGGGCGGGCCGATCGCGTAGGTGAACGTGTAGGTCGGTGCGACGTGCACGGTGATCGGCCGGCCGTCGGGGCCGATCGCCGAACAGGGGATCGGCTTGGGAGCCCAGTCCTTGGGAATCTCGCCCCCCTGGATCACGACCTGCGGCGCCGCCGGCACGCTCGTGATCGCAGGGAGCGGGGGTGATCCGGGATCGTTGACCGGTTCGGCGGCCCTGGCGGGAACGACCGTGCAGGCCCACACGACGACCGCAGCGGCAGCCCGGACGACACGGCCTCGCTGCCCCCGCCTGCTTTGCATCGCCCCTCCCCGGATCGTTCCAACGAATCGGAGATCGGACCGATGGCGACATGCCGTTGAATGGCCGACTCCTCCGGCCGTACCGTTTGCCACGACCGCGCAGGACGGGCAGACCGTTGCGGCGAGCGGCGATATGCTTCAGGCGGCATGGACCGACCTTTCCAGGCACGCATCGGACGGTTCGCGACAGTCGCGATCCTCGTGACGTTCGCGGCGATGCCGGCATTGGCCGAGCCGAAGCCTGCCGCGATGGTCGCCCCCGTCCCCGCGTTGACCGCGGCGGAGTTCGCCGCGCGGGCCCGCCGCGGCGACCTGCGGGTCGTCGAAGGGCGGCACCTCGTGCTCGCCACCGACCGGGCTCCGAGGGATGGCGACGGCCTCGAGGCGCTTCCCCGGATCTTCGACGAGGCGTTCGAGGCATGGTGTCGCCACTATCATCTCGCGTCGCACGACCACGCCGACTGGCGGGCGCTCGGCTGCCTCGTCGTCGAGAAATCACGGTTCCAGGCGGCCGGACTCCTGCCGGATGTGATTCCTGATTTCACGAACGGCTTTTGTGCGAATGACCGGTTCTGGATGATGGACCAGTCGAACCCCGCCTACCGGCGTCACCTCCTGCTCCACGAGGGGGTGCACGCCTTCACGCTCACGCTGCGCGGGCTCGCGACGCCGACCTGGTACACCGAAGGGATCGCTGAGTGCCTCGCCACGCACCGGCTCGAGGAAGGCCGGTTCGTCCACACGCCGATTCCGCGATCGGCCGACGCCGTCGAGCAGCTCGGGCGGATAGAGCATCTCCAGAAGCTTGTCCGGCATGGCAGGGCTCCCACGCTTCGCGACGTCCTCACCGCCGAGCCGTCGGCGCACCGCTCGATCGAGGCCTACGCCGCAAGCTGGGCGGCCGTCGCGATGCTCTCCGGCCATCCGCGGCATGCAGCCGGCTTCGCGACGGTCGAGCGAGGGCCGCTCGATGCGGCGTTCACCGAGCGGCTCTCCCGGATCGAGGGCTGGGATGCCGCCACGGCCGCCCGCGACTTCGCCGCGTTCCTCGACGACCTCGACTACGGCTACGACTTCGCGACGCACGTCATCGACTGGAAGGCCGCCCCCCCGCTCGCATCCCCGGCGGAGTTTCCCGTCGCGGCCGGCCGAGGCTGGCAGCATGCCGGCAGGTCGCTCAAGGCCGGAAGACGGTACTCGCTCACGGCGAGCGGCCAATCGCAGCTCGGCCGCATCGGCAGCCGTGCGATCGAGAGCGGAGCCGACGGCATCTCGCTCGACTGGTACCGAGGCCGCCCGATCGGCAGGCTGCTCGTGGCGCAGTGGGTCGAGGAGCCTGGCCGTCGGCCCGGCTTCCGCGTGGTCGCGGAGGGAGGCAAGGGGGAGTTCACCGCCGCGACGGACGGCCCCGTGTATCTGCGGATCAACGAGGCCCCGGCCGCATTTTCCGATAGTGCCGCAACGCTCGACGTGAGCCTGAACCCGCTACCGCGGTGAGCACGAGTGGTGTGAACCTGGCGACGGGATACGGGTAGCCCCGAGCCCCACACGTTTGCCCCGCTTGCAACAACACCAAGGCGTCGGTCACGCGTGGACGGCGAACTCTCCGGCCATCGTGCTCGGCAGGTTCGTCTGCCCCATGAGCCAGAGGTCGACCGAGCGGGCGGCCTCGCGGCCCTCGTGGATCGCCCAGACGACGAGCGATTGGCCGCGGCGCAGGTCGCCCGCGGCGAAGACGCCCGCCCGGCTGGTCATGTAGTCGCTGCCGGTCTTCACGTTGCCCCGCGGATCGAGCTCGATCCCGAGGTCGGCGATCGGGCCCTGCTTCTCCGGCCCCATGAATCCCATCGCGAGGAGCGCGAGCTGGCAGGGCCACTCCTGCTCCGTGCCTGGAAGTTCGCGAAACTTCTGCTGCCCCGAGGCGGCATCCTGGTACCACTCGATCCGCACGGTCTTCAGCCCACGGAGCCGGCCGGACTCGTCGCCGAGGAACTCCTTCGTGAGGATGCCCCACTCGCGGCGGCAGCCCTCCTCGTGCGAGGAACTCGTCCGCAGGATCTGCGGCCAGAGAGGCCATGGGGTGTTGGCCGGTCGCTCCTGACGACGGGGATACTTGCCAAGATCCGGCGGCTGCGGGAGCAGTTCGAACTGGGTCAGGCTCCTCGCGCCCTGGCGGTTGCTCGTGCCGTCGCAGTCGCTGCCCGTGTCGCCACCGCCGATCACGATCACGTCCTTGCCCTCGGCCGAGATCTGCCCCGGCACATCGTCGCCCGCGTTCCGCTTGTTCTGCTGCGGCAGGAAATCCATCGCGAAGTGGACCCCTTCGAGCTGGCGGCCGGGGATCGACAGGTCGCGGCCGAGCGTCGCGCCGCCGGTGAGCACGATCGCATCGTAGTCGTCGACGAGCGACTGCGTGGCGACATCACTCCCGACGTTCGCCCCACAGCGAAACTCGACGCCCTCCGCCTCCATCTGCTCGATCCGACGCCAGACCCTCCACTTCTCGAGCTTGAAGTCAGGGATGCCGTACATCAACAGTCCGCCAGGCCGGTCGGCCCGCTCGAACACCGTCACGTGGTGTCCGGCCCGGTTGAGCTGCTGAGCGCAGGCGAGCCCCGCCGGCCCGCTGCCGACGACGGCCACCCGCTTCCCGGTTCGCTCCAGGGGCGGCTCGGGATTCACCCAGCCCTCGTCGAAAGCCCGGTCGGCGATCGTCATCTCGATCTGCTTGATGGCGACAGGATCCTCGTTGATGCCGAGCACGCAGGCCGCCTCGCAGGGGGCCGGGCAGACCCGGCCGGTGAACTCCGGGAAGTTGTTCGTGGCGTGGAGCCGCTGGCTCGCCTCGTGCCACTGCTCGCGATACACGAGGTCGTTGAAGTCGGGAATGATGTTCCCGAGCGGGCAGCCGGTGTGGCAGAAGGGCACGCCGCAGTCCATGCAGCGGGCGCCCTGCGTCTTCACCTC
>CAZPEM010000157.1:0-7051 GCA_964585575.1 uncultured Chitinophagaceae bacterium
CTGGGTTCGGGGCTGCCCGTGTCCTTCGAGCGACCCCGCCCATCGCCGGACGCTCTCTTCGCGACCAATCCGCTTCGCGGATCGGTGCCCGCCTGCCCTCCGTTCGCTCGGATGCCGACTTCGCTCCGCAATCCTTGCTTCGCTCGTCTGCATACGCCGGCTCCCGGGCACGGGCAGCCCCTCACGGTCAACTGTGGTTCTGGTGTGAAGACGACTTTTTCGTCTTTCTTCAACAGATCCGTGGGAGTTGGTCGCCCACCGGCATCGTCACGATGCGGGTGCCGCCGACGGCCGTTCGCATCACGACGACCTGCGGGTGATCGGCGACAACACGGCCGATCGCGACGGCCTGCCGGCCGAGTTCGTGCGACCGCATCGCGGTGAGCACCGGCTCGGCGGCCTCCTGCGGCACGATCGCGAGCAGCTTCCCTTCGTTGGCCACGAGCAGGGGGTCGAGCCCGAGGAGTTCGCAGGCGGCCGCCACGGCGGGCTCGACGGGAATCGCGGTCTCGTCGATCTCGATGCCGACCTTCGCACTCTCCGCGATCTCGTTGAGGCTCGCGGCCACGCCGCCGCGGGTTGGGTCGCGAAGCAGCCGGGTCGCAGGGCAGGCCGCGAGGATCGCCCGCACGAGTCCGGTGAGCGGCGCGGAGTCGCTCTCGATCGCCGCGTCGAACTCGAGGCCCTCGCGGACGCTCATGACCGCCATGCCGTGGTCGCCGATCGTCCCGCTTCCAAGCACGACGTCGCCCGGCCGGATTGGTTCCCGGCCGAGCCGGCATGTCGCCGGCACGATGCCCACGCCCGAGGTGGTGATCGAGAGGCCGTGGCCGCTCCCCCGCTCGATCACTTTTGTATCACCGGCGACGATCCGCACGCCCGCCCTGCGGGCCGCCGCCGCCATCCGCTCCACGACGGCCGCGAGGTCGGCCAGCGGCAGCCCCTCCTCGAGGATGAACGCGGCTGTGAGGGCGATCGGCGTCGCCCCGCTCATGGCGAGGTCGTTCACCGTGCCGTTCACGGCGAGGTCGCCGATCGAGCCGCCGGGAAAAAACAGCGGCCGCACGACGTGGGCGTCGATCGAGACGGCGAGTCGCCCGCCCCCCGCGAGTTGCTCCGCGACGTCGAGCACCGCCGCATCGCCGAGCTCGGCCAGGAGCGGGTTCGAGAAGGCCGGCAGGAAGATCCGCTCGACGAGCTCCCGGGAGAGCAGCCCACCGCCGCCGTGGGCGAGCGTCACGTGCCCGTGGTCGCGCAGCGGCGTCGGGCAGGAGAAGCCGGAAGTTTCGAGCGGAGCGTCAGCCATGCGGGGCGATGCCGTAGTGGTAGTAGGCCGCGCACGCCCCTTCGCCCGACACCATCGTGGCGCCCAGCGGCGTTCGTGGCGTGCACTCCCGTCCGAAGGCGGGGCATTGGTACGGCTTGAGCGTTCCCTTGAGCACCTCGCCCGCGCGGCACAGCGGCGACTCGCGGGCCTCGATCCCGCCGACCGAGAACCGCTGCTCCGCGTCGAACTCGCGGAAAGCATCCGCGAGCCTCCAGCCGCTCGCGGGGATCGTGCCGATCCCGCGCCAGGTGCGGTCGGTCGCGGCGAACACCTCCGCGATGACCGCCTGCGCCTCCTCGTTGCCCCGATCGGTCACGACCCGTGGGTAGGCATTTTCCAACTCGGCGCGGCCCGCCTCCAGCTGCACCACCACGCGGCGGATCCCCTCGAGCAGGTCGAGCGGCTCGAACCCGGTGATCACGATCGGCACGTGGAACCGCTCCGCGATCGCCGGGTACTGCCGACTTCCCATGACGCTGCAGACATGGCCGGCCGCGAGGAACGCATTCACGTGGCAGTCGGGGCTCGCCATGATCGCATGCATCGCCGGCGGCACGAGCACGTGCGAGACGAGCATCGAGAAGTTGGGGATGCCCCGGGCCTTCGCCACCTTCACGGCCATCGCGTTGGCCGGGGCGGTCGTCTCGAAGCCGATCGCGAGGAAAACGACCTCTCGGCCCGGATGGCCCTCCGCGAGCTTCACCGCGTCGAGCGGCGAGTAGACGACGCGCACGTCGGCCCCCGAGGCTTTCGCCCAAAGGAGGTCGTCGTGCGAGCCGGGCACGCGGAGCATGTCGCCGTAGGAGCAGAAGATCACGTCGGGGCGGCGGGCGATCGCGGCCGCCCGGTCGATCACCTCGATCGGCGTCACGCAGACCGGGCAGCCGGGCCCGTGGATCATCTCGACGCCGCGGTCGGGACCTTTGGGCAGGAGCTGGTCGATGCCATTTCGCCTGATCGAGTGGGTCTGGCCGCCGCAGACCTCCATGATCGCCCAGGGCCGCGTCACGATCCGGTCGATCTCCGCCGCGAGCCTGCGGGCCCTCTCCGCGTCGCGGTATTCGGCGAGATGCTTCATGGCTCGATCGCTCCGATCTCTTCGAGCGATCGGAGCGTCTCCCGGGCCGCAGCCTCGTCGATCCTCGAGATTGCGAAGCCGACGTGCACGATCGCGTAGTCGCCGACGGCGAGATCGGGAAGGTAGGCGAGGCAGACCTCCTTCACGACGCCGCCGAAGTTCACGCGGCCCATGCGGAGGCCGCGGTCCACGTGGATCGACTCGACCCGTCCCGGCACGGCGAGGCACATCCGCTAGTCTCCACCGGCAAGGTGCTCGGAGAGGATATCGACGAGCCGGTCCACCGCCCGATCGACTTCCGGAGAGAGCCCGTCGCCGGGCGTGAAGAGTCTCCCCTCGACGAGGAACGCGGTCATCTTTGGAGCCGCGTCGCCGATGAGCGGCCCGGAGAGGGCGATAGCCTGATCCCATCGCAGCCGGTGGATGCTCACGCCTGTCGTCGTCGGCGACGCTCGGAGCGACGCTCCGGCGAGTTCGCGGATCGCACCGGGCTCGCTTCCCGACACGCAGGCATCGACGAGGATGACCTCCTCGACGCCCCGCATCCGCAGCACGACCTCGAATCCCGAGGTGCCGGCATCGACGCACGCCACGTCGGGCCGGAGCCGGCGGGCGGCGAGCCTGCGGACGAGTTCCGGCCCCGCCGCGTCGTCTCCGGCGAGCATGCTGCCACAGCCGACGACGAGCGTACGGCATGCGGCCGCGGAGGCAGCGTCTGGATTCATGGAGCGGTGCCAGCCACCAAATTTGCATTGCCTGGGCATGACGCAGATCATGCAATGTATCCAGATGTGGTGGCTGGCACCTTGTTTCCATGCACGAGCTGGCGATTGCGACGAGCATCGTGGAGATCGCGGCCGGACACGTCGTCGAGGCGGGGGGCGGAAGGGTCTTGGCCGTGACCGTCCATGTTGGGAGGCTTGCGAGCGTGCATGAGGCGGCCCTGCGGTCGGCCTTCGACGTCGCCATCGCCGACACGCCTCTGGCCGGGGCCGAGCTTCGGGTCGTCGCCGTGCCCGTCAGGATCTTTTGCCGATCCTGCGCAGACGAGAGGGAACTGCCTGGAATCGGCAGCCTCGCCTGTCCGACCTGCGGCGACGTGAGCGGCGACATTCGATCTGGCACCGAGCTCGAACTCGAATCGATCGAGCTCGAGCCGCCGGACACTTCGGCGATCGGGACCGCAACGATGGAGCCGGTGGAGATCGCGAACCCATGAGCGAAGTTGCATCACCGCTTCCGCGGATCCTCGAGGTTCGCACGAAGATCCTGAAGAAGAACGACGAAACGGCCCGCGCCATGCGGGGGCGGTTCGAGTCGCAGGGGGTCGTCGTCGTGAACATCGTGGCGAGCCCCGGCACGGGCAAGACGGCGTTCCTCGAGGAGACGCTCGCCCGGCTCCATGCCCGCGGCATCCCCGTGGCGGCCGTCGTCGGCGACCTCGAGACCGACAACGACGCCCGACGGCTCGCGAGAAGCGGCGTGCCCGTGCGGCAGATCATGACCCACGGCCTCTGCCATCTCGAGGCCGAGATGGTGCAGGCCCACCTCGACGGCTGGGATCTCTCCGGGCTGCACTACCTCTTCATCGAGAACGTCGGCAACCTCGTCTGCCCGACGAGCTGGGATCTCGGCGAGTCGGTCCGCCTCGCGATGCTCTCGGTGACGGAGGGGGAGGACAAGCCGCTGAAATACCCGGGCCTCTTCAACACCGCCGATCTCGTGGCGATCACGAAGATGGACCTGGCGAACGCCTGCGAGTTCGACCGCGATCTCGCCGTCGCGAACCTCGAGGCCGTGCGGCCGGGCATCCGCGTCCTGGAAACCTCGGCGAAGACCGGGCAGGGCATCGACGCGTGGCTTACGGAGCTCGCCGAGCGAAGGCTTCGCGGGCGATGACGGCCTGCCCGAGGGCGAGGCCGCCGTCATTCGGGGGAACCCGCTCGTGGAGCAGGACGTCGAACCCGTCGGCCCGGAGTCGATCGACGGCGAGCCTGACGAGCACGGCGTTCTGGAAGACGCCCCCCGTGAGGCCCACGACGCCGATGCCGGTCTCCTCGCGGAGCCTTCGGCAGACCGACGCGATCAATCCGGCGACGCCGTGGTGAAACCGGGCGGAGATCTCGGCCGGTTGCATGCCCTCGCTGACGTCCCGAACCACGGCGTGGACCGCCTGCCGCCAGTCGATCCGAAGCGGTGAGCCAGCCGTGGCGGGCGACATGATCCGGAAGGGGTGGGGCTCGCGCGGGTCACAGACGGGGGCCGCGATCGCCTCGAGGGCCATCGCCGCCTCGGCCTCGTAGCCGATCGAGTGCCGCACGCCGCAGAGCGAGGCGACGGCGTCGAAGAGCCGGCCCATGCTCGTGGTGGCCACGCAGGCGAATCCCCTCGCGAGCTGTCGCGCGAGAACGCGGGATGCCGCGGCTGCCGCCACGCACGGCGGCAGCGAGTCGACCGGATCGATGCCGGCCGCATGGAGCAGGGCGATCGCCGTCCGCCACGGATGCCGGATGCTCGCGTCGCCGCCGGGCAGGGGAAACGGATCGAGATGGGCGGCCCGCCGAAAATGGCCGTCGAACACCGTGAGGAATTCGCCCCCCTGGATCGTGCCGTCGCGACCGTAGCCCGTGCCGTCGAAGCAGACGCCGATGATGCGGCTGCCGAGCGATCCGTGATCGGCGAGGAGCGACGCCAGGTGCGCCTCGTGGTGCTGAACGGTGATGCGCGGGATGCCTCGCGTCTCGGCGAATCGCCGGGCCCATGCGGAGGAGGCGTAGCCGGGATGGAGGTCGCAGGCGACGGCCTCTGGGGTCGCTTGGAACAGCCGCAGCAGGTGGTCGGCGGCCCGGCTGAGCGATTCGTAGGTCTCGAGCGATCCCATGTCGCCGATGTGCTGGCTCATGACGGCCTCCTCGCCGTGGGCGAGGCAGATCGCCGCCTTGAGCTCGCCTCCGACGGCGAGCACCGTGGGGCCTGTGACCCCGAGACGCATCGGCAGCGGCGCCAAGCCCCGGGAGCGGCGGATCGGCATCGCCGCGCCGACGACGCAGCGGACCACCGAGTCGTCGCAGGGGGCGACGATTCGCCGGTCGTGCATGAGGAAGCCGTCGGCGAGGTCGCCGAGCCTCGCCACGGCCTCGACGTTGTCGCAGGCGATCGGCTCCTCGGCCCGGTTTCCCGAGGTTGTCACGAGCGGCGGCATGCCGGTGCAGAGAAAATGCTGCAGCGGCCAGGCGGGCAGCATGAGACCGACGAAGCCGTTGCCGGGGGCGACCGATTCGGCGAGGCCGGATCTGCCGAAAGGCTTTCGCGCGAGCACGATCGGCCGCTCGCGGCCTTCGAGGATCCTCCGCTCCTGCTCGTCCAACTCGGCGATCGATCGGGCCGCCGCGGCGTCGGCCACCATCACGGCCAAGGGCTTGCCCGTGCGGAGCTTGCGACGACGGAGCCGTTCGACGGCTTTGGCGTTCGTCGCGTCGCAGACCAGATGGAAGCCGCCGAGCCCCTTGACGGCGAGGACGTCCCCGGCGAGCAGCCTTTCGCGGGCGGTGAGAATCGCGGCGTCGCCGAGCAGGCCCGTCGCGGGCCGCGACGGCTGGATGCCGGAGGGGTCGGCCGCGGTCGTGAACCAGGCGATCGGGCCGCAGGCAGGGCAGGCGATCGCCTCCGCGTGGAACCTGCGGTCGGCGGGGTCGTGGTACTCGGCCGCGCAATCCTCGCACATCGGGAACTCCCGCATCGACGTCCGCGGCCGGTCGTAGGGAAGATCTTCGATGATCGTGAACCGTGGGCCGCAGTCGGTGCAGGTGGTGAACGGGTAGCGGTGGCGACGGTTCGCGGGGTCGGCGACGTCGGCGCGACAGGCCGGGCAGGTCGCGATGTCGGGGGGCACGACCGCAGCCGTGGCTGCGTCGGGCGAGGCGGCGCGGGCGGCCGACGCGTCGATCGCGGCGTGGATCACGAAATTCCGCGGCACGTCATGGACGACCGGCAGATCCTCGACATCGATCGTCGCGACGACGGCGAGCGGCGGCGGTTCCCGGCGGATCTCCGCCATCCACGCATCGATCGACGCGGCCTCTCCCTGCACCTCCGTCACGACGCCCGCCGGGCCGTTCTCGACCCAGCCGCCGAGACCGTGCCTGCCGGCGAGTCGCCAGAGGAACGGCCGGAAGCCGACCCCCTGCACGATCCCGCCGATCCTCACGCGTTTTCGGCAGACGGGCATCGCGAAGACCAGCTGGCCGCTCTGGATTATCAACGCCTCCGGCCGAGGAATTCTAGCGGCTTCGCGGCAGCACATGCCCGCAGATCGGCTTTCGCCGCGGTGGGAGTCAGGAGCCCGCGCCGACGGTCGGCGAGAGCACCTCGGCCGCGGGTCGCGGCATGCCGAAGAGCTCGCCCTGGAAGAGATCGACGCCGTCCTCGACGAGGCGGGCCAGTTGTTCCTCGCTCCGCGTGTATTCCGCGACGGTCGTGATCCCCCGGGCACGGCAGATGCTCACCACGGTGCGGACGAAATCCCGTTGCAGCGGATCGTCGTCCACGTACCCGGAGACGAGCTGGTCGAGCTTCACGATCGCGAGCGGCCACTGCGTCAGGGACCGCAGGCGACAGATGCCGCTGCCGAAGTCGTCGAGCGCGAC
>CAZPEM010000158.1:0-6924 GCA_964585575.1 uncultured Chitinophagaceae bacterium
CAGAGTTGACCGTGAGGGGCTGCCCGTGCCCCGTAGCCGGGCTATGGAAGCAAGCGAAGGCAGGATGCCGGAGCGCCGCGGACATGCAGTGAGCGGAGGTCCGGAGGACCGCAGCGAACGTCCGGCCAGGGGCACGGGTAGCCCCGAACCCAGCAGCAAGCGTCTGGCGAGGCGACGCTTCTACCCGGCAACGCTGCCGCGTATTCTGAGGCCCATGACGGCACCCGCCCACGAGCGTGCTCCTTCCGCCCCGAGCGTCGGCGAGATCCTTTCGAAGTGGTGGGGCTTCGAGCGGCTGCGGCCCTTGCAGCAGGAGGCGATCGACGCGGCGATCGCTGGCCGAGACTCGCTCGTCGTGATGCCGACCGGCGGCGGGAAGAGCCTCTGCTACCAGGTGCCACCGCTGGCCACGAACTCGACCGACGTCGTGATCTCGCCGCTGGTGGCGCTCATGAAGGACCAGGTCGATTCGCTCGAGGCGATCGGCTACCCGGCCGCCGCGATCTACTCGGGGCTGTCCGACGCGGAGCGGTCGATCATCCGCGGCCGGCTGGCGAACGGGGAAATCCGCCTGCTGTTCACCGCGCCCGAGCGGCTGGTGAACACCGGTTTGCTCGACCTCCTGGAGCGGGTCGGCGTCTCCCGTTTCGCGATCGACGAGGCCCACTGCATCAGCCAGTGGGGGCACGACTTCCGCCCGGAGTACCGGCAGCTCGCGATGCTCCGCGACCGGTTTCCCGAGGCGAGCCTCCACGCCTTCACCGCCACCGCCACGCCCCGGGTGCGGGAGGACATCGCATCACAGCTGCACCTTCGGGATCCGCTCACGCTCGTCGGCACATTCGACCGTCCCAACCTCGTCTACCGCGTGGTGCAGCGGACCGACCGCATCGCGCAGACGCTGTCGATTCTGGGCCGGCACGCGAAGGAGGCCTCGATCGTCTACTGCATCTCGCGGCGGGAGACGGAGCAGCTCGCCGCGAAGCTCGCCGCCGAGGGGATCCTCGCGCGGCCCTACCATGCTGGACTGCCCGCCGAGGAGCGGCACCGCACGCAGGAAGCGTTTGCACGGGAGACGATCGACGTGGTCGTGGCGACGGTCGCCTTCGGGATGGGGATCGACCGGTCCGACGTGCGGTGCGTGCTCCATACCGCGCTGCCGAAGAGCCTCGAGGCGTACCAGCAGGAGACCGGACGTGCCGGGCGGGATGGCCTTGCGGCCGAGTGCGTGCTGCTCTACTCGTCGGCCGACGTCTTCAGCTGGGAATCGCTCGTGCGAAAAAGCGCGATGGAGAGCGAGCTGGAGGCCGACGAGGCCGACCGGCTCATCGCCGGCCAGATCGAGCACCTCCATGCGATGCGACGGTACGCCCAGGCCGCCCGCTGCCGCCATGCCTCGCTCTCCGAGTACTTCGGGCAGCCCTACGAGCCGTCATCGTGCGGGGCCTGTGACGTCTGTCTCGGCGAGACCGAGAACCTCCCCGACTCGACGGTCGTGGCCCAGAAGATCCTCTCCTGCGTCGCTCGGGTGCGGGAGCGGTTCGGCGTGCGGCACGTCTGCGAGGTGCTCCGCGGAGCGAAGACCGAGGGCGTGCAGCGACATGGCCACGACGCGCTTTCCACGTTCGGTCTGTTGGCATCGTTCGACCAGCGAACCTGCGAGAACCTCGTGCACCAGCTGCTCGACCAGGGCTTCCTGTCGCGGTCGGCGGGCGATCGGCCGGTGGTGACGCTCAACGAGCGGTCCTGGGAGGTTCTCAAGCAGGGCCGCGACGTGGTGCTCCTCGAACCGCGGGTGAAACAGGCGAAGAAATCCTCGGCCGACGTGGACGACTGGCGGGGCGTCGACCGCGACCTCTTCCAGCGGCTGCGGCTGTGGCGGCGACGGCTGGCGGAGGCCCGGGGCAAGCCAGCCTGGACGATCCTCGACGACCGTGCCCTGCGTGGAATCGCGAGGGAGAAGCCGATGGCGCTGGCGTCCCTCCGCCGGATCAAGGGGATCGGCGACAAGCGTCTCGCCGAGTTCGGCGACGACATCCTCGACATCGTGGCCGGCAAGGACCACTGACAGGACGCGAGCCCTCTCCCGGCGGGGAGGCTTTTTGCAAAGAAGCGTTGCAGGATGCGGCATACCGCCGCCGCCGCTCCGGCTGAAACCGTCCCGGTGAGCCCCGAATCACGGGGGAATGTTCGAGTTCTGCGGATTTTCCCGATTTGGCACGGCGTCTGCTTGCGAAGAAGAGGCACCAGAGGACGCCCGATCTGCAGGGGAGACGCAACCATGAACACGACAGCCTGCCTCGACCGGCCCGACCCGATGCTCCAGGCCGGGGCCACTCGCCAGGCCGAGAACACCGACGAGGAACTCATGGGCCGATTCCAGGCCGATGGCGACCGCGAAGCATTCGAGACGCTCGTCCACCGCTACGAGCGGGAACTCTTCCACTACCTGCGGCGCTACCTCCACGATTCCGAGGGGGCCGAAGACGTGTTCCAGGCGACGTTCCTGCGAATCCACCTGAAAAAAGACGCGTTCGAGCCCGGCCGGAGATTTCGCCCCTGGCTCTACACGGTCGCCACGAATCTCGCGATCGATGCCAGGCGGCGGGACCGAAGGCACCGCATGGCGACCCTCGACTCACGTGGGCCCGACGACGGCGGCAGACCGCTGGGCGAAACGATCGCCGCGGCGTCCGACGACGGCCAGGAGAAGGTCGATTCCGCGGAGACGCTCGACTGGGTTCGGGCCGCGGTCGACCATCTCGCAGCGCCGCAACGGCAGCTCGTGCAACTCATCTACCACGAAGGACTGAAGTACCGCGAGGTCGCGAGCCTCCTCGGGATCCCGCTCGGCACGGTCAAGAGCCGGATGCACGCGGCCATCGTCGCGATCGCCCGTGAGCCTCGCCGCATGATTCAGTCGCCGAGGTAGGCGTCACGGACGCGGGGGTCGTTCGCGAGATCGGCCGCCCGGCCGGAGAGGCTCACGCGGCCGGTCTCGAGAACGTATCCGCGGCTCGCGAGCCGCAAGGCCGCGCGGGCGTTTTGCTCCACGAGCACGACGGCGATGCCCTTCGCGGGCAGTCCCGCGATCACCTCGAAGATCCGCGACACGACGAGCGGGGCGAGCCCCAGCGAAGGCTCGTCGAGGAGCAGCAGCCGCGGCCGACTCAAGAGCGCCCTGGCGAGCGCGAGCATCTGCTGCTCGCCGCCGGAGAGCGTGCCTCCCAACTGCGCCATCCGCTGCCCGAGCACCGGGAACAGGCCGCAGATCTCGTCGATGTCGCGACGGATCCCCGCACGGTCGGTTCGGGCGAACGCGCCGAGCTGGAGATTCTCCCGAACGGTCAACCGCTGGAAGATTCGCCGCCCCTCCGGCGCGTGCGCGATGCCGAGCCGCGTGACGGCATGCGGCCGCATCCTCGTGATCGGCGATCCGGCGAACCGGATCGTGCCACCCCGCGGGCGGACCACGCCGGAGATCGCCGTCAGCAACGTCGTCTTGCCGGCACCGTTGGCGCCGATGATCGCGACGACCTCCCCTTCTTCCACGGAGATCGAGACCCCGTCGATCGCACGGATCGGCCCATAGCCCGCCTGCAGCTCCTGGACTTCGAGGATCGGGGTCATCGCATCACGCCTCGCTCCCGAGGTAGGCCTCGATCACCTTCGAATTCCGCTTCACGTCGGCCGGAACGCCCTCCGCAATCTTCACGCCGTGGTCGAGCACGGCCACCTTGTCGCTGATCCGCATGACGATGTTCATGTGGTGCTCGATGAGGAGCACCGTCACGCCCCGGTCGCGGATCCGCCGAACGAGCTCAGCGAGTGTCGCCGTCTCCGTCGGGTTCATGCCGGCCGCGGGCTCGTCGAGCAGGATCAGCCGGCATCCGGTCGCCAGGGCCCGCGCGATCTCCAGCCGCCGCTGGTCGCCGTAGGGAAGCTGCCCGGCGACCCGGTTCGCCTCCGACGCGAGGCCGACGAACTCGAGCGCCTCGAAGGCCCGGCGGCGGGCCTCCTCCTCCCCCCACACCGCCGACCGCGTGCGGAAGAGGATCGCGAGCGTTCCTCCCGGGATCGAGCGGTCGAGGCCGACCAGCACGTTTTCCAGGGCCGTCATGTTGGAAAAAAGTCGGATGTTCTGGAAGGTCCGCGAGATTCCGGCCCGGGCCACGACATCGGGACTGCGGCGACTCCGCCGCCAGACCGCCGCGGCGCCCGCCGAGCCGATGATCCATCCCGCCACGAGCCCCGCCCAGCCGCGGACGCGGACCCGCCGCTTGCCCGCCGCGAGCCGGTCGAGCACCTCCTCCGGAACGGCGTGCGCCGTCTCGGCCACCTCGTCGAGATCGCTGCTCTCGGGCACCGTGCCCGGCCCGGCGCGACGCGCGGTCACGGCGGCCTGAAGGGCGTTGCGAAGCGCCATCGCCTCGTCGCGATCCCGCTTGATCGCGAGCACGTCCGAGCCGTCGGCCGTGACCACCCGCCACTTGCCGGCCATCGAATCGACGGCGAGCTCCGCGCGGAAGTAGCTCCGCAGCCGGCTCGCGGCGGCGGAGAGCGTGAAGGGCTCCTTCGTCGCCATGCCCCGCTTCACCACCGCCAGCCAGAGCCGGTCGGCGTCCACCGCGGCCGCCGACAGCACGAGCCCCGTGAGCAGGCCGACCGCGAGGATCCTGAGGAACGTCCGCGGCGTGAACACCCGCTCGATCCGCGTCCCCTCGAACCGCACCGTGCCGAACGAAGGCTCGTAGATGCCGCTGATGCAGTTGAACGCCGTCGTCTTGCCGGCGCCGTTGGGGCCGATGAGGGAGACGATCTGCCCCTCGGCGATGTCGAGGTCGAGGTCGCTGACGGCGGTGAGTCCGCCAAACCGGACGGTCAGCCGATCGACGTTGAGAAGCGGTATTTCCGCCGCCCGGGCGATGATCGGCGGTCGCGGACGTCTCATGCTCCGCTCCCCTCCTGTCCGCCGCTCTCGTCGGAGGCATGCAGTTCCGCGGCCATCCGCCGCGACGGCACGAGCCCTTCGGGCTTGAGTCGCATCACGAGGATGAGGGCGACGCCGAACACGGCCAGCCGCCACCCGCTGAAGGAGAGCAGGCTCGATCCCCCGGGGTTGATGCCGGTCTCCTGGATCCAGGCATCCGCCCACGGGGCGAGCACCGAATCGAAGCCGAGCAGCAGCACGACCCCCACGAGCGTGCCCGGGATGCTCCCCAGGCCGCCGAGGATCACGGCACAGAGCACCATGATCGATCGGTTGAAGTCGTAGGCGTTCGGATCGGCGGTGGTCGAGAGGCTCGCGGCGTAGAGGCATCCCGCGAGGCCCGCCACGGCCGACGAGATGCCGAAGGCGGAGAGCTTCACCCGCGCCGCGGAGATGCCCATCGCCGTCGCGGCGAGCTCGTCCTCGCGCACGGCCACCCACGCCCGGCCGAGCCGCGATTGCTCGAGCCTCCGCATCGCGAACACGACCGCCGCGAGGGCGAGGAGCGCGAGGTAGTAGAACCACCGCGGGTCCACGGCGAACGCCATGCCGAGGTCCAGCTCGCCGAGCTTCACCTTCGCGCCCGGCGGCGGCACCGGATTGAGTCCCTTCATGCCGCCGGTGATCTGCTCGAGGTTGCGGAGCGTGACCTTCACCACCTCGCCGAACCCGAGCGTGACGATCGCGAGGTAGTCGCCTCGCAGCCGCAGCGTCGGGCCACCGACCGCCAGGCCGATCCCGGCCGTCAGGAGCACGCTCACGATCGCCGCCGCCAGGAACCCGATCTGAAAGGGAAACATCGGCACCGTCAGGATCGCCAGGACGTAGGCGCCGATCCCGAAGAAGGCGGCGATCCCCAGGTGCAGCAGCCCCGTGTAGCCGACCATCACGTTCAGGCCGAGCGCCAGGATGCAGTAGATGAACAGCGTCGTCACCTGCCCACCAAGCGCCCCGCCCAGGGCCGGCACGACCAATGGCAATGCCGCGAACACCACCAGCGCCACGATCTCCCACCTGCCGGCCAGCCCGGCCAGGAGCTTCCGCGGCAGCGTCTGCGGCGCGATTTGGGCGGTCGCCGTCATACCTTCTCCCTCGTCCGACGCCCGAGCAGACCTTCCGGCCGGAAGACCAGGATCACGATCAGGATCGCGAACACGATCGCGCCGGTCCACCGTTCGCCGAAGTAGCCGCTGCCAAGCGCCCGCACCAGCCCGATCACCAGCCCGCCGACGACCGCGCCGGGAATGCTGCCGATGCCCCCGAGCACGGCCGCCGTGAAGGCGTACAGGCCGTTCTGGAAGCCCATCTGGAAACCGATCGTATTGATCGAAAGCCCGTAGATGACGCTCGCCGCGCCGCCGAGCGCGCCACCGAGGAAGAAGGTCGTCGCGATCACGCGATCGACGTCGATCCCGACGAGCGCCGCTGCGGTCGGATCCTGGGAGACCGCCCGCATCGCCTTGCCGATCCGCGTGAACTTCACGAGCCCCGAGAGCAGCACCATCAGCGGCATGACGATCGCCACCACGAGCAGGTCCTTCGCGGTGAACCGGAGCGACTCGACGGGCAGGAGGTTCGTGGCCGGCACGAGCTCCGGAAACGACCGGTCGGCCGGCCCGATCCAGAAGAGGCCGACGTTCATGAAGATGAAGGAGACGCCGATCGCGGAAACGAGCGGGGCGAGCTTCGGCGCCTTTCGCAGCGGCTTGTAGACGAGCCGGTCTACCGCGACGTTCACGAGGCCACAAAAGAGCCCGCAGACCACGACCAGGAACAGGATTCCCAGGGCGGTGGCCGAGGGGCCGGCCTCCGACAGGCCGACCGCCGTCACGAGCGACAGCGCGAGGCACGAGCCGAGCATGATCAGGTCGCCGTGGGCGAAATTGATGAGCCCGATGATGCCGTAGACCATCGTGTAGCCGAGGGCGACCAGC
>CAZPEM010000159.1:0-4963 GCA_964585575.1 uncultured Chitinophagaceae bacterium
ACCTGCCGCATCCGGTCGCGGAGCTGGGCCGCCAGTTCGTAATTCTCGGCCTCGACCGCCTGCGCCAGCTGCTCCTCGAGCGTGCTGCCGACGTCGTATCGCTTTCGGACGTGCTCCCGCATGTCGGAAAGCCGCTTCACGAGTTCGTCGTCGGAGAATCGTTCCGCCGCGTCATACCGCTCGAAGAGGTCCTTGAAACGGTCGAGGCCACGGTTGATCTCGCGGATCGCCGATTCAGGGCCGTCCTCCTCGAGGGCCGCCAGCGCCCCCGCCTGCACGCGATGGAAGAGCACGAACGGACGGTACTGCTCGTGCGACAGCGTCCATTCCTCGTCGGGAGAGTGGTCCCGCACGAAATCCATCAGGGCCAGGCTGTGGTCGGCGTCCTTCGCGGCCCGCTTGTATTCCCGCAGCGCCAGCCAGCAGATCCGCCGGTGGTAGAACTGCACGAACTCCCGGTCGGCCTCGGCGCACTGCTCCTTCGAGAGCCTGAACGACTCGCCCTCCCGCACCGCCTCCCCGACGACGTAGTCGAAGAACGTCTCGGCGCCCCCCGGCCGCTCCCCGTCGGGGCGATGTTCCATCTCCATCTGGAGGAGGCCCATGTCGACCCGCATCTGGATCACCTGGCGGCCACTGCGGGCCTTCACCATCCGCGCGGTGACCTCTCCCGGACGGAAGGGCCAGCCCTTCAGGATCGAGTCGATGTCGCGAAAACCTGCCATGTCGTGGTCATCCTCCTGGATGTCCGCCCGGCGATCACCGGACGACCCTGGAAAGTATACCAATCCACGGGTTCAATCAGCCGTGCCTCGCCGCGACTCCTTCTTCGCCGAGAGGCGTTTCTTCTCCTCGCGACGCCTGGCGACGGCCGCGCGGGGAACCCGCGTCTTGCGGCGACGCTTCGGCCTCGCGGCGGCCCGCTCGAGAAGTTCGGTGAACTTCGCGACGCAGTCGGCCACGTTGCGTGGCTGGTCGCGGTGACGCTGGCTCGAGATGACGAGCTCGCCGGATCGGGTCAGCCGCCCGCCGCACTGGGCCAGCAGTCGGCCGCGAACCTCGTCGGGAAGGCTGCGGGAGCCGATCACGTCGAACCGCAGCGTTGCCTTGCTGCTCGTCCTGTTGACGTGCTGGCCGCCGGGGCCGCCGCTGCGGGCGAACTGCCAGGCGAGCTCCTCGGGGGGAATGGTGAAGGCCCCGCCCGATACTCGAATCGGATCGACTCGTCCCTCGCTCGGCATGCACCGAAGTATACGCGAGGAGCATGCGGATGGTCGCCGTCCGTTTTTTGGAAGACCGTTCGCATGGAAAAGTCAAGCCGAGAAAACGCTGATGGCTGTGCTGGCGCGGCGCGTCGGCAGCCACACTTTCGACGACGAAAGACGCCGACACGAACCCGTCTGGACATCTTTTTCGAGGCGTTTGCATACTGCCGCAGCCGCGGGCGGGCCATGCGGCCGGTCGGTTTCCAGGTTCCGGAGAGCACGTCGAAATGATTCGCGCTTCGATCAGCGAGTTCAGCACCTACCGCAGTGAGCTTCACGAGGAGATCGCGCAGCTCGTGCGTCATGGCTTCGAGTCGATCGCGCTCTGGAGGACGAAGCTTTCCGATGTCGGGGCCGCCGAGGCGAGGGCCCTGCTCGATACGGCCGGCCTGCGGGCGTCGAGTCTGCTGTGGGGCGGCGGGTTCACCGGGGGCGACGGCAGGTCGTTCCGCGAGAGCCTCGATGACGTCCACGAGGGGATCGCCACCGCGGTCGAGGTGGGAGCCGGCGTGCTCGTGCTCCATGCCGGCTGCCGCGGCGGGCACACGATCGGCCACGCCAGGCGGCTCCTCGCCGAGGCGATGCGGGAGCTCGGGCCGGTGGCGGCGGGCGAGGGTGTCGCGCTCGCGATCAAGCCCCTGCACCCGTCGTTCTCCACCGACTGCAGCTTCCTGGGCGGCCTGGAGGAAACCTTCGAATTCGTCGATTCCCTCGACGAGCCGGCGGTGATGCTCGCGGTGGACCTCTGGCAGTTCGCCGACGAACCGGGGTTCAGCGAGAGCCTGCGCCGGATGCTCCCCAGGGTGGCCGTCGTGCAGGCGGCCGACCGGCTGGGACCGCCCTCGCCGGAGACCGAGCGGCTCCCGCCCGGGCAGGGAACACTGCCGCTGCAACGGATCGTCCGCGAGCTCGTTCGGCACGGCTACCGGGGCGACGTCGAATTCGACTGCGTCGGCGAGGTGGTCGAGGCAATGGGGGTCGAGCGGCTGCTCGCATCGCTCGAAGCGTCGTTCTCCCAGTGGCTGGGCCGGCCCCAGGTCGCCGCCACCCGCCGCTAATCCGTACGCTTCGGCGCTGCAGGCAACGTCACGCTGCGCGTGGGTCGACGCTGAGGGTTCGGGGCTGCCCGTTTCCTTCGAGCGACCCCCGCCCCTGGCCGGACGTTCGCTTCGCTTCGGCATCCTGCCTGCGCTCGCTCCCATAGCCCGGCTCCCGGGCACGGGTAGCCCCTCACGGTCAAACGTCGCGATTCATGATTCACACAGGCACTCTGATGCTGAGCGCCGGGGGAGCGGACGCGGAGGAGCCTCAGGTGTATCCTCACCGAAGCGACGGAGTGTCTGCTCCCCCGGCGGCAATGCGTCGTCCTTCAAGCGACCTTCATCACACCGCATTACCGGCGTGGAAGAACCTCAGCGGGCCTTGGCGTCGCGGAGATCCCAGGCTTCGAGCCACTCGGTCCGCACCGGCTCGAGGCCGAAGTCCTTCCGTAGCCGCGTGTCGAAGTCGGGCATGTGCGCCGCGCCGTAGAAGATCGCGATCTTCCGCCTTCCCTTGGCGATCTGCCGCCGCATGACGTCGATCGCCGCGGCGTTGCGGTCGGTGATGATCGTGGAGCCCTCCTCGCCGCTGAAGGCGGCGGTGAGCACCTCCATGTCGGTGAACTGCACCGCCATGATCCTCCGCAGACGGAGTTCCCGGTCGTTGCCGAAGAGCGCCCCGAAGAGGTCTCCCACGCTCACCTCCTGCGAGGGAGCGTTCTTCTGGTTCATGCTCTCCCGCATGAGCTTGCCGAACATCGTCCACCACGACTCGCCTCGCCGCTCCATCGCCTCGTCGAATTCGCCGGGCGAGAGGTCGGCGTGGACGAAATTCCCGGCCGCGTAGTCGATCCGCTCGAGCTGGAACTCGAGTCCCAGGAGCGAGGTGAGCCCGGTCTGGGCCTGCCCGATCATGCCCGCCGGCTTGCGGCCCGGCTTCGGCACGCGGCTCTTTTCCGGCGCCACGAGCTCGTAGAGGACGCAGTCGTAGTCCGTGAACCGCCGTTCGAGATTCTCGTAGTAGGCCTTCGAGCCGATGTGCACGGCCGCGACGAGGTCAACCGTCATCGTGTTTGCCGGGCCGCGATCCTTGGGCGGGGCGTATCGGACGACCGAGGTGTCGAGCGACTGGAGATCGCCGTCGGGATCCTTCGAGATCCGGAGGAAGGCCGACTCGGTCTCGCGGGCCTTCTCGAGCGGCTTCGTCTCCTCGGCCGCCGCATGGCTCGCGACGGCCGCGATTGCCATCGCGATCACAAACGGGCAGGCAAGCGGGGCAAGCCAGGGCCGCCTTGGAGGGGCGGGGCGTTTCGGGCGGCTTCGGGAGGTCTTTTGGGGCAGCAACATCGAATGGCCCTCGGTTTCCTCCATTGAACCAGCTTTCTCCGGTCCTGTCGCCGGTGGGCCGCATTCGGCCGCCCGCAAGGTTTTCCAAGATTCGTCAATTCCTGCCCGCCCTGCGACCGATACCACCGGAGCAATCCGCAGAAGCGGAAAACCGGATCCCGTTCCCCCCTGGGACAACTGCGATGGTCACGCACTTGAACGAACGAGACACCCGCCGGGCTCGATCGCCGCGGACGAAAACGCTGGCCCGCTGGGCGGCCGCGATCGCGGTTCTCCTCGGCCTCGCCGGGAAGGGGCTCTCAGGCGACTCGTGGGTCCCGCTCCTGCCGGACCAGAGCTTCTACGACTTTCAGCTCTTCGCCCCGCCCGACCTGCAGAGCTACCAGATCTACCCCAAGCCGAGCGAAGGGATCTTCTTCAGCTATGACCGGATCTACATGGGGATCACCGTGCCGGACGTCGTCGGGGTCGGACAGACGGCAACCGGCGGGTACCTGATTCCAACCGAGCCGATCTCCCCCCAGGCCATCGTCACGCTCAACAACGCCGGCATCCAGGCATCCGGCACCGCCGGCGCCGCCAACGGACAGAGCGTGATCGGCGGCCTCTACGTCTTCGGGTCGGATCCGCTTCAACTCGAACTCAACACGAGTTGGATGCGGACGGTGATGTCGTGGGGCAACCGCTACGAAGGTGGCTGGATCTACGACAACAAAGGCATGCATTTCAGCTACTTCGACTCCGGTGAGCAGGGGCAGCAGTTCACCACGGTCAGCGAGTTCGCAGCCTCGTCTCCGACGCAGACGTTCACGCAGCAAAATCAGGGGGGCTTCGGCGTTGTCGGCGGCGTTGGCAACCCACTCTCGACGTCGAACATCGTGTCGACGAGCCCGCCGCCGGATCACCTCATCGCCCAGAAGCTCGTGCAGGAGAACACCACCCGCATCCAGAGCGGCGGCTTCGCCTTCCTGGTGCGGAGACAACTGGGCGGCCGCCGCAGCCGATCGACGGCCCGGCTCGGCTTCGGCCCGAAGTTCGTCCAGTTCGAGGATCGCTTTCATCTCGCCTATGAGAGCAATCAGTACCCGTTCAACATCGGCGGCGGGGCGGGCGGCGTCGGTGCTGCCGGTGGCCTTGGTGGTGCTGGTGGCGTTGGCGGCGCTGGCGGCGCTGGTGGCTTCCCGGGCGGCGTTGGCGGCTTCCCCGGTACGGGCTTCCCAGGTGCCGGCTTCCCGGGTGGTGGCTTCCCGGGTGGCGGCTTCCCGGGTGGCGGCTTCCCGGGTGGCGGCTTCCCGGGTGGCGGCTTCCCGG
>CAZPEM010000159.1:5063-6881 GCA_964585575.1 uncultured Chitinophagaceae bacterium
GGTGGCGTGGGCGGCGGTGGCGTGGGCGGCGGTGGCGTGGGCGGCGGTGGCTTCCCCGGTGGCGGCGGGCCCATCGGTGGCGGCGGCATCGGGGAAGGCGTGGTCGGAACCTCGGCCGGCGACGTGCTGGGCATCACGGGCATCGATACGCTCACCGGCATCGGAACTCCCACGGCGCTCCAGACGGGCGACTGGGAGACCTACACGACCAACAACATGGTCGGCCCGGAGATCTGGCTGAACCTCGAATCGAGCCATGGCCGCTGGACGTTTTCCAGCGACTTCAAGTTCACGGCGGCCTTCAACTGGCAGAACAATCTCTACCGGGGAGCCAACTTCCCCGACTCGCTGGCGGCCGACTACTTGCGGACGACGTTCACCCCGGCCGCGACGTTCACGTCGGGCGGCACGACCCAATCGGGCACCGGCGCGCCGCAGCAGACCCAGCTCAATCCGCCGCCGCTCTTCCTGCAGATCTACGGCGTGGGGCAGACGAATGCGACGAACAACGCCGAGCACCAGTTCGTCTTCTCGCCGATCGGCGAATGGCGGTTCGGAACGCAGTTCCGCGTGAGCAACGCCATCGTCCTGCGGGCCGGCTACACCGGCATGTGGATGGCGGGCATCGCCCGGGCCTCGTCGAACACGGGCTACCGGTCCGACTCCGCCCGGGCTCAGTACGCGGAGCCGCTCAACCCCCAGACCACGGCCACCACCACGAACCCCTGGGTCGTCAAGACGACCGGACCGCCGCCGCCGAATGCCGAGCCTGTTCCCGACGTCCCGGACACGTTCAAGACTCCCAACGGCATGTACTACACGGGCGATCAAAGTTCCTACTATCGCCAGAGTCCGATCTACAACCGCATCGGCCCGGTGAACGACGGCACGGAATACGTCTTCGCCAACGGGCTCGATTTCGGGATCGAGGTCAAGTACTGACGTCGGCGGACCCGGGGTGCGGGCCGCCGCCAGGCCGTCAGCCAGGCTCCGCGGGCTTGCCTCCGGCCTGGGCGATCTCGCCGCCGTGGCCGGCTTTCTTCGCCGGGAAGGCGAGCGATGCGGCCACGCTCGTGCCGATCAGGGCGACGATCACGCCGAGCGAGACGGCCGGGTGAACGAGGTGCCCCTTGGCGTGGGCGTCCCAGCCGCCGAGCGACGCGAGATACTCGTTGTGCCTGGCCGCCTCGGCGATCATCTTGCCGCCGACGAAGACGAGCACGGCTGAGAGGCCGTAGTTGAGGAACCGGAAGAGGTCCATGACGCCGGCGAGCAGGAAGTAGAGCGCCCGCAGGCCGAGGATCGCGAACACGTTCGACGTGAAGGCGATGAACCGCATGTAGGGGGTGCCGGGCGTCACGACGCCCAGGATCGCCGGCACGCTGTCCACCGCGAAGAGCACGTCGGTGCTCTCCACGATCAGGAGCACGAGGAAAAGCGGCGTCGCCATGAGCTTGCCGTTCTCGCGGACGAAGAACTTGTCGCCCGACGGCTGGTTCGTCACCGGCACGAGCCTGCGGAACGTGCGGATGAGGGCGTTGTCGCCCGGCGAATGGTCGCCGCCGCCGAAGGCGAGCTTCAGCCCGGTGTAGATCAGGAACGCGCCGAACACCCAGAGGATCCACTTGTACCGCTCGACGAGCTCCGCCCCGAGCAGCACGAACGACAGCCGCAAGATCACCGCCCCGAGGATCCCCCAGAACAGCACGCGATACTGGTACTTCAGCGGCACTCCGAAGTAGGCGAAGACCACCGCGAAGACGAAGACGTTGTCCATCGAGAGCGACCACTCGACGAGGTAGCCCGTGAGGAACTCGA
>CAZPEM010000160.1:0-6823 GCA_964585575.1 uncultured Chitinophagaceae bacterium
GGGAATAATGTACAAATTACCACCATTGCGGCCGGTTCGCGATTCGGTCGATTTGCGTCTGGAGTTTCGCCATGAGCGTGGCGCGGTTTTGTGAATTGGTGCAGAGCACCCGGTTGCCGCCCGCAGACAAGAAGTGGTTCCCTCGCTGGGTTCGCCGGTACGCATCCGATCTCGGAAGAACTTCGGGAGACCTGCCGGTTTCAGAGTCTGAAGTGATTCCATTCCTGAAGTCGCTGCGACGCCGCGGCATTCCCGCATGGCAGCGGCTACAGGCCGTGAAGGCGATCGAGGCATACCATTCGATCGCGCTCAAATCGCAATCGCCTGTCCTGCAGAACATACGGCTCAAGCTCGGGCGGCTCGCGGAGCAGGAGCGGTCCGGATCGGGCGAGATGAGCCCGGCCGGCACACTCGACGAGCGACACCTGATCGGGCACATCGATCCGAATGAACCGCCCCTGCTCCAGCAGACGCGGCGAGAACTCCGACTGCGTCATCGCTCCCTGCTGACGGAGCGTTCATACGTCGGATGGCTCCGACGGTTCATCGCTCACTGCGGATCAGCCGATCTTTCGCAGTTCGGAGAGCCGCAGATCAAGCGGTTTCTCTCGAACCTCGCCGTGACGGGGAATGTGACGGCGGGCACGCAAAACCAGGCGAAATGTGCGCTCCTGTTTCTCTACCAAACGGTCCTCGGACGGGATCTCGAGTTTCTCGACATCGCGCCGGCGACGAAGTCACCGCGGCTGCCGGTGGTGCTCAGCCGAAATGAAATCGAGTCGCTCTTTGGACACCTCCAGGGCCCTGCCCGGCTCATGTTCTCCATCATGTATGGTGCCGGACTGCGACATCAGGAGTGTCGCCGCCTGCGGGTCAAGGACGTTTGTTTCCACGAGGGCCACATCGTCGTCCGTTCCGGAAAGGGAGACAAGGACAGGATCACGGTCCTGCCAGAGCGGGCCCGCGACATGCTCGAGCGACAGATCGATGCCGTCAGGAGCCTTCACGCCGACGATCTCGAAAGCGGATTCGGCGGTGTCTTCCTGCCGCATGCCCTCGAGCGTAAATATCCAAACGCCCGCCACGAGTTTGGCTGGCAGTGGCTTTTCCCATCCCGCCAGATGGCCCGGGACCCGCGATCCATGGCCGTCCGGCGGCATCATGTCTCGGAGCAATTGTTCGCCACGGCTTTCAAGCGGGCGGTCCGGCGGACGGGCCTCCTCAAGCAGGCCGTTCCCCATTCCCTCAGGCACAGCTTCGCGACGCACATGCTCGAAGGGGGTGCCGACATCCGCACCGTCCAGGAACTTCTTGGGCACTCCGACGTGAGCACGACCATGATCTACCTTCACGTCATGAACCGCCCCGGCCTCGCGGTCCGCAGCCCGCTCGACGCCATCGCGTGAAACGGTGTCAGGTTCCCACGGTGGTTCTCTCTCGCAACGATTGCATCTTGCGGTGTTTCCATCTCGCGGTGGCTACAATGTCGGCGTCGCTGGACCGCAACCTGAGAACCCGCATCCCGAGGCCCTTCATGCATCTTCCCGCCTGGCGTTTTGGCAAACCCTACGAATCGCTCGAGCGCGAGACGCTCGTCCACTTCCTCACCGGGGAGCCGGTCGCCGAGGTCAGCCAGGTGGGCGGCGCGATCGTCGGCCGTGACCTCCAAAAGGCGGACCGGGCCCGCGAGGCGATCCTCGCGATCGCCCCGGAGGAAATCGTCGAGCGGCTCCAGACCGCGGGCAACCTCTATGCCCACGGCACGCTCCAGGTGGGCGACGCCAGGCAATCGCCCGAAGACTTCGTGAAGCAGCAGTCGGCCACGACCGGGCTGCCCGAGAGCCTCTGCCGAGCCAACATGCAGAAGAACCTGTTCGTGCTCTCCAACATGGACCGCATGCTCGACGCGCTCTCCCGCGGCCTCGATCCGGCAATCCTCTGGCGCGGCTACGGCACCGAACACCGCGGCGTCGTCGTGAGCTACCAGTGCCAGGCGCCGGCGCTCGGCCTCGTGCTCCCTTCCAACTCGCCCGGAGTGCACACCCTCTGGCTGCCGGTGATCGCGCTCGGCGTCGGGCTCGTGATCAAGCCGGGAAGTCAGGAGCCGTGGACCCCCTACCGCATGGCCTCCGCGATGGTCGAGGCTGGCATCCCGGCCGAGGCGATCGGCCTCTATCCAGGCGCGACCGACGTCGGCGCGGGCATCCTCTCGGGCTGCCGCCGCAGCATGATCTTCGGCAGCGCGAAGACCGTCGAGCAGTATCGTGGCAACCCCGGCGTGCAGGTGCACGGACCGGGCTTCTCCAAGATTCTCCTTGGCGATGATTGCGTGGACGACTGGGAGAGGCACCTCGACGTCATGATCGAGAGCGTCGCCGTGAACAGCGGCCGCGGCTGCATCAACGCCTCGGCGATCTACGCAAGCCGCCACACGAAACGCATCGCCGAGGCGATCGCCGCCCGACTCGGCCCGGTGGAAGTGAAGCCTCCGGACGCCCCCGATGCGAAACTTGCCGCCTTCACGATTCCCGGCGCCGCCAAGGCCATCTGGGGGCAGATCGAGGCGGGCCTGAAGGCCGCCGGAGTGACCCATGCCACCGAACCCTACGGCCCCAGGCTCGTCGAGGGGGAACGTTGCGGCTGGCTGCGGCCCACGGTCGTCCACTGCGGAAGCCCGGAGCCCGAAATCGCGCGGGCGGAATACATGTTCCCGTTCGTCAGCGTCGTGGAGTGCCCGCAGGAAAGGATCCTCGACGCCATCGGCCCGACACTCGTCGCCACGGCGATCACCGACGATCCTGCCTTCCAGTCGAGGCTCGTCGGCTGCACGCACATCGACCGCCTCAACCTCGGGCCGATCCCGACGACGAAGCTCGACTGGCTGCAGCCGCACGAAGGGAACATCATCGACTTCCTCTACCGCTCGCGGGCGCTCCAGCTCCATGCGGAGTCTGCGGTGACCGCGTGAAGCGGCCCTGAACGCCCTTACCTGACGCCCGCGCCCTCCTTTCTGACGCCCGCGAACATGACGCCCGCCGCCCCATCGTTCGAGTTTCGCTGTCCGACGCGTCTGGTGTCAGGCGAGGGCTCCGTCGAAAAACTCGGCGAGATCGCCACGGAGCTTCGCTGCCGCCGGGCGCTCGTCGTGAGCGATCCTGGCGTCGTCGCCGCGGGGCATGCGGCGCTCGGGTCGGAGTCGCTTCGCCGCGCCGGCCTCGACGTCGAGTGCTTCTCGGGCTTTTCGGAGAACCCGACCACCCGGCACGTCGAGTCGGGGGCCGCGGTCTCGAGGGCCTTCCGCCCCGACCTCATCGTCGGCATCGGCGGCGGCAGCTCGATGGACTGCGCGAAGGGGATCAACTTCCTCCATTCGCTCGGCGGCACCATGCGCGACTACCACGGCCGCGACCGGGCGAAGGGCCCCATGCTCCCGTCGATCGCCGTGCCGACGACCGCGGGCACGGGCAGCGAGACGCAGTCGTTCGCCCTGATCTCCGACGCCGAGACCGGCATGAAGATGGCCTGCGGCGCGGCCGCGGCCGCCTTTCGCGTCGCCATCCTCGACCCACGGCTCACACTCACCCAACCGGCCGGAGTGACGGCCCTCACCGGCATGGACGCGATCTCCCACGCGGTGGAGAGCCACGTGAGCCTCGCGGCCACGCCCGGTTCACGGGTCTTTTCGCGTGAAGCGTGGCGGCTCCTCTGCCGCAACTTTCCGCGGGTGCTCGCCGACGGGGCCGATCTCGAGGCGCGTGCCGCGGTCCAACTCGCGGCCGCCTGGGCGGGCCTCGCCATCGAAAACGCGATGCTCGGCGCCGCCCACGCCCTCGCCAACCCGCTGACGGCCAGCCACGGGGTCGCCCACGGCCAGGCGGTCGGCGTCGTGCTGCCGCATGTCGTGCGATTCAACGGCCGACGCGTCTGGGATCGCTACGCCGAACTCTGGGCGGATCTCTCCGGCGAGCACGAGGATGCCGAAGCGGCCGACCGGATTGCAGACTGGCTCACGGCGACGCTTCGCTCCGCCGGCCTCGCGACCTCGCTCCGCGGGCTCGGCATCGAACGCCCCGATTCCCAGGACCTCGCCAAAGCGGCCGCCACGCAATGGACCGCGGGCTTCAATCCGCGTCCGGTGGTCGCCGATGATCTGCGGCGGCTCTACGAGGCCGCGTCATGATCGCCGCCACGGGATGGCGAATGCTGGCGATCGTGTTGATCGCATCGGCGGCGGTCGCGAAAGAGCCCCGCCTCGCGGAGGCCGACGCGGAGGCGTGGCCGATGGCCCGCGGATGCGTCGAGGGCACCGGGCGTTCCGGCTCGATCCTCGAGTTTCCGCTTCGCGAGTCATGGCAGCGGCGGTTCGACAAGACTTCTTTCGAGGCGACGCCGATCATCGCCGACGGCACGATCTACATCGGCGATCTCGACGGCACGTTCCACGCCCTCTCGCTGACGACCGGAGAAACCCGCTGGAAGTTCGAGGGGGAAGCCGGGTTTTCGGCGGCGGCGGCGTTCGTGGCCGGGGCCGCGGATTCGACGGACGGCTCGCCATCGCTCGTGGTTGCCGGCGATTCGTTCGGCGTCGTCCGCGGGTTCGATGCCAAAACTGGCGAGGTCGCGTGGAAGCATGAGCGGGATGGGGAGATCTCCGGCGGCCCGAGCGTCGTCGTCGACCAGCCCGGCGGCAGGCCGGCGACGATCCTCGTCGGCTCGCAGGATGCCTCGCTCGTCTGCCTCTCGGCCGAGAGCGGCAAGGAGTTGTGGAGCCATTCGATCACCGACCAGATTCGCTGCATGCCGACGGTCGTGGCCGGCCGCATCCTCATCGCCGGCTGCGACGGACGGCTCCATGCGATCGACGCCGCCACCGGCAAGCCCGCGGGTGACGTGGTGATCGACGGCCCCACGGGCACGACGCCGGCGGGCGTCGGAACGTCCGTCTTCTTCGGCAGCGAGGGGGGAACGTTCTATCGGATCGACGTCGCTTCGCCACCCGACACGGATCACTCCATCTCGTGGCGCAAGAAGCCGGCGGGCGGCGGACAGGCCTACCGGTCGAGCGCGGCGATCGCGGAGGGCACGGCCGGACCGCTGGCCATCGTCGGCACCCGCGGCCGGGCCGTCGAGGCTTTCTCCACGGTCGATGGAAATCGCCTCTGGCGAGCCGCCATGCGGGGCAAGGTCGATGCCTCGCCGGTGGTCGTCCGCGTGCGTGCAACCGGCCGCAATCCGGATTCCGCGGTGATCGCGTCCGACACCGCCGGACGGATCGCCGCCCTGCGGACGGGAGACGGCACGGTTCTCTGGGAGTTCGACGCCGGGCAGGGCTTCACCGCCTCGCCGGCCGTTGCGGCCGGGCGGGTTGTGCTGGCTGGCGAGGACGGAACGGTCTGGTGCTTCAGCGGGGCCGAGTGACCGCTGCCGGCGGCCGTCACTGCCGCTCGCGCAGCGGGGGCAACGTGCCCCGACCCTGCGGGCATCCCAACTGTCAGCGGGCCGATTTCACTCCATTTTCGCCAGCGGGAAGCCGATCGGGAAATAAACGTCAAGGTCGTGAACCGGGGCCGGCTGGGGTGCGTAGGATTGTCTGCCTCCGACATGCAAACCGGGGGCGAGGAGGACGGCAGATGGCACGCAAAGATGCACTTTTGAACCTCAGATCGATCCTCGTCCGTCGCCGCGACGCGCTGCGGAACGCCCTGGCCGGGGACCTGACGTTGCTGAAGGAGCTGCGGAGCGAATCGCCCGGCGACGTCATGGACGCCGCCTACGATTCCGCCCAGGACGAGATCTCGTCGCAGCTGGCCGAGGTGGAGAGCCGGGAACTGGCGTCGATCGAGAATGCACTCGACCGCATGAAGTCCGGCCAGTACGGCCTCTGCGAGGTGTGCAACAGCAGGATCCCGATGGCCCGACTCAACGCCCTGCCCTACGCGACGATGTGCATCGGCTGCCAGCGTGACGTCGAGAGGACCGGCTATTCCCCCGCTTCGCGTCGTGAGGAGCAGGAGGAGATGTCCGGCGACGTCGAGCTGGACGTTTCCTGACGCCCGGTTCGCGGGAGCACCCTCGAAACGCCGATGGACACGGAGTGATCGGCGGCCGGAGCGGTTCCGCCGGAACCGTCCGTACCGCAGGAACACCGGTCGATGCCAATCCAGTCGGCAAACATCCACCGGGCGATCGTGCCTCTGGCACTGCTGTCTCTTACGGTGGCCCTCGTCTGGCAGGGCTCGTCGGTCGGTGAGGAGCCGCCGCCCACGTCGGCGGCACGTCCGCCGGTCGATCCGGTCAGCCACCGCCGCATGAGCGATGCCGAGCGGTCGAAGCTCTACCGTCAGCTCGAGGACGAGGTCGAGTTGCTCGAGCGACAGAGCTCGATCCTGCGGAAACTCGTCCGCCTCGTCACGCCGACGGTCGTCCACATCGATGCGAAGAAGCCTTCGCTGCGGCCTCGGAACGGCAAGGCGAGCGAGGAGGAGACCGGGTCCGGCGTGATCACGGAGGTGGGGGGACGTACCGTCGTCATCACGAATCGCCATGTCATCCATCGCTCGGCGCTGGAAAACATCCGGATCAAGCTCGACGACGGCCGCGAACTGAAGCCGCTGCGGGTCTGGAGCGACGACGGCACCGACGTGGGCGTGCTCGAGATCCGGGCCGAGGGCCTCGTGTTCGCGAGGTTCGCCCACGACGAGTCGATCGACATCGGCGACACGGTGCTCGCCATCGGAAGCCCGTTCGGCCTGTCGCACTCGGTCACGCTCGGGATCGTCTCGGCCAAGGGCCGCCGCGACCTCGAGCTCGGCGAAGGCAACGT
>CAZPEM010000161.1:0-2331 GCA_964585575.1 uncultured Chitinophagaceae bacterium
TTGTCCGACTCAGATTGGTGCGGATGATCGCCGCCGAGCACTCCCTCGGGAAGCCGGTCGGCGGCGGGGCCGAAGATGAGCTCGCGGTTTTCGAAAAGGCTTTCCGGATCCTGGTCGAGCAGCCGCATCCGGCGCCTGCGAAACCAGAAGAAGGCCGCCACGGCGAGCATCGCGGCGGATACGGCCGCCACCGTGAGCCCCCGCTCGGCCGAGTGGATCAGGGCGCCGATGCGATCGCCGAAGAGGTAGGAGAGGCCGAAGAAGCTGCCGATGACGATCGAGGCGCAGGTCAGGTCGGCGAGCAGGAACCAGCGATACTTGACCCGCAGAATGCCGGCCGTGAGATAGAACGGGCTGCGAAGCCCGACGAGGAACCTCGCCACGAAAAACGCCTTGATGCCGTGTTTCTTGATGAGCCGCTCGATCGTCTGTTCCCGTTCGGCCGTCAGGAATCCGGACCACCAGGGATGCTCCTTGAGCACCTTGGCCCCGAAAAAATAGCCGATCCCGTACATCAGGCTGTCGCCGAGCACCGCCCCGAGCAGGCAGGCGGGAAGCGCGTAGTACCAGTGGAGCGCCCCGGTGCGGCTGGCGACGCCGGCGGCCACGATCGGAACCTCCTCCGGCACGGGCAGACCGATGCCTGTGAGCGTCAAAAAGAGCACGATGCCGAGGTAGGAACCCCGCTCGAACCATTCGATCATGGAAGACTGGGGATCGCGCCGTCGAAATCGGGTTCGGAAAGAGCCGCCATGGGCCGAGATTGTAGCCGACAGCGGCAGCGTATGCTCGGGGGATGCCGCCTCCGCCGCTGAATCCGCCCGATGACGCCCCCGGGACGGCCCGCGAGACGGGCGAGTCGGGTTCCGAGCTGCACGCGATTCGCGTGGGCCGAACGGCCATGGCATGCCGTTTCGAGATGGTCTTCAACGCCGGCGAGCATGCCGACGCGACCACGCACGCGATCGAGGCGCTCGACCTGATCGACGCCATCGAGGCGAGGCTCACGGTGTACCGCGACGACAGCGACATGGCGAGAATCAACCGGATGGCGCATTCGGGGCCCTGCCCGGTGGACGAGGAGCTTTTTTCGCTGCTGCTGCAGTGTCGCGATCTGCATGCAAAAACGGCAGGAGGCTTCGACATCGCCGTCGGAACGCTCCTGCGAACCTGGGGCTTCCATCAGCGCCGGGGCCGCATGCCCGATGCGGACTCGCTCGCCGCCGCGATCGATCGCAGCGGCATGCGGCACGTGGTTCTCGACGAAACGGCGAGAACCGTGCGATTCGCCCGGGACGGGATCGAACTCAACCTCGGGGCGATCGGCAAGGGCCATGCGGTGGACCGGGCGGCGGAACTCCTGGCGAACCGGCTCGGCGGCGGATCGTTTCTCATCCATGGCGGGCAGAGCAGCGTCCGCGCGACGGGACACCAGGCGACCCTCTCGGCATCGAGCGGCTGGCGGGTCGGAATCGTCCACCCGCTGCGTCCCGACCGCCGGCTCGGGACGGTGCGGCTCGTGAACCGGGCGATCGGCACGAGCGGATCGGGAACCCAATTCTTCGTGGATCGCGGTCGCAGGCTCGGCCACATCCTCGACCCACGTCGCGGAGTTCCCGCCGAGGGCGTGCTCTCCGCGACCGTCATCGCCCCCACCGCCGCCGAAGCCGACTCGCTCGCGACCGCGCTCTACGTGCTCGGGCCGGAGGGGCTCGGCACGATCGCCCCCCGCGGCGGAGAAGTCGCCGCAGTGCTCGTCGTCCCGGCGAGGTCGTCGGCGACCGTACGTCTCCTCACGGCCAACCTGGCGAACGAAACGCTCGACGTTCCCGGCGATGCACCGGTCGAACGGGTCGAGGCCGTCTGAGTTTGGCCGGCCGTTCGGTCCGATCGTGACGGCTGGGCCGGTCGTGCGGGCCACCGGCCGCCTCGTGGCACTTTTTGACGGCTGCGAAGACTTTGCGGGCCGGTTTCCCTGGCGTAGGAACCATCAGGGCTTCGGCGTGCTCCCGGAGACCATTGGAGGCAGGCGATGCGTACGACAGGCCGCGTGCTCGTGATCGATGACGACCGGCGACGCGCCTCGCAGACCGCCCAGTGGCTCTGCGGGGCGGGATGGCATTCGAGCGCCGTGGGCGATGCCGCCTCGGCGATGAGCATGCTCGCCCGCGAACGGTTCGACGTGTGCGCCGTCGACGCCGCCCTGCCCCACGGTGGAAGGTCGATCATCGCGGCTGTTCGCGGCCGCTGGCCCGCCGTCGGCATCGTGGCGATGGTGGATGCCACCGCTTCCGCGACGGTTGCGATCGATGCCATCCGCCACGGGGCCGA
>CAZPEM010000161.1:2431-6707 GCA_964585575.1 uncultured Chitinophagaceae bacterium
GTGGCCTGCGGGGCCGTGTGCGAGACGCTGCTGGAAAGCGAGCTCTTCGGCCATGTGGCCGGTGCGTTCACCGGCGCGAACATCGACCGCGAGGGTCGATTCCTTCTCGCGGACGGCGGCACGCTCTTCCTCGACGAGATCGCCACGGCGTCGGCCGCGATGCAGGTGAAGCTGCTGCGGGCGCTCCAGGAGCGGCGGTTCGAGCCGGTCGGCTCGGGAGCGACACGAGAGGTCGACGTTCGCGTGATCCTCGCGACGCACGAGCGGCTCTCCGAGCGGGTGGCCGACGGCCGCTTCCGCGAGGATCTCTTCTGGCGAATCAACGCGATCGCCGTCGAGCTTCCTCCACTCCGCGAGCGGCCGCACGACATCCCGGCGCTGGCGGGGGCGTTCCTCTCGCAGGCGTCGGCGGAGGCTTCGCGTCGGGTCGTCGGGTTCACCGACGCGGCGATCGACCGGCTGCTCTCCCATGCCTGGCCCGGCAACATCCGCGAGTTGAGACATACCGTCGAGCGGGCCGTGCTCCTCGGTGACGGCCCCTTGATCGATGCTCCGGATCTGTCGGTTTCCGTCCCGCCCGCCACGCGTTCCTTTGCGGCGGCCGCTCCCGTCGCCCGCTGTGAGGCCGGGCCGGCGCTCAAGGCGTCGCTGGCGGTGCCGGAGCGGCAGTTGATCCTGGAGGCTCTCGCGAGGCACGGCTGGTGCCGCCACGCGGCCGCCCGGGCCCTCGGGATCAACCGCACGTCGCTCTACAAGAAGTTCAAGCGTCTCGGGATCGATCCGGCGTCGCTCGGCCGGGCAACGCGGGACGCACAGGCCGGTTTTTCGGCTTGACCCCACCGCCCGTTCCCGTCAGTCTCCGACCCGACGGGCCCGTGGTGGACGCGGGATGCCCCGTCGCCCGGCTTGGAATGGAGTCCAGTCATGGTTGGCAATCGACGGCGTTTCCTCCCCATCACGGCCATCGCCCCGCTGCTCGTCCTGGCCGCTGCTATGGGATGCACGGGCGGCGGCGGCTCGGCGTCGATTTCGCAGGCAAAAGCCGCGATCCGCGACTTTCTCGAGGCGATCAAGCGCGGGGACGACACCGCGGCTCGGGGCATGCTCACCCAGGTGGCACGGGCGAAGACCGAGGAAATGGGCCTGTCGATCGCCCCGCCCGTTCCGGCGACCGCGACCTATTCGATCCGCGACGGCGAGACGATCGACAAGGCCGGCGAGATCGTCCACGTTTCGACGACCTGGACCGACACTGATGCGGAGGGCTTCACGACGACCGACGAGGTGGTCTGGGTGACGCGACTCGACCCCGAAGGGTGGCGGGTGGTCGGCATGGCGATGAAGGTCTTCGAAGACGCCCCCCCGCTGCTCCTCGACTTCGAGGACCCGGCCGACATGATCGCCAAGCAGCGGCAGGTGGCCATGGAGATCCAGCGGCGAGCCAAGGCGGCTGCCAAACCTCCCGCCGTACGGACAGGCGCGGCCCAGCCGCCCAAGGCGGTCCAGTAGGAGCTGACCGTTCCCCCGGTTCTCCGTCCCGGCGGAGGGAAGAACCCGGCAATTTCGAGGGAATTCCGCCCAGTAACTGCGTTATTTCAGCCAAAAACACAGCCTGGTGGTCTGGGTGGTTGGCGGCGCGATTGCTGCCTGCGTTGACTTGCGCGACTCAACTGGTAGCATCTTGACCAGTTTTACCCCAGTTGTTGCCAGGATGGCGAATGGTGGCAAGGCAGCCGGAAGCCCCCCTCCCGAGGAGATGAGTGAATGAAACGGTTCGTTGGACTGACCTTCGTGATGTTTCTTGCTGTCGCTTTTGGCAGCTCGGTTGTCGAGGCCGGATGCAAGCACCGTCGTCACTTCGGTCATGGCTGCCACGCCGGCAGCTGCGAAACGGTGGTTTGTGAATCGGCACCGGTGGTCCATGAGTGTGCGGTCGCGGTCAAGGAGTGCGTGGTCGAGGAGTCCGCTCCGAGCCACTGTGAGCCCGCTCCGAGCCATTGCGGCCACCGCCGTCACCGTTGCGGCCTCTTTGGCCACAAGCGGCTTGGTCACCACCGGCATCATGCCCACTCGTCCTGCGAACCGGTCGCCCAGTCGTGCGGTTCGTGTGGCGGCGAGACGGTTGTCAAGTCGTCGTCGGCCTGTGCCAGCGGCGACTGCAACGGCGGCGAGGTGGTGACCAGCGGCGCAGTCGTCACGAGAGAGGCCGCCCCGGCCGGCACCGAGGTGATCAAGGAAGGCAGGCCGACCCCGGCAGCCCCTGCAGCCCCTGCGGCTCCGGCGGCTCCGGCGGCCCCGAAGGCTCCGGCCACGACCGGCACCTGACCCGCGGTTTTCCGATCGATGAAACCAAGAAGGGCCCTCCGAAAGGAGGGCCCTTCGCTTTGTCTGGCTGATCCTTCAAGGGCTTGCCGACCGATCGTCACCCCACGGTCGGCCGGCACGGCCGCAGGTCACGGCCGCAGGTCACGGCGCCGGCTGCAGACCGCGGCGGTTGCGGAGCCGGTCGAGCAGCGGCCGTCGTGGCCGCTGCGGGCCGTCGGCATCCCCCTCTTCGGCGTCCTGCTGGGCCGCGGCCCGTTCGGCCCGACGCCGAGCGACTTCGTCGAGCACGCCACCGACGAGATCGATCACCTGCCCGACGGCCGGATCCACCCCATCCTCGCCCGTCGCAAATGCCGGTGCGGCCGCCTCACCGGGAACTGCGGCCGGGGCCGGGCCATCACGTCTCGGGGCTGCGGGCAGCCGTTCCGGTCCTGGAAACGACGGGGGCCGCCGCCGCGGCATGGGAATCGGCTCCGGACCGCCCCGCCGGCGGCCCCCGAGAAGCTCGTCGATCACCTGCCCGGCCACCGCGCGGATCGATCCGTCGAAGAGCACCTTGGGGCGGCCGAGGACGCCCCCGACGCCGACCGAGATCGACTTGCCGGCCAGCGCCTGCAGGACCGGCCGGTTCGCCGGCATGTCGAGGGGCAACGGCAGCACGAGTTTCAGATCGAGTTCGCCGTCATCGACGCCGACCGTGCCGCTGCTCTCGATGTCGAGCCGGCGACCGGCCTGCGCCAGCGGCACGCCGAACTCGAGCCCGTCGTGCCAGACCCGTCGATTCTCGAGTCGAAACACGACGTTCGCGTCGTCGGCGATGCGGATCGACTCGGGTGGCCGCAGCCCGATCGGCAGCGTGTCGACGACATTCCGCACGAGCGGCCCCGGACCGAGATCGACCGCATGCATCGAGAGAACGCCGGAGAGCGTGCCGGCAGCCGGGTCGCCGACGGGAAACCTGCCACCTTCGAGCCTCAGCGAGAACAGCCCCGCCGTCCGCGTCGCCTCGGCAAGCACCGGCGCGATGTAGGCGAGGATGCCCTGCGCCACGCTCGGCTTCAGTTCGGCGCGGGAGAGCAGTTCCACGGGCTCGATCGTCCACTCGCTCCAGTTGCCCTCCTGCGCCGGCCCGAGCGTGGCCACGACGTCGACCGGATCGCTCACCCACTGCTCCGGCGACCACGGCCCGTCGATCCGGGCGACCGCATCCTCCACCTCGACGCGAACGCGGACCGGACTGAGCTTCCGCCCCGAAGACGACGAGTCGCCGGACGCCGAGGGCTCGGGCCTCGCAAAGAGTCCGGTCAGGTTCGACTTGCGATTGCCGCGAAAGATGACGTGGAGGTCGAGCCCCTGCACGCGAAATGTGCCGAGGTCGCCGAGCGTCAGCAGCATCTTCGCAAGCCCGTGGCTGCCCTCGATCCTCGCGATCGCGATCGGCTCCGCCGCGCCGTTCCGCGGCAGCACGTGCACGTCCTCGAGCACGATCGGTCCCGACCAGCCGATCGAAGCCCTTCCCACCGTGATGTCGGCGTCGAGCCCGGGCAGCAGCCTGTTGATCAGCTTCCCGGCGCGGATCGGCTCCGAGAGGATCCACGGCACGCTGCCGGCGCCGAGGAGAAGCGTTCCGACGGCCAGCCACCCGACAAGCGACCAGCGTCCGGCGGCAGGGGCTCTCCCCACCGCCGCACGGTCTTCCGCAGCACCAGTCGAAGCAGGCGTTTCAGGCATCACAAGGCTCCACGTGCCAGCGTGATCGATCGAGCCGATCATACGTGCGGACCGCGGCCGAAGTCGAACCGCGGCACTTTCCCGGCAGACTTGCATTCCTCACGGCATCGGCGACGATACGAAGACGCAGCCGATGGCCCGACGGTTCGTCCGCCCCGCTTTCGGCCGATCGCGGGCGTAGCTCAGTTGGTAGAGCGCTAGCTTCCCAAGCTGGATGTCG
>CAZPEM010000162.1:0-6678 GCA_964585575.1 uncultured Chitinophagaceae bacterium
CAGGCCGGAGGCCGAAGCGCCAGTCAGGTCCGAGTGAGCGAAGGACAGGATGTCCAGAGCGAACGTCCGGCGAGGGCATACGGGCAGTCCCGAGCCAGCAGAGTTGACCGTGAGGGGCTGCCCCGAGCCAGCAGCGTCGACTCACGCGGTCGGCCGCTCGAGCAGGATCGCGATTCCCTGGCCGAGGCCGATGCACATCGTGGCGAGGCCCGTCCGGGCACCGCGGGCGTGCATCGCATGGACGAGCGTGGTCACGATCCGCACGCCGGAAGCGCCGAGCGGATGGCCGATCGCGATCGCGCCGCCGTGCACGTTCACCCGCGACTCGTCGAGGCCGAGCCCGCGGATGCAGTGGATCGCCTGCGCCGCGAAGGCCTCGTTGAGCTCCACGAGATCGATGTCGGCGACCGAGCGGCCGGTCCGCACAAGCAGCGTGTTCACGGCCGCGATCGGGCCGCTGCCCATGTCCGATGGAGCGATCCCCACGACGCTCGTCGCCACGATCCTCGCAAGCGGCGTGAGGCCGAGGCGTCGCGCGGTTTCCTGCCGCATCACGACGACCGCCGCGGCGCCATCGCTCAAGGGGGAGCTCGTCGCCGCGGTGATCGAGCCGTAGCCGGGGACGAAAGCAGGAGGGAGCGCCGCCATCGCCTCGAGCGAGGCATCGCCGCGGATCGACTGGTCGCGTCGCACGGGGACGAGCCCGCCCGCCTCGTCGAGCCCGTTCACCACGACGATCTCGCGGTCGAAGAGCCCGGCCGCGGAGGCCGCATGGGCCTTGCGGTGGCTTTCGAGGGCGAAGGCTTCCTGGGCCTTTCTCCCGATGCCGTGGCGGGCCGCGAGGAACTCCGCCGCCAGGCCCATCGACGCCACGCCGCGGCTCGAGGCCGCGAACGCCATCGGGTGGAAATCGACGAGCGACTCCATCGGCAGGTGGTGCATGTGCTCGACGCCGGCGGCGACCTGCACGTCGGCCTCTCCCGCGGCGATCGCGTGGCAGGCCTGCCGGATCGCCTGGAGGCCGGAGCCGCAGAGCCGGTTCGCGGTCGCCGCGGCGGCCGAGAAGGGAATCCCCGCGAGCATGGAGACGGTGCGGGCGGCGTTGCCCCCGAGTTCGCCGTGCTGCTTGACGGCGCCGAGGACGACGTCGTCGATCGTCGCGGGGTCGATCGTCGCCCGTTCGACCGCGGCGCGAACCGCGGCCGCGGCCAGCTCGTCCGCCCGCACGCGGCGAAACACCCCCTTCTCCGGATGCGACCTGCCGATCGCGGTTCGCGAGCAGCCGACGATGACCGGTTCACCGTGCATGAAACGTCCTTCCCTCGCGGGCCATGGCCACGAGCCTGTCCGTCGGCCGCATCCGCAGGCCGAGCGATTCGAACACCGCGAGCCGCTTCAGGATCGCCTCGGCGCCGAGCGAGTCGGCCCAGCCGAGGAGGCCGCCGCGGAACGCCGGAAACCCGAGGCCATGGACGACCGCGAGATCGACGTCGCCGGGGTCGTCCACCACGCCCTCGTCGAGTGCGAGCGTCGCCTCGAGCACCATCGGCAGGAAGAGCCGGTCGACGATCCGCTCTTCCGCATGAACGACCGCCGGATCGCCCTGCGGCTCGATAGCGTAGGGCTCGAGCCGTTTCACGATTGCCGGATTCGGCACGAGCGGGCGGTCGCGGCCGCCATGGAGATAGAAGCCCTCGCCGCACTTCTGCCCGAGCAGTTTCGCCCGCACCATCGCCGGGATGACGGGCGACGCCTCGATCCGATCACCGAAGCTCTCGTGCATGACCGTGCCGGCGTAGAAGGCCGTATCGAGCCCGATCAGGTCGTAGAGCTCGATCGGCCCCACCGGCATGCCGAACGCCTTCGCCACCCGGTCGATCCGCTGCGGCGGCACCCCCTCCCGCACGAGTTCGATCGCCTCGTGGAGATAGGGCATGAGCACGCGGTTCACGAGGAACCCGGGTGAGTCCTTCACGACGATCGGCAGCTTCCCGATCGCCCGCGCGAAGGCGACGGCCGTCGCGACCGTTGGATCGCTCGTCTCGGCGCCGCGGACGACCTCCACGAGCGGCCGCTTGCGGACCGGGACGAAGAAGTGGATGCCGCAGACCCGCGAGCGGTCGGCGATCGTCTCGGCGATCCTCGCGATGCGGTAGGTGGACGTGTTCGTCGCGAGCACCGCGTCAGGCCGCACGAGCCGTTCGAGCTCCGCGAAGACCTCCCGTTTCACCTCGATCTTCTCGGTCACCGCCTCGATCACGACGTCGGCGTCGGCCGCGACGGCGAGCCGGCTCGCCGTCCGCAGCTTTGCGGCGAGCTGCACGGCCCGCTCCGGATCGCTCCGTCGCGTGCCGCGATCCCACGACGCCTCGTCGAGGATCGTGCGGGCCGCCTTTTCGAGCATCGCCCCGGACGTTTCGGCCACGGCCGTGCCAAGCCCGGCGCGGAGGCTCGCGGCGGCGATGCCGCTTCCCATCACGCCCGCCCCGACGATCGCGACCCGTTCGATCACGCGATCGGTCGCGGGCTGACGCCGCCGGCTCCGCTCCCCGACGAGATGGAGGTGCACGAGATGGCGGGCGACGGGCGACCGCGCGAGTGAATCGAACCGGCGGCTCTCGAGTTCGCCGGCCGCCTCGGCATCGACCGCCACCCCATCGAGGATGAGTTCGAGGATGGCCTGCGGTGCGGGATAGTGTCCCCCGGTGCGGGAGAGGATCGCGGCGGACGCCGTCGAGGCGATGAAGGCCTTCTCCGACTCCTCGAGTTCCACCCTGCCCGCGGCCCGCCGCCGCCGGGAAAGGTGACCTCCGAGGGCCGCTTCCGCACGAAGCAGCCGCCTCGCCGACTCGATCGCCTGCCCAGCCGACACGACGGCGTCGACGAGCCCGAGCCGCCGCGCCGTGGCGGCATCGATCGGCTCCCCCGAGGCCGCAAGCTCGATCGCGGCGGCCGGTCCGACGAGCCGCGACAGCCGCACCGTGCCGCCCCAGCCCGGCAGGATGCCGAGCTTCACTTCCGGAAGCCCGATCGACACCTGCGGCGAATCGGTCGCGATCCGAAAATCGCAGGCGAGTGCGAGTTCCAGCCCGCCTCCGAGACAGACGCCGTCGATCACGGCCGCGGTCGGCCAGGGCCGCGACGAGAGCCGCCCGAACAAGGCTCGGCCCGCATCGCACACCCGGGCCATTTCCCCCTCGGCCGCCCCGCCGCCGAGATGGTCCGCGAGCCGCTCGACGTCGGCGCCGGCGAAAAACGACCCCGGCCGGCCGGAGGCGATGACGAGCCCCGATGGTGGCGAGCCGGCGTCGATCGCGTCGAGTGCCCGGGCCAGTTCCTGGAGCACCAGCCTGGTGAGCACGTTTTGGCTGCGGCCCGGAACGAGAAAGGCGAGCACGACCAGCCCGTCGTCCGAACGCTCGAGCGAGAGTGTCTGGAATGGCTCCATCGGCGGAAGTGTGGCTTGCCGGATCGACAAAAACCAGTAGGGTATCAGGGTCGCCGCCCGGGCAAACCGCTCCGCGGCAGGGTCCACCCCGGAGGCTGTTCCATGGCCAAGTCGTGCTCCATGGCCAAGTCAGACGTGAAGGCATCGCGGAGAGACAGCCGCGAGGGCTTCGCGGCTGTTTTCGGCGACCCGGCGTCGTTGGCCGCAGTCTGGCTGCTGCTCGTGGTGATCGGCGCCGCTGGTCGGCTTTGGCAGCCCGCCTATCACGTGACACCGATGGCCGCCGTCGGCCTCATGGCCGGTTTCGTCTTCGGCAACCCGCTCGTCGCGATGAGCGTGCCGGTGGCGGCGCTCGCCGCCAGCAACCTGTTCCTTCCGGCCTACGGCAGCGTCACGATGGCGGTCGTCGTGTTCGCGGCGACGGCCTGGCCCGCCCTGCTCGGCTTTTTCGCACCCGGCATCCGCGAGGGCCGCTGGTGGACGTGGCTGGGCGGGGCGTTTGCCCACTCGCTGGTTTTCTTTCTCGCGACGAACCTCGCCTACTGGCTGATTTCGGACGACTATCCCAGATCGTTCGCCGGGCTCGTGGAGTGCTTCACGATGGCCCTGCCGTTCTACCGCTGGATGCCGGTGGGCGATGCGGCCTGGTCGCTCGCGGCGGTCGGTCTCCTGCGGGCGGCGCAGGCTGGCAGCGTCGTTCCCGACGGTGGTCGCAGCGTGCCGCTTGACTGAAGTGGCTTGTACCGCAGAATGGCCTGGAGTTCGTTCCGCGGGAATGGCGGAATTGGCAGACGCGCCAGGTTGAGGGCCTGGTGGTAGTAATACCGTGCAGGTTCAAGTCCTGTTTCCCGCAGTTCCTTTCGTCCGTGTCCGCATGATCCCATGACCAGCGACGCCCAGGAGCCCGAGCCGACGAAGCGTCGGATTCCGATCGGAAGCCAGCGGGCGGGCGTGCCTGTTCCGAAACTGCCTCCCCGGCATGTGCTCGTCACGCCGCCCGTAGCACCGCCAGCGTTACCGACGCCGCCGGCAGGTGCCGCCCAGCCCGCCGACCGCGGGCCCGTGGAACCGACCCCGATCGTCGACGTCGCGGCCGAGGCCGTCGCACGGCACAAGCAGAAGCAGCTCGAGCAGAAGGAACGCGACCAGAAGCAACGCGAGTCGCGGAAGCCGCCTCGTGCCCAGCCGGCCCCGCCTGCGACGCGGGTCGAGGTTCCGAACCTCCGCGCTCCCCTCGAAGACGACCTCGCGAGCGAGTTCGAGGAGGCTCTCGGCGATATCGAAATCGACGCCCTGCTCGACGCGACCGTGCCGGCCAAAGCCGAGGCAGCGATCGAGCCTGGCACGAGGCTCTCGGGCACGGTCATTCGCGTCGGAGCCGACACGGCCTTCATCGACCTCGGCGCGAGGCGACAGGGGGCGCTGAAGCTCGTCGGCCTCGACCCGGAATCGTTTCCGGCCGTCGGTGATCCGATCGACGTCTCGGTCGGCTCCCGTAACGACGAGGACGGCCTCTACGACGTGGCGCCGGCCAACCGCGCCGTGTCGGTGGATGACTATTCCCAGATCGAAGCCGGGATGATCGTCGCGGCCCGCGTGGTCGCAGCGAACAAGGGAGGCCTCGAGGCCGACGTGGCCGGCCTTCGTGGCTTCATCCCGGCGAGCCTCGTAAGCGTGTGGCGGGTGGAGAACCTGGAGGAACTCGTCGGCCAGACGCTCGAATGCCTCGTCACGGAGATCGTGCCGGCGGCGAGGCGGCTCGTGCTCTCGCGGCGGGCGGTGATCGAACGACAGGCGGCCGACGCGAAGGCGAAGCTCCTGGAGACGCTCGAAGTCGGCTCGCTGCTCGACGGCATCGTCCGGAGCGTCCGCGATTTCGGGGCGTTCGTCGACATCGGCCACGGGGTCGAGGGGCTCGTGCACGTCAGCCAGCTTTCCTGGGACCGTGTCGCGAATCCCGCCGACGTGCTGCAGCCGGGCCAGGCGATCCGCGTCGTCGTCAAGAAGATCGATCGCGACACCGGCAAGATCTCGCTCTCGGCCCGGGACCTCGTTGAAAGCCCCTGGAAGCGGGCCGCGGAGAAGTATCACGTGGGGGCGACCGTCCGCGGCACGGTCAGCCGCATCGCGCAGTTCGGTGCCTTCGTGCGGCTCGAGCCCGGCGTGGAGGGGCTCGTGCACGTGTCGGAGCTCGCCCACCGGCACGTCCGGAGCGTGTCGGACGTCGCCAAGGAGGGGGAGGAGGTCGAGTGCCGCGTGCTGTCGATCGATCCCGACGAGCAGCGGATGAGCCTGTCGATCAAGGCGGTGGCCTCGAAGCCTCCTGTCGAGGCTGGTGAGCCGACGTCGTCGGACGCTGGCATGACCGACGCCGACGCTGACGACGGGCGGTTGGACGGCGCTGGCACAGCCGCGGCCCGGCCCGTGGCGGCTGCCCGTCGCAAGAACGTTCCGCTCAAGGGAGGCATCGGCGGGCCGTCGACGGGCGAGCGTTTCGGCCTGAAGTGGTAGTGGTGTTGAAAACGGCAGGGCGGGCTGATTTGACCGTTCCTTCGGCCATGGGGAGGAACCTGGTTTCCTCGCCCCGAAGCCCGCTGTTGGACGCACGGTCGCGATGCCGATATTCTTGATAGCATACGCCAGGCACTGCCTCCCGGGACAAACGCTCCCATGACGAACCGCCGCAGCTGGTCCCTGCCTCTCCTCGCCTTCCTCGCCCTGGCGGCGCCGACCGGCGCGATGGCGGCCGAGGCTGCCGCCGGCGCGACTCTGGCGGCGGCGCCCGACGCCGCCAAGCTCGAGTTTTTCGAGAAGAAGATCCGGCCGGTGCTGGTCGAGCATTGTTACGAGTGCCACTCGGCCGAGGCGGCGAAGTCCGGCAACCTGGAGGGCAAGCTGGCCCTCGACTCCCGGGCCGGGATCCGCCAGGGGGGTGAGAGCGGGCCGGCCGTTGTGCCGAACGACGTGAGCGCCAGCACCCTCATCAAGGCTCTCAAGCACGAGGGGCTGGAGATGCCCCCCGGCGAGAAGCTCTCCGCCGACGTGGTCGCCGACTTCGTCACCTGGGTGAAGAACGGTGCTGCCGACCCGCGCGACGGGGCCGCCGTGGCGGCCGGGGCGATCGACATCGAACAGGGGCGGAAGTTCTGGTCGTTCGTCCCGCCGGTGGCCCATTCCCGGCCGGCGGTGCGCGACACCGCCTGGCCCGCGCGGGAACTCGACTGGTTCAT
>CAZPEM010000163.1:0-6420 GCA_964585575.1 uncultured Chitinophagaceae bacterium
CGCGGCGCTCCGGCATCCTGCCTGCGCTTGCTCCCATAGCCCGGCTACGGGACACGGGCAGCCCCTCACGGTCAAGCTTTGTTGGTTCTGGGCTGCCCGTATCCCCTCGCCGTCAGGCGCCGACAGGGGCGGTCACTTCCGACGCGTCGAGGGCGCGGAGGTATTCGGCGATGAATTCACCGTAGCGGCGTTTCACATCCGCCGGGAGATGCTTGTATCCCGCGATCTTTTTCCGGCAATGCTGCGAGCCGCACTGGCACGGTCCGCCCATGTGCTCGATCTCGTACTCGAAGGTGTCGTAGTCGATCGTGATCTCCTCGCCCGCGGCGATCGGCCGCATCGCGCGAACTTCGATCTCGGAGTTGCCCGAACGGATCAGCACGCCGCAGTTCGGCTCGCAGGAATGATTCGTGGCCACGAGTGCGCCCTGGGGCTGGATGTGCACGTCGGCGTCGACCTGCATCGAGTGCCGCGTCCGCTTCGGAATCCGCGGACCCCACGAGCGGAGCACCGTCTCGCCAGGACGGATCTCGCGGGCCGCGAAGATGCCGCGTCCGAGCTGGCCGGTTCCCGTCACGACCGGCTCGTGCGGAGCGGGTGTCGGTCCGGCGTCGCCGTGCGAAGCGGGGCCCGCCAGGTCTGCGAGCGACTTCTCCTTCAGGCGCGAACCGTACCGCTCGGTGAGCCAGGGAACCGTCTGCTCGACCGTGTCGGGCTGCAAGAGGACGAGGTCGCCCGGTTTCACCGCGTCGAGCACGAGCGCCGCGGCCTCGCACCACGTTCCCCCCTTCTCGATAGCGACCGGGCTGCGGGGATCCATCGCCTCCACGATTCCCTGGGAGATCAACCGCGTGATCTCTCCCGGTTCGCGGCCTCGGAGATAGGCATCCTCGTAGATCACGACCCGCTCGACGGCCCGGGCGAGCAGCCTTCCCTGGCCGATGAGATCCTCGTCTCGTCGATCGCCCGCGGCGGAGTAGACCGCGATCCTCCTCGCGTAGGGGAGCTTCGCCATCGTCTCGCAGATCCGCTCCAGCGACGGCACGTTGTGACCGTAGTCGACGATGATCGCGGCGCCGTCGAGGTCGTAGAGGTTGAAGCGGGCCGGAGAGCCGGAGGTGCCCGCGGAGAATCCCTCGAGCCCGATTCGGACCAGTTCCAGCGGTACGCCGAGCCGCCAGGCCGCGGCCGCGGACGCCAGCACGTTTTCCACCTGGAACGACACGAGCCCACGGTGCACCAGCGGAACGCGGTCGAGGCTCGCGAGCCTCGTCTCACGCGGGCCGTCGCAGAGCACGATCCACCCGTCGCGGACCGTCGCCGCGAGGCCCCCCTTCGCGAGATGCTCGACCACGATCGGATTGTCGGGATCGAGCGAGAAGTAGACCACTTGCCCCTTGCACCACTTCTTCATGTCGACCACGAGCGGATCAGCGGCGTTGAGCACCGCGGCGCCGGTCGGGCGAACCGCCGCCACGATCGCGCCCTTGACCCACGCGATCCGCTCGGGCGTGTCGATATCCTCGATGCCGAGGTGGTCGCCTGCGCCGATGTTGGTGACCACGGCCACGTCGCAGGAGTCGAATCCGCAGCCCTCCCGCAGGATGCCACCGCGGGCCGTCTCGAGCACCGCCGTCGTCACCGACGGGTTGGCGAGAATGCGGCGGGCGCTCTTTGGCCCGCTGCAATCGCCCGAGTCGATCATGCGGGAGCCGACGTAGACCCCTTCGGTGCAGGTCATGCCGACGGTGGCGCCGCCGACCGACGCGCAGTGCGCGATGAGCCTGGTGACGGTCGTCTTGCCATTCGTGCCGGTGACGGCCGCGATCGGGATGCGGCCGTCGTCGCCGGGGGCGAAGAGGCTGTCGACGATCGCCGCGCCCACGTCGCGGGCCTTGCCATGGGCCGGATCGAGGTGCATCCGCAGGCCGGGGCCGGCGTTCACCTCGATGACGGCGCCTCCCTGCGACTCGAGCGGCTGCGAGATGTCGCCCGCGACGATGTCGATGCCCGCCACGTCGAGGCCGACGATCCTCGCCGCCTCGATCGCGCGGGCGGCCACCTCGGGATGGACGAGGTCGGTGACGTCCTCCGCGACGCCGCCCGTGCTGAGATTCGCGTTCTGTCGCATGAGCACCCTGCGGCCGGCGGCGGGAACGCTCTCGGCGGCCAGCCCCTGCTCGGCGAGCACGCCGCGGGCGACGTCGTCGATGAGGATCGGGCTGAGCGCGGTCGAGTGGCTGTTGGACCTCCGCGGGTCGGCGTTGGCCCGGGCCACGAGCTCGATGATCGTGGAGCTGCCATCGCCGGTCACCGTCGGCGGATAGCGGCGCGACGCGGCCACGACGACGCCCGCCACGACGAGCACCCGGTAGTCGCCGCCGGCCACGTACCGCTCCACGACGACGGTCGGCTCCTTCTCGAGCGCCAGTGCGTACGCCGTGGCGACCTCCTCGCGGGTCGCCAGGTTGACCGACACGCCGCGACCCTGGTTGCCGAACTGCGGCTTCACCACGACCGGGCCGCCGACCTCATCGAGCACCTCGAGAGCCTCCTCGAGGCTGGCGACGGGCCGGCCTTCCGGCACCGGGACCCCCGCCTCCGCGAGGAGCCGTCGCGTGAGATGCTTGTCCTGCGCGATCGACTCGGCGATCGCGCCGGTGCGATCGGTCTCCGCGGCCAGGATCCGCCGCTGCTTCGCGCCGTAGCCGAGCCTGACGAGCGACCCCTCCGAAATCCTCGTCGACGGGATGCCCCGACGCGCGGCGGCCTCCACGATCGAACGGGTGCTCGGACCGAGCCTCGACTCGAGCAGGAATTCGCGAAGCCGCTTCAGTTCGGCCGCGACGTCGAACGACTCGCCCGCGATCGCCGCCATGAGCAGGCGGTGGGCGGCATGGAAGCACTCGATCGCGAACGCCTCCTCCTTGAACTCGATCACCACGCGGTAGACGCCGCGGGTCGAGGTCTCGCGGGCGCGGCCGTACCCGACGGGCGTTCCGGCGAGCGACTGCAGTTCGAGCGTCACGTGCTCGAGGATGTGCCCCATCCAGGTGCCGGTGCGGAGCCGTTCGAAAAACCCTCCTCGTTCGCCGATCGAGCAGCGGTGCTCGATCATCGTCGGGAGCCAGGCCATCAACCGGTCGTTGAAACCGGGAATCGTGTGCGAGGGGGAGTCCTCCAAGACTCCGAGATCGACCCAGGCCTCCAGAACCGGAAACGAGGCCCATTGGTTGGGGCCCCGGAGAACCTTCAGCTTTGTGATCTGCATCGAAAGATGCCGTGCCTTTTCTTCACGAAGGGGGGAAACCGATCAACGCTTCCATGCAAAGCACGATCCATGCCAGATGCCGGAAGAGCCGGCCGAGAGAATCGCAGGCGGCCAGAGCCGCATAACTGCGCACATCCGCAGAAGCGGAGTGAAGCGTTCGTCATGGAAGAATCGACAAACAGGTTTGAAAAACAGGCGGGCGGATGACCGACGGTGGGAAAGTTCTTCCGTGAGCGGCAGCCGCGTCCCTGCTTCTCCCCGCTACTGTATGACTGTTCGTCGAGCGATGCAAGAAACTTCATTCCAGTCGCCCTGGACGGTCCCGGCGGTCCATCCCGCCCCGGAAAACGCTGTCCGGCCCTCAATTTCGGCCATTGTGGGATAAACTCGAGGTTGAGCCACCCTCCGAAGAGGTCGTATCCGTTGCCACCGTCAAACCCCCCCGCCCCCGCCGGTTTCGCCCCGTTCGCCGCCACGCCGTCCCTCCCCGCAGGCTGCCGGATCGAGCTGCCCCCGGGGGAAGAACTGCTGGCCGTCGCGAGGTACGACCTCGATCCGCAGCTCGATTTCATCGACGGCTGGATCGTGCTGACCGATCGCCGTGTCATCGCGGAAGCCGACGACGGCGTCCGTGCCTCCCATCCGCTGCTGGCGACAACGAAGCTCGACGTCCGGATTCGCGGAGCCGTCGGCCGGCTCGAACTGGCCGAGAAGGGGGCGGTCGTCGCTCGATGGCTCTTCACGCCGGCACGCGCCGAGGAGATGCACTCGCTGGAGGATGCCTTCGACGAGCGGGACGCCCGGGCGGTCGACCGACGGGCGACGTCCGTGCGGTCGACCAAGTCCTCCGAGGGAGAGGTTCCCTTGCCCGCCGCCGGTGCGGCGAAGGCGACGGGCATCGCGGTCGATGGCGAGCCCCGCGCGGTCGCGAAGGATTCGACCATCCTCGACGAGCGGCCGCCATCCACGTGGCGGACCCTCTGCCGGCTGCTGGCCTTCGCACGTCCGCATGCCGGCATGGCTTTTCTCGGCGGAGTCCTGTCGCTCGCGAGCACCGCGGCGGCGCTCGTGCCCCCGTATCTCACGATGCCGCTCGTGGACGGCGTGCTCATTCCGCGGCAGTCCGGCGTGGACATCCCCTTCTCGCGCGTCTTGTGGTATCTCGCCGGCCTCGCGGCCGCGGCCTTCTTCGCCTGGCTGCTCTCGTGGGCCCAGACCTGGACGCTGGCGTACGTGAGCGAGCGTCTCGCCGCCGATCTGCGGGTGCGGACCTACTCACACCTCCAGAGTCTGTCGCTCGACTTCTTCGGCAGCAGGCGAACCGGCGACCTCATGTCACGGGTCGGCAGTGACACCGACCGCATCAACAACTTCATCTCGCTCAACCTGATCGAGTTCGGCTCGAACGTGATGCTCCTCTGCCTCACGGGCATCGTCCTCGTCTGGATCAACCCGACGCTGGCGGTCGTGACGCTCCTTCCCTTTCCGCTCGTGCTTTGGCTGGTGTATGCCGTGCGGGAGCATCTTCGACGTGGCTTCGAGCGGGCGAACGTCGCCTGGGGCGACATGACGAGCGTGCTTGCCGACACGATTCCCGGCATCCGCGTCGTGAAGGCGTTCGCCCAGGAGCGGCGGGAGATCGCCCGCTTCCGCGAGGCCAACGACGACGTGCTCGAGGCGAACGATCGGGTGAACGTCGTCTGGTCGTATTTTGGTCCGCTCGTGACGCTCTTCAACGAACTGGGGCTCATCATCGTCTGGGCCGCGGGGGCCTGGCTCGTCTTCGGGGGCTCCGTGACCGTCGGCACGCTCACGGCGTTCCTCGCCTACATCTCCCGGTTCTACGCCCGTGTGGAGTCGATGATCCGCATGGTGCCGGCGGCCCAGCGTGCCGCGGCGAGCGCCCAGCGGATCTTCGAGATCCTCGACTGCCAGCCGACCGTGAAGGAGGCGGCGAACCCGGTCCGTCCGGGCCGCGTGCAGGGGAGGATCGAACTCCAGGGGGTGCACTTCCGGTATGGCGCCCGCGAGGTGCTCCACGGGATCGACCTTGCCATCGAGCCGGGCGAGATGGTCGGCCTCGTGGGCTCGAGCGGTTCGGGCAAGTCGACGCTCGCGAACCTCGTCTGCCGGTTTCACGATCCCTCGAGCGGCACGATCCGCATCGACGGGCATGATCTGCGGACCCTGTCGCTCGAGGCGTACCGGAGAAACCTCGGGGTGGTGCTCCAGGAGCCGTTCCTCTTCTTCGGCACGGTCGCCGAGAACATCGCCTACGGCTGCCCGGAGGCCTCGCGTGATCGGATCGTGGCGGCCGCCCGCGCGGCCGGGGCCCACGAGTTCATCCTCGCCCTTCCGGCCGGCTACGACTCGCGGATCGGCGAGCGAGGCGCGGGCCTTTCCGGTGGCGAACGCCAGCGGATATCGATCGCGAGGGCGCTCCTGGTCGATCCCGCGATCCTGATTCTCGATGAGGCCACCTCGAGCGTCGACGCGCGAACCGAGGCCGTGATCCAGTCGGCGATCGACACGCTCGTGACCGGCCGCACCACGATCGCGATTGCCCACCGGCTCTCGACGCTGCGCCGGGCCAACCGGCTCGTCGTGCTCGACTCCGGGGCGATCGCCGAGATCGGCACGCACGAGCAGCTGCTCGCCGCCGACGGCATCTACGCCCGGCTCTACCGGGCGCAGTCACAGGCACAGGACGAGGAGGCGAGGTCCGCGATGGCCTCGGTGGACGCACCATGACGAGCCCGGACACCGCCCCCACCTGGAGGCTCGCCCGCCGATCGGACGGGACACTCGACCTCGTCGATGCCGCAGGCGTCGTCCATGCGGACGTCGACGTGCTGCGGGCGTTTCCGATCTCCGATCCCAACGGTGCCGTGGCGATCCTCGGGGCCGACGGGGCCGAACTCGCCTGGATCGACGAACGCTCCTCGCTGCCGGCCGCGGATCGCCGGCTCGTGGAGGCGGAGCTCGCCGTGCGGGATTTTCTGCCGGTCGTGGAGTCGATCGAGTCGGTCACGGAAGGGGAGCCCACCCACTGGCAGGTCCGGACCGACCGTGGCCCGCGGCAGTTCACGACGGCGAATGCCGACGCGATCGACCGGCGACGGGACGGCAGCATCGTGATCACCGACACC
>CAZPEM010000164.1:0-6348 GCA_964585575.1 uncultured Chitinophagaceae bacterium
GGGCGGCTGCGGAGGAGCCTCAGGCGTATCCTCGCCGAAGCGACGGAGCAGCTGCCCCCCCGGCGGCAATGCGGTGTCGTGCAGGCGGTTCATGACCGGGCATCCAAACACGCAGCCACATCAACGCCCCTCTCGGCCCGCGCCTCGGGGTTCCATGGCATTTCCAGCGATCGCCTGCAGGGAAACCCGCGCCTCGGGCTTCCGAGTGGGATGCCGACGGCAGGTTCTCAGAACCAGCCGAGGGCTTCCAGCGAATACCGCACCACGAGGCCGGCGACCACCACGCTCACCATGCTCATGAGCTTCACGAGGATGTTGAGGCTCGGGCCGCTCGTGTCCTTGAACGGATCGCCGACCGTGTCGCCCACGACCGCGGCCTTGTGGGCGTCGGTTCCCTTGCCTCCGTGGACGCCCCCTTCGATGTGCTTCTTCGCGTTGTCCCAGGCGCCGCCCGCGTTGGCCATGAAGACGGCGACGCAGAAGCCGGTCGTGAGGCCGCCGACGAGCATGCCCATGACGCCGCCGACCCCCAGGACGATGCCGCAGACGACCGGCAGGACGAGCGCCAGGAGCGACGGCAGCACCATTTCCTTCTGCGCGGCCTTCGTGCTGATCTCGACCGGGGCCGCGTAGTCGGGCGTCTCGGTTCCCTGCATGATGCCCGGCTTTTCGCGGAACTGCCTGCGGACCTCCTCGACCATGCCCTTCGCCGCCCGGCCCACGGCCTTCATGGTGAGCGCGCAGAACACGAACGTGCTCATGGCGCCGATGAAGAGTCCGACGAGCACCTTCGGGTTCATGAGCGTCACGTCGTAGTGCCGCATGTAGTCGGCCATCCGGGCCGTCTTGACCGCGACGATGCGATTCTCCTTCTCGAGCTCCGCTACACCGGCGGCATCGGGCATCTTCTCGATCACCGTCCGGCTTGGCAGCGAGGAAAACTCCGGAACGCTCCCGCGGTCGAGCACGAGCCAGGTCGAGTTCTTCGCCGGCTCGCTCCCGAGCCGGACGGCAACGCCGTTGGCGAGTTTGACCCACTGCCCCTCGGTGAGGAGCGTCCGCTTCCCGCCGATCTGAAGATACTGCTCGGGGGTGTCGGGCACGTTCTCCGCGACCGCCTGGCCCCACCGCTCGAAGCCGATCCGCACCTCCTCGACGTAGGCCGCGAGCAGGGCGAGCGCCGTGAGCGCGGCCGAGCCGATCGCGAAGCCCTTGCCGGTCGCGGCGGTCGTATTGCCAAGCGCGTCGAGGGCGTCGGTCCGCTCGCGGACGATCGCCGGCATGCCCGCCATCTGAGCGTTGCCGCCGGCGTTGTCGGCGATCGGGCCGTAGGCATCGGTGGCCAGCGTGATGCCGAGCGTGGAGAGCATGCCCACCGCCGCGATGCCAACGCCGTAGAGGCCGAGGGCGAAGGAGTTCGGGTTCGAGAAGTCGAAGCCGTTGGCGAAGCCGAACGACAGGAGCGTGGCGACGCCCGTGATGAGCACCGGCGCCCAGGTGCTCATCATCCCCTCGGCGACGCCGCCGATGATGATCGTCGCCGGCCCGGTCAGGGCCTGGTCGGCGAGTTCCTTGGTCGGGGTGTACTCGTTGCTCGTCGAGTATTCCGTCCACTTCCCGATGAGCCATCCGGCGACGAGGCCGACGATCACGCTCACGGCGACGCCGAGGTGGCTGAACCCGCCGAGCAGCAGGAACGTCAGCACGAACGAAGCGCCGACGATCGCGATCGTGGACATGTTGATGCCGCGGGCCAGGGCCGCGAGCAGGGCCTTCTGGGAGGAATCCTCCTCGGTCCGCACCTGCCAGATGCCCCAGATCGACAGGACGGTGCCGACCGCGGCGATCGCCATCGGCAGGAAGAGGGCCGCCATCTGCATCCCGTAGTTGCCCTGGAAGGCCGCGACGCCGAGGGCCGAGGTGGCCAGGATCGAGCCGCAGTAGCTCTCGTAGAGATCGGCGCCCATGCCGGCGACGTCACCCACGTTGTCGCCGACATTGTCGGCGATCGTGGCGGGGTTGCGGGCGTCGTCCTCGGGGATGCTGTGCTCGACCTTGCCGACGAGGTCGGCCCCGACGTCGGCCGCCTTCGTGAAGATGCCGCCGCCGACCCGGGCGAAGAGCGCCTGCGAGCTCGCGCCCATGCCGAAGCAGAGCATCGTCACCGTGATCTCCTCGAGCGACATCTCCCCGAAGCCGAGCATCGGCACGATCCAGTAGAGGATGGCGAACCAGAGCATGATGTCGAGGAGGCCGAGGCCGACGACCGTCAGCCCCATGACCGCCCCGGAACGGAAGGCGACTTGGAGCCCCTCGTTGAGCGACCGCTCGGCGCCGGCGGCGGTACGGTTGCTCGCGAGTGTCGCCGTCTTCATGCCGAACCAGCCTGCAAGCCCGGAGAAGAAGCCGCCCGAGATGAAGGCGATGGGCACCCAAGGGCTCTGCACCTTCAGCACGAAAGCCATGATCGCCAGGAGCAGGAAAATCGCCAGAAAGAACCCGGCCACAACCTTGTATTGCTGCTTGAGGTAGGCGTCGGCTCCGGTCCGGACGTAGCCAGCGATCTCGATCATCTTCTGCGTGCCTGCGGGCTGCGCTTCCATCCACTGGAAGAAACGCCAGGCCTGCAGCAGCGCCAGCGCCGAGCCGCCGAGGCAGAGAAGCCACCAGAAGCCGAAGGCCCCGAAGAACCACCGCCGTTCGGCCGCCTCAGCCACGGCCTCTTGAGCGAGCACCACCGATGGCATCAGCAGCGCCACGGCGGCCATCAGCCGCAGGACCAAATCATGGGGCATACGAAAGGAAAACGTCGGCTTCTGGATCACGGTAGACTGGGCTCCCTGGGGAAATTCGATGGACGAACTGTACCTTCGCCGAAAATCGACTGTCAATCGACCTCCCCCTCACCGGCGGACCGCGGCCCGCCCACTCAGGGGTGAACGGCGGCTTTGCCGATGGCGAAATAGGAGAATCCCCGGGACCGCATCTCGGCGGGCTGGTAGAGGTTGCGTCCGTCGAAGATCACGGGGCTCCGCATCCGGCGGGCCATCTCGTCGAAGTCCGGGCGTCGATAATCCCCCCATTCTGTGACGATGACGAGGCACTCGGCTCCGTCGATCGCTTCAAGCGCGGTCGGCGCGAAGCGGATTCGGTCGCCATACAGCGCCCGCACGTTCGGCATCGCCTCGGGATCGTGGGCCGTCACCTCCGCCTCACCGGCGAGAAGCCGGTCGATGAGGTCGATCGACGGCGCGTCCCGCACGTCGTCGGTGCGGGGCTTGAAGGCGAGCCCCCAGACCGCGATCCGCTTTCCGGCGAGCCTCCCGGCGAAGTGTGCCGCGACCTTCTCGCCGAGCACCTGCTTCTGCGCGAGGTTCGTCTCGTGGACGGCCGCGAGGATCCTCGGCTGAACTCCCCTCGAGCGGGCCATCGCCGCGAGCGCCTGGACATCCTTCGGAAAGCAGCTCCCGCCATAGCCGGCCCCGGGGAAGAGGAACGCGAATCCGATCCGGCTGTCATGGCCGATGCCCCGCCGCACGTCGTCGATGTCGGCCTCGATCTTCTCGCAGAGGTTCGCCACCTCGTTGATGAAGCTGATCTTCGTGGCGAGCAGCGCGTTCGCCACGTACTTCGTCATCTCGGAACTTTCCGGCGACATCACGAGGAACGGGTTCTCGGTCCGCAGGAACGGCAGGTAGAGGCCCCGCAGGATCTCCCCGACGTCGGCCGTCCGCACGCCGACGACCACGCGATCGGGCTTCTGGAAGTCCTCGATCGCCGCCCCCTCCTTCAGGAATTCCGGGTTGCTCGCGACGCGGCACCTCCGGCCCGTCCGTGCCTCGAGCCGCTTCTCGATTCCCGCGCAGGTGCCGACGGGCACCGTGCTCTTCGTGACGACGAGCGCGTCGGGGCGGAGATGGGGAGCGATGCCGTCGACGACCTTCCAGAGGGCCGAGAGGTCAGCCGAGCCGTCGGCCGCAGGGGGCGTTCCCACCGCGAGAAACACGACCTCGGCGTCGCGGATCGCCGCGGAAGTGTCGGTGGTGAACCGCAGCCGGCCGGCGGCGGCGTTGCGCTCCACGAGTTCCTCGAGTCCGGGCTCGTAGATCGGCACCTCACCCCGGCGGAGCCGGGCGATCTTTTCCGCGTCGATGTCGAGGCAGGTCACCGTGTTGCCGCTGTCCGCGAAACACGTTCCCGTGACGAGCCCCACGTAGCCCGTGCCGACGACGCCAATTTTCACGATTCAAGTACCCCTAACGAACACCGCCGGGTCCATCCGATTCGGAACCGCACAAAAAACGCCGCTCGCCGCCCCACCCCCGACTCCCCTCTCGGCTTGCACCCGGGGCTTCCGGGATTTTCCGAAGTGTTTCCGTATTTCCAATCGCCCCACTGATGCCGAACGCCGGGGGGGCGGACGCGGAGGAGCATCAGGCGTATCCTCGCCGTAGCGACGGAGCGTCTGCCCTCCCTGGCGGCAGTGCGGCGTCGTTCGGAAGGCAGGGCTCATTCGGCGGGAGGCACGTCGGCCTCTTCCTGCTCGCTCGGTGGCACCGGCACGACGGCCGCGAGCGAGTCGCCATCGTCGACCCGCATGATCCGAACGCCCTGGGTGTTGCGGCCCATCGGCCGGATCTCCCGGACGTTCACCCGCTGGATCTTTCCGCGGGAGGTCATCATGAGCACCTGGTCGTCGTCCTTCACCGACACGATCGAGACGACCTCTCCGTTGCGGGCGGACGCCTTGATGTCACGGATGCCCTTGCCGCCCCGACGCTGGGTGCGGTATCGCATGCCGCTCGCCCCCCCCTCGCCATCTCCGTCCTCCGCCGCTCCGGTCTCGGGGGCTTCACCCTCGGGTTCATCGATTGCCGGCTCGTCGCCGCCCCCTTCCTCGCCCGGGGCAGAGCCCGACACGGGCGTGCCGACACCGAACGGCGTCCGCTTGCCGTAGCCGTTCTGGCAGACCGTCAGCAGCGTCGCTTCCGGATCGGCGACGACCATTCCGACGAGCCGGTCGCCTGAAGTGAGCTTGACGCCGCGGACGCCGCTGGTGTCACGGCCCATCGGCCGCGCGTCGGACTCGGGAAACCGGATCGCCATGCCCTTGGCCGTGGCGAGCACGAGCTCGTCGCCCGGCTTCGTGATCACGGCATCGACGAGCTCGTCGCCATCGCGGAGCTTGACGGCGATGAGCCCCTTTGTCCGCCGCCTGCGATACTGCTCGAGGGCAGTCTTCTTCACGACGCCGCTCCGCGTCGCCAGCATGAGGAACTGGTTGGGGTCTTCAAATCCGGAGACGCTGCGGCAATCGGCCACCTTCTCCCCCGGCTCGAACTCCAGCAGATTCACAAGCGCCCTGCCCTTCGAGTCGCGTGCCAGCTCGGGCAGCTCGAACACCCGCATGGAGAAGACCTTGCCGAGGGTCGTGAAGACGAGCAGCCAGTCGTGGGTGCTCGCCACGAAGAGGTGCTCGATCGGGTCCTCCTCGTCGGTGCGGGCGCCGGTGAGGCCCTTCCCGCCGCGACGCTGGGCCCTGTAGACGTCGGCAGGCGTCCGCTTCACGTAGCCGGCGCGGCTGATCGTGACCACCATCGTGGCCTCGGTGATCAGCTCCGCCATGTCGCGGATGTCGGCCGCCTCACCGCTGATCTCGGTCCGCCGCGTGTCGCCGTGCTTCGCCTCGAGCTCCTCGAGCTCCCCTCGGATCAGGGCCTTGATGTTCGCGTCACTGGAAAGGATCCGGCGGAAATCGCCGATCTTGCCGAGCAGCTCGCGGTGCTCCCCGGTGAGCTTTTCCTGCTCGAGGTTCACGAGCTGGCCAAGCGTGAGCCGCAGGATCGCGTCGGCCTGCACCGGCGAGAGAGGGTAGGCCTCCAACCGGCCCTTCTCCTCCACGAGGATCGCGAAGCCGTCGGCCCCGACCGCCCGCTCGAGCAGGGCGGCGGGCGTCTCGAGCGCCACCAGCCGTTCCTTGGCCTCCGCCTGCGACTTCGAGCTGCGGATGATCCGGATCACCTCGTCGATGTTCGCCAGCGCCACGAGCAGCCCCTCGAGGGTGTGCTTGCGGCTGCGTGCCTTCTGCAAAAGGTGCTGCGTGCGGCGGCGGATGACCGTCGTGCGGTGGCGGAGGAACTCCTCGAGCAGGCTCTTGAACGAGAGGATCCGGGGCTTGCCGTCGACGAGCGCCAGGAAGATCAGCGAGAAGGACGTCTGCAACGGCGAGAACTGGTAGAGCTGGTTCAGGACGACGTCCGGGTCGGCGTCCCGCTTGAGCTCGAGGATCAGCCGCACCGGCTCCTTGAGGTCGCTCTCGTTGCGGATCGCCGAGATGCCCTTGATGCG
>CAZPEM010000165.1:0-6169 GCA_964585575.1 uncultured Chitinophagaceae bacterium
CTTGCCCGATCTCGCGGCGTCGGCCGCATCGCTCGCCCCCTTGCCGCCGATCCCGATGCACGCGAAGCGGATTTCCTCGTTGGCGCTCGTCGGCTTCTCGTCGGCCCTCGCTGCCGACGAGGCGGTGAAGTAGCCCGAGCCGAGAAGCCCGGAACCGACGAAGCCCGAGGAAACGCCGACGAAACCCCGGCGGCCGATGGAACCACGGGACGGGCGGCTGGATGGCATTAGGGGCTCTGGAGAAGGGCGGCGGGGGGCGGGAGAAATCGATTGGAGACGCGGCGGAAAACTGCCAAAAAAAGTTTAATACCGCACGAATGCGGCGTGCAACTCGACGAGAATCGAGGACCGCTGCCCATGCCATCTCGCCAAGCCCTGGAAGCGGGCCGGGTTGTCGCAACTCGTTGCGATGCTTTACATAAAAAGACTTCACAGATTCTCCGAGGAGCAGAAACGATCGCCGCATGGCAGCCGCACCCCACAGCTACAGCCTGACTCACCTGAAGCAGCTCGAGGCCGAGAGCATCCAGATCATCCGCGAGGTGGCCGCCGAGTTCGAAAACCCGGTGATGCTCTACTCCATCGGGAAGGACTCGGCGGTGATGGTCCGCCTGGCCGAAAAGGCCTTCCATCCGGCCAAGCCCCCCTTCCCGCTGATGCACATCGACACGACCTGGAAGTTCCGGGAGATGTACCGTCTCCGCGACGAATACGTCGCCAAGGATCTCGGCTTCAGGCTGATCGTGCACGTCAACGAGGAGGGTCGGTCGGCGGGCATCAACCCGATCACTCACGGGAGCAAGGTCCACACCGACGTGATGAAGACACAGGCCCTGCGGCAGGCGCTCGACAAGCACCGCTTCGACGCGGCCTTCGGCGGGGCGAGGCGGGACGAGGAGAAGAGCCGGGCCAAGGAGAGGGTGTTTTCGTTCCGGGACGAGTTTCACCGGTGGGACCCGAAGAACCAGCGGCCGGAACTCTGGAACCTCTACAACACGAAGGTGAAAAAGGGAGAGAGCATCCGCGTCTTCCCGCTCTCCAACTGGACCGAGCTCGACGTCTGGCAATACATCCACCTCGAGGAGATCCCGATCGTGCCGCTCTACTTCGCGGCGGAGCGGCCGATCGTCTGGCGTGACGGCGTGATGATCATGGTGGACGACGACCGGCTGCCGCTGAAGGCGGGCGAGAAGCCGGAGATGCGGCGGGTGCGGTTCCGCACGCTCGGCTGCTATCCCCTGAGCGGCGCGGTCGACTCCAGCGCCACGACGCTGCCCGAGATCATCCAGGAGATGCTCCTCACGACGTTCTCGGAGCGGCAGGGACGGCTCATCGACTCCGACGAGGCTGGCAGCATGGAAAAGAAGAAACGGGAGGGGTATTTCTGAGGCGACGTACACGCCCGCGTTGCAGCGGACCGCTTCGCGGCCGCTGAACGCTGCTTGCGCGGGATGGGGGAGGTCGCTGCTGGAGGCATGCGCTAATCTGAAAGCCGGGGGAGCGGACGCGGGGGAGCCTCGGGCGCATCCTCGCCAAAAGCGACGGAGCGTTCGCTCCCCGGCTTTCAATGCGGGTGAATTCGAAAACCACGGAGATGAACGCGAAGACATGTCACACCAATCGGCGCTGATCGCCTCGAACATCGACGAATACCTCGCGCAGCACGAGCGGAAGGAGCTCCTGCGGTTCATCACCTGCGGGAGCGTGGACGACGGGAAGAGCACGCTCATCGGCCGGCTCTTCTACGAATCGAAGATGATCTACGAGGACCAGCTCGCGGCGATCGCGAAGGACTCGTCGCGGTACGGCACGACCGGCGGGGAGGTCGATCTCGCGCTTTTCACCGACGGCCTCGAGGACGAGCGGCAGCAGGGGATCACGATCGACGTCGCCTACCGCTACTTCTCGACCGACCGTCGGAAGTTCATCATCGCCGACACCCCGGGCCACGAGCAGTACACGCGGAACATGGCGACCGGGGCCTCCACGGCCGACCTCGCGATCATCCTCGTGGACGCCCGGCACGGCGTGCTCACGCAGACGAAGCGACACAGCTTCATCGTGTCGCTGCTCGGCATCCGGCACATCGTCGTGGCCGTCAACAAGATGGACATCGTCGGCTACGACGAGAAGGTCTTCGATCGCATCAAGGCCGACTACGTCGACTTCGCGAGCCGTCTCGACCTGCCCGACGTCCACTTCATGCCGATCTCGGCGCTCAAGGGCGACAACGTCGTCACGCACAGCCCCAACATGCCCTGGTATTCGGGCTCGCCGCTCATGCCGCTTTTAGAGACCGTCTACATCGGCTCCGACCGCAACATGGAGGACTTCCGGTTCCCAGTGCAGTACGTCCTCCGGCCAAACCTCGACTTCCGCGGCTTTTCCGGGACGATCGCCTCCGGCATCATCCGCAAGGGGGACGAGATCGTGTCGCTCCCCTCCCGGAAAAAGAGCCGCGTGAAGTCGATCGTGACCTTCGACGGGGAGCTCGAGGAGGCCTTCGCCCCACAGTCGGTCACGCTGACGCTCGAGGACGAGATCGACTCCAGCCGCGGCGACATGCTCGTGCGGCCGGGCAACGCGCCGAAGGTCGACCACAAGTTCGAGGCGATGCTCGTCTGGATGACCGACGAACCGCTCGTGCCCGGCCGGCAGTACCTCTTCAAGCAGACGACGAAGGTCGTGCCCGGCGCGGTGAGCACGATCCGCTATCGGGTCGACGTCAACACGCTCCATCGGCAGCCGGCCCCGTCGCTCGCCCTCAACGAGATCGGCCGCTGCGCGATCACGCTCTCGGCCCCGATCTGCTTCGACGCCTATCGTCGCAACCGGGCCACCGGCGGATTCATCATGATCGACCGGCTCACCAACGGCACGGTCGCAGCCGGCATGATCCTCGACCGCGAGCCCGAGGATGGCTCCGCCGACCACTGGGGCGACGCCTCGGCGGACGGCCTGCAGGGGTCGGCGAGCGAGGTGACGGCCGACGAGCGGGAGGCCCGCTACGGCCAGAAGCCGGTCACGCTCCTCATCACGGGCCTCGCGGGCTCGGGCAAGACGACGATCGCCCGGGCGGTCGAGCGTCGGCTCTTCGACATGGGCCGCGCGGTCGTCGTGCTCGACGGGCAGAACATGCGGCTGGGCATCAGCCGGGATCTCGGGTTCTCGGCCGCCGAGCGGAGCGAGAATCTCCGACGGTCGGTCGAGGTGGCGAGGATCTTCAACGACGCCGGCATCCTCTGCCTCGCGTCGTTCGTCGCCCCCGACGAGTCGGTGCGGCAGAAGGCCGCCGAGCGGATCGGCCGCGACCGCTTTCTCGTGGTCCATGCGGCGGCGCCGCTCGAGGTCTGCCGGCAGCGGGACCGCGACGGCAACTACCGCCGGGCCGACGCGGGCGAGATCGCCAATTTCCCGGGCGTGTCGGCACCCTACGAGCCGCCGACGAAGCCCGATCTCGTGCTGCCGACGCACGAATGGACGGTCGGCCGATGCGTCGAGGCGATCGTGGATCTCCTCGAGTCACGCGGCATCATCTGAGGGCGTTCGACCGGCCGTTCTTCGGTCGCCACAGCCGTTTCGTCACCCGGAGACGGGCTTCACCGCCAGCCCGGCCTTGCGGGCCGCGGCACACTGCTGCCGGTCGGCCGAAACGAACAGCTCGGCTCCCCACACGCTGGCCGCCGCCACCTGCATGGCATCGGCGGCGCGGATCGTGGACATTTCGAGAACTGCGACCGTGGCCGCGATGACGGCCGGCGTGAGATCGACGATCGTGGCATCGGCGACATCCTCGAGAAGATGCCGTTTGATCAGGTGGTAGTGCTCGCGTTTCAGCCGGCGTTCACGCAGCCGGCGATTCATGGCGGAGAGGATCTCCGGAACACACGTCACGCACAGGCCCAACTCCGAGGCGGACAGACAGAGATGTTCGACTGCCTCGCTTCCCGGCTCATCGACGCAGCGTTTGGCGAACGCCGACGAGTCAAGGAAGGTCTTCATCCGCCCGCTCTTCGAGGATCGCCCTCGCCAAGGCCGCCCCCTTCGCCGTGAGCCGCAGGCCTGGCTTCCGCCACGACGGGGTCCGCGATCCGCCCGCCGCCGCGGGGTGGATCTCGGCGATCGGCTTGCCGTGCCGCAGCACGACCAGCGTTTCCCCGCGTTCGACCGCGTCAAAAAGCGTGGACGCCCGGCTGCGGAAATCGGTGAAAGAAACGGCTTTCATCAGTCCAGGCTCCGGAGTCCACCGCATGCGTGGAACGTGAAACACGAGAATCAACAAAATGTACAGTCCTGCGCAGTCTGCGGCAAGACGGCGGCCCACCGCTCGCCAACGTCGCTATCAGTTCGGCCCGATCAGAAGCCTTCCACCTGAACCTCCCGGCCGACAAGGTCCTGGCCGAACCGACTGACCGTTTGAAGGAGAAGCGTCGTGCCTGAAACCGTCCTCGAACTGCGAGGCCTCATCCGCGGCTACGCAACGCCGGTGCTGACCGGCGTGGATCTCGCCGTGCCGCGGGATGCCATACCCGTTTTGCAGGTCTGCTAGTTCGCCGCGGCGGCGTTCATGGCCGCGAGCAGCCTGGCGGCGGCGTCACGCTGTTCCACGTGGGGGGATTTGGCCAGCGGTTCGAGCTCGCCCCTGAGGGCGGCGACCGCCGCCGGCTCCGCAGGCTGACCGACCATGATGGCGCGGGCCGTGGCCCGTCCGGAGTCCGAAACGATCACGATGTTTGCCGCCGATGCTGCGTCTTTTTCGGCGGCGGTGCCTCGCTGCCAATCGAGCGGCCGGCCGTTGACCACCGTGACGGGCCGGGAGGGTGTTTTGCCGGCGGGCGTGGTGGCGACGGCGAAGACCGTCTGCACGCCCTTCAGCTTCACCGGCAGCGAGAAGGGGGCCGAGTTCGCCGTGCCCAGCGACCGGCCGCGATCGAAAAACTCCACGGAGGTCGTATCGGCGGGCGGCTCCGCCAGCAGCAGGCCGTCGTCGACGGTCAGCGCCACCTTCGGCCTCTGCACCTGGTACGCCCGCCAGACGTGGGCGAGATTTTCGGAAGGCAGCCAGACGGCCTTGGATCGGTCGCCGGTGAACGTGGCGACCGGCGCGATCTCGGGCCAGTCCCTGGTCCAGCCATATTCGGCGAACCAGCCGTCCTCGAACTTGATGGGCTTCATCCGGGTGGTGCCGTCGGCGGCGGCGGGGCCATCGAGCCGTAGCTTCAGCACATCCTGCATATAGACGGTGAAGGGCGTCCATGAGCCTTCCCAGCCATGGCCGTAGCCCCAGCCGATCATCATGCCCCAGGTGACGTCGGGAATCGCACGGATTTTCGGGTACGTCGCGTTGTGCCAAAACTTCGCTTCGCCCTTGTCGTAATCGACGAACGGGTCGCGTGATCCAACGACGGTGAGCGCCGGCAAACTCCGCGCCAGGGTCACGCGCGGCTCGTTCTGTGTGCCCTCGCGGCTCACCATGCCTGAAGGGATGCCCGGGTTGCCGCCGAGGATCAGCCCGGCCGTGCGGGACTGGTTTCGTGCTTCCTCAGCAAAATCCCAGGCGCGCGAGCCGTTGCGGGAAAAACCGGCGAGGACGATCGGCGCATTCACCAACTCGGGATGATCGGCCTTCGCAGCCGCTTCCGCGAGCGCCCTGTCGAGCAGTTCCGTTCCATACTTGTAGCGGAGCAGGCAGCCGACGATGGCCCAACCCTCCTCGCGTGCCACGGCCTGCAATTCCGTGTTGTCGCTGGTGTAGGTGGCGCCGAGGTCGAAGAGGATGGCCTTGATCCGCTCGTGGTTGCCGGGGATGAAGATGCGGATGCGGGACGGCGTGGGCTTATCGGTCGGCTTGTCCTGGCGGTCGGGGTTGTTGTACTGGATGATGAGGTCGCCGCCGGCCAGCGTGTGCACATCGGTGCGACGGGCATCGCCGGTGATCTCGACCGGGGGCGGGATGTCTTTTGTGGACTTGGACTGGGCAAATCCCGGCAGAGGCATAACCGCCGCGATCACCATGACCACGACGGTGCTCGACAGGGATCGCATGGCACCCTCGATGAACACCCTCGCATCCCACGGGCAGTCGAAATCCAGCCCGGACAGGGTGGCTAACGGGACTCGAACCCGCGACCCTCGGTACCACAAACCGATGCTCTAACCAACTGAGCTA
>CAZPEM010000166.1:0-6157 GCA_964585575.1 uncultured Chitinophagaceae bacterium
TGGACCGACATGAACAACGACCACGAGCGGGAGTGGTTCGAGAAACCGGGGAAGTGACGCACGGCAAACTGCTCGCTCGCCGCGCCGCGGAGGCCCGGGAGGTTCGGGCAAGGGCTCATAGGCCGCTGGCCGACCGGAAAACCCGGCGGGAGCGGCGTTGATCGGTCTGTTTGTTGAAACCTTCGGCGGGTTGGCGGTGTATATAGTGGGGCCGCAGGAGCGCCGGCCGCAGATCGAACACTTTTTCCGGAGAACTCTCATGCTCGCCCGCGTGCTGCCATTGTGTGCCATCACCCTCGCATGGGCGACGCCCGTGCCTGCGGCCCCGTTCGACCTGGATCGTGTGGCAGCTGGGGCCACCTGGGTCATGCACTTCGACATGGACGCCGCCCGCGAGTCGATCGTCATGCAGCGTGCTTGGGAGCGGGCGCTGAAGATTCATCCCGCTGTCGAGCAGATGATGCGGATGGGCGCCGGCATGATGGGCATGGACCTGCGAAAGGACCTCCGCGACGTCACGGCCTATGGCCTTGACACCGACAAACGCAACGGCGTGATGATCGTGCGGGTGAAGGCCAACCGCCAGATGCTCGAGAAGATGGTCGAGAAGGCGCCCGACCACGAGACGATGGAGCATCGGAAGTACACGCTGCACGCCTGGACCCACAAGGGCTGGAAGGGACGTGCCGGCGGGAAGGTGGTGGGGGCGTTTTTCCGCGACGACGTGATGGTGTTCTCGCGGAAGCCGGAGCGAGTGAAGGCGGCGCTCGACGTGCTCGACGGCGAGGAGAAGCCGGCGGCGGGCGACGGGCCGCTCGGCGGCCGGGTGCGGCCCGGCTCGATCATCGTGGCGCGGGCGGCCGCGGTCGATCCAGACACGAAGTGCCCGGTGCTGCGGCAGGGGCGGTCGTTCCGCTTGGCCATTGGAGAGTACGAGGGCTCTTCTTTTTACCGGGCCAAGCTCGACATGGCGTCGTCCGAGGCGGCCGAGCAGACGGAGGACGTGGTCGAGGGCTTGGAGGCGCTGGGCCGACTCCGCTTCGGCGACGACGCGGCCGCGATGAAACTCATCGACGGAGTGAAGACGAAAACCGAGGGCTCGACCTGCATGATCGTGTGGGACGCCCCGGCCGAGGAGGTCTGGGCCGTCGTCGCGAAGATGGCCGATCGCTGGGAGCAGAAGCGGAAGGAGTGGATGCGTTCGCAGGGCAATCGCGGCGGCGACCGGGGCGGTTCAGGCTGCAAGGACTGCGATGACGGTTGCCCCATGAAGAAGCGTGGCGGAGAGAAGGACGACCGCAGGCTCCGCGATGACGAATTCTGACGACGCCGAACTTGTTTCGCGGGCGAAGGGGGCTGCGCGGCGAGCGTGGAGATCCTCGCTGCCCGGCACGAGGCGGCTGTAGTCGACTCCATGGGCACGGGTGCTGGCCCGACGAGGCGGTTGTCGTGCGGGAGGTCGACGTCGTGGTGATCGATCCCGCCGAGGGCATCGAGTGCCATTCGTGGCTGGCACCTTTTCGAAGCTAGCAATGTCGCTTCTGTCCGACGTACCGCATGAGTCGCGTGGCCGTCTCGATGAGTTCGGGAGACGCCGCCAGTGACTCCTGGAGAACCCGGTCGGCACTCTCGATCAGGTAGTCGTGGGCAATCGCGTTGCGGAGCATCCGGAGCTCCCGCCAACGTTCGGCGGAATCGATGAGCCCGCGGGCTTCCGCCCGCTGCAATCGGTCGAGCGGCGAGCCATCGTCCATCAGCTCGATCTGGTCGAGCGTGCGAAACACTCGCTGCACGAGAAAGTCGTTGAGCCGTGCAAACCGCGAAGTGAGCGCTTCGCAGGACTCCCGCTCGCCGACCGAGAGTTCACCGCCGAGCCGCTCCGCGAACGATGCCACACGGCCGCGAGACTCTTCGAGCACCCGGGCAGCTGCTTGCAGGAGAGCCAACTGTTCCCGAAGAACCTGTTTCAGCTGTTCGACCACAACTCCACTCCCGTCAGCCGCGCGAGCGACGGGAACCCACCCGTTCCGCCGCCGTCATCCACCACGAGATCGACACGTTGCGGCCCGATCTCGTCTTCGAGCGCGATTCGCAGCCGCTGCGTCAATCGGTAGACGTCTGCGGGGTGTCGTGGATCGAGTTCGACGAGCAGGTCGATGTCGCCGCCGCGACGGGTCGGGTCGGCCCGCGAACCGAAGAGCACGATCCTGCGCCAGGCGACGCCGAGTTCCTCGCATGCCCTCGCGACCGCACGGCGAATGCCCTCCTGCTCGGATGTGGTAAGCCGGAGATTCGTGGCGATGCCAGCCATGACCGAAATTGTAGGTCGGCAACGGCCCGGCCGAAAGCATGGAAACGCCCCGATCAATCCGGCGCCGTCGGCCGGGCCACGAAGAGAGATCGTGATTCGCCGGAGGGCGGTGCGGATGGCTGCAAGGATCGAGCGGGCGACGTACCATACCTCCATGAATCACCCATCCAGGTCCACGAAGCCCGCGATCGTGCGGGTCGGCCTCGTGCAGTCGGCCTGCACGGACGACCGGGAGCACAACGTCGCGCAGGCCCTCGCGGGAATCGCGGAGGCGGCCGCCGGCGGGGCCGACATCGTCTGCCTCCAGGAGCTCTTTGCCGGCGAGTATCCCTGCCAGGCGGAGGACCATGCGAAGTTCACCGAGGCCGAGCGGGTGCCCGGGCCGCTCACGCAGCGGCTCCGTGAGGCGGCCCGGCAGCATGGCGTGGCGATCGTCGGCAGCGTCTTCGAACGGCGTGCCGACGGGCTCTTCCACAACACCGCGGTCGTGATCGACCGCGACGGTGAGCAGGTCGGCACCTACCGCAAGATGCACATCCCCGACGACCCTCACTACTACGAAAAGTTCTACTTCGCGCCGGGCGACACCGGCTTCATGGCCGTGCCGACCGCGATCGGCCCGCAGGAGGCGAAGCCGCGTACGCTCCAGGTGGGGCCGCTCGTCTGCTGGGACCAGTGGTACCCCGAGGCGGCGCGGCTCACGGCGATGGCCGGAGCGGAGGCGATCTTCTATCCCACCGCGATCGGCTGGCTCGACGGCGAGGAGTCGCTCCACCGAGCCCAGTATGAATCCTGGGACACGATGCTCCGCAGCCACGCGATCGCCAACGGCGTGTTCGTGGTCGCGGTGAATCGGACCGGCCGCGAGGGGCCACTGCGGTTCTGGGGGGCGAGCGTGGTCTATGCGCCGAGCGGTGAACCGCTCGTAAGGGCCGGCCACGACACGCCCGAGACCGTGGTCGTGGAGTGCGACCTCGCCCGGATCGAGTGGTCGCGGACGCGGTGGCCGTTTTTCCGCGATCGGCGGATCGACGCCTACGGCGGCCTGCTCGATCGTTGGGGGCGATGACGTGAAGCTCCGCGACGACTACAGGCTGCCCGCGGAGTGGGAGCCGCAGGCGGCCACGTTTCTCGCCTGGCCGCACCGGCTCGCGACCTGGCCCGGTCACTTCGACCCGATCCCGGGCGTCTACGCGACGGTCGCGCGGCTCATCGCGCGGCACCAGCCCGTGCGAATCGTGGCCGGAGGCCGGGCGATTGCCGACGCGAAGCGGCATCTCGACGGCGAGCCAAACATCTCCTTCCTCGAGGTCTTCACGAGCGACGGCTGGATCCGCGATACCGCTCCCGTGTTTCTTGTGCCGAGAGCGGGTCGCAAGCTCCCTCCGCTGGCCGTCTGCTGGCCGTTCAACGCCTGGGGCGGCAAGTATCCGCCCTGGGATCTCGACGCCGCCGTGTCGGGGCGGATCGCCGCGAGCGAGGCGCTCCCGGCGGTGCGGCCGGGCATGGTGCTGGAAGGGGGTGCGATCGAGACCGACGGCGAAGGCACGCTCCTCGTGAATGAGCGGTGTGTCGTCGATCCGCGTCGCAATCCCGGGCTGACGCGAGGAGATGCGGAGACGATCCTCCGCGACGTGCTCGGGGTCGATGCCGTGGGCTGGCTCGACGGAGCGCTCGCGGGCGACGACACCGACGGCCACGTCGACCAGATCGCACGCTTCGTGGCGCCGGGCCGGGTCGTCGCGGCGAGGCAGCCAGACGCTTCCGATCCCAACCACGCGGATCTCGAGCGGGTTATCGAGCGGCTCGGAAAGATTCGGGATGCCCGCGGCCGTCGGCTCGAGCTGATCCCGATCGACATCCCGCCGCGGTTCGAGCGGCACGGCGTGCAGCTGCCGGCGAGCCATCTCAATTTCCTCGTCACGAACGGCTCGGTGCTCGTGCCGGTGTTCGGCGGGGCGACCGACGCCGCCGCAATCCGCACCCTCGCCGACTGTTTTCCAGGCCGGTCGATCGAGCCTGTGGATTGCCGCGACCTGGTCTGGGGACGCGGGGCGATCCACTGCATCACCCGGGACGAGCCCGCCTGGAATCCGGCTGAAGGCCGCTGAAAATACGCCTTGCCCCCGACCGCACGCTTCCGCGACCATTCCAGGAAGTGGCCGCAGGCTGCGGCTGATCCACCGGCCAAGAGGCATTTCCCATGGCGACGATCGTGCAAGGGATCTTGACGCTGCTCGCCCGGCTGATGCTGACGGCCGTGTTCCTCTGGCTCACGGTCGCCTACAAGATCCCGGACTTCAAGGCGACGGTCGCGAGGATGGGGATGGAGGGCGTGCCTCAGCCGAGTCTCGCGCTCTTCTGCGCCATCGGCGTGCTCCTGATCGGAAGCCTGTCGGTGATCGCGGGCGCCTGGGCGCGGGCTGGCGCGCTCTTCCTCTTCGCGTTCCTCGCCGTTGCGACGTTCTACTACCACGACTTCTGGAAGGTGCAGGATGCGAACACTCGATTCAGTGAATCCTGGCACTTCATGAAGAACCTCGCGATCGGCGGCGGGCTCTTGATGCTGGCCGCGTTCGGGCCCGGCCCGTGGAGCGTCGACGGCTGGATCGAGCAGAAGATGGCCGAGGCGGAGAACGCGCCCGGTCAACGTGCGGCAAAGACGCCGGCCAAGCCCTGACGTCGCAGCGGTGGCCGGCCCCAATCCGCAATTGCCGCGAACGCTGCATGCAGCGGCAGCGATCGCCGCGAGGGGGCTGCGTCGGGGAATCCCATGACGGTGACGGTGGAACCGATCTGCGAGGCCGCCTGGATCGAGAAGGCGATCTCGTAGCCGCCGGTCGAGCCGGTTCGGCCCGAGCCCGCCTTCGCCGGGTCGTAGGAGGCGTTGCCGAACCCCGAGACGCCGACGAAGTACGTGCCCGCGGTCCTCGCGGTGAAGGAGATCAGGCTGTCGACCGAGCCGTTGAAGTCGTCGTTGCTGGCAACCTGCCTGCCGCTGGAGTTGAAGAGCCGCAGCTGGGCGTCGAGCGGCGACTTCACAGGGAGGCCGGCCGCGTCGATGTCGATCACGAGCCGCTGCCCCCGGGCGAGCGAGATCCTGTAGAAATCGACGTCCCTCGCCCCCCGGCTGCCGTCGCCGACCTGCCCGGGCAGTCGCACGCCCGACCGGATCGCCGCATTGGCGTCGATCCTCGTGGCCTTCGAGATCGTGTCGCCGGCGTCGGTCACGACGACCGGCGGCGAGACGATGAAGGCATCGGAGGCATTGGCAGAGAGCGGCATGCCGTTGTCGTCTACGATCCCGCTCGAGTCGGCACGGAGGACGAGCGTGTAACTGCCCGGGGCGCTCGTGAGATCCCAGAGGTTGCCGAGCGACCACGCGACGTCGTTGATCGGCGAGAGCACGGCCGTCGCAAGCGGCACGATGACGCCGCTTCGTGTGAGCATGAGATCCTCGAGCCCGACATTTGTCGCGGGCCTGTTGAACTCGAATTGGATCGCCTCGACGCCACTGAGCCTGGGGTCGGGCATCACGTCGAGGATGTCGGCCACGAGCGGCGGCAGTTCGGCCGTGATCGCCACCGAGTATTCCCCCTCCGTGTAGCCGGGCGAGCTGCTGCCGACGACGAGCGGGTCGTAGGAGCTGTTGCCGTAGGAGGAGATGCCGACGTAGTACGTGCCGCCCGCAGCGACCGTGTGGGAGAGACGGCTGTCTAACGACCCGTTGAAATCATCGTTGAAGGCCAGTTCCATGCCCGAGGCATTGAAGAGCCGGACATAGGAATCGAGCGAGGAAGTCTGGGGAAGGCTGCGGGCGTCGAGGTCGACGGTCAGGATCGACCC
>CAZPEM010000167.1:0-6028 GCA_964585575.1 uncultured Chitinophagaceae bacterium
TCGCGGTGTGGGCGGCCGACTCGGCGGGGGCGGCGGGCAAGAAGATCGAATGGGACCCGGTGAAACTCGTCGCCACCAACGCCCCGGAGGTCGAGCCGGTGATTCGCCCGGCCTACCGCGACGGTTGGAAGGTCTGATGCCCATGTCGCTCCTCACGCGATGCAGAGGCGGGCGGTTGGCCCTGCGACCGTTCCGCCGACGACCCGTGGTGCATGTCGCGTTGCTGCTTCTCGCGGCGGCCGGCAGTTCAGCCGGCCTCGCCCGCGACGTGATCGACGCGGAGCAGGCGGCCGCGAAGGCCGTTGCCTCGCTCGGCGGCAGCGTCGTCGTCGACGGCGACGGGCACGTCACGGGGATCAACCTCGCCAACCGGCCCACGACCGACGCCGACATCGGTCGGTTCGGATCGCTGCCGAGGCTCGTGTCGATCGAGCTCTGGGGGGCCGACGTGTCGGACAAGGGCGTCGAGGTGATCTCGAAGGTCGCCGGCCTCGAGCAGGTGGTGCTCGAGAACACGGGCATCACCGACGCCGGGGCCGAAGCGGTCTCGCGGCTGCCCAAGCTGCGGGTGTTGAACCTTCGCCGTTCGACGAACCTTTCAGACCGGGCCCTCGAGTCGATCGGCCGCATCGCCTCGCTCGAACAGCTGATCCTGCTCTACAACAACTTCACCGATGCCGGCCTCGAGCATCTCGCGGGTCTCCGGAAGCTGCGGGTGCTCGACCTGCGGGGCTGCTCGCTCGTGTCCGACGCGGGGCTCGCGCACGTCGCGAAGCTCGAGAGCCTGGAGCGGGTGAAGCTGCGGTGCCCGAGCGTGACCGACGCCGGCCTCGCTGGTGTCGCCGCGCTTCCGAAGCTCCGCGGGTTCGCCGCCGAGGATGGGCAGATCACCGACGCGGGGCTCGCGGCCTTCGCCGGGAAGGCCGACATCGACGAGGTGAACCTCATGCGGACGTTCGTCGGCGACGCCGGCCTCGCGCCGCTGGCGGGCATGCGGAAACTCAAGCGACTCGAGCTCCGAGGCACGCTCGTGGACGGCCCGGGCCTCGAGCACGTGGCGGGGCTGCCCGCCCTGATCCTGCTCGACCTGGCCGAGACGGGGGTGGGCGACGGAGGAATCGGTTTTCTTGCGGGTCTTCCGTCGCTCAAGCAGCTCGACCTGTGGAACACGAAGGTGACCGACGCGGGGCTGGAGTCGGTCGCGAAGATCCGATCGCTCGTGGAGCTCAACCTCGAAAACACGGCCGTCACCGACGCTGGGCTCGCGAGGCTCGCCGGCCATCCCTCCCTCGCCTCGCTCACCCTCGCCGGCACGAAGCTCACCGACGCCGCGGTCGGCTCGATCGCGGCGATGCCGTCGCTGCGGAAGGTGATCGTGAGCTTCGCCGGCCTGTCGGCCGATGCGATCGCCGACCTCCGCAGGCGGAAGCCGTCCCTCGACATCGTCGAGTGACCCCCGATCAAGCCGCGTTGACCCGGGAGGTTTGACGGTCGTCCCCCCGAGGGGTATCACCAAGTCCTCGGGGCCGGCGGATCCGTCCTCGCCGACGCCACTTCGAATGGTTCGCCGGTCCGAACATTTTCGCCGCTTCGCACATTTCGGGAGACTCCAGCGATGATCCTCGGCAAGCTCTGGAAGGCCCTCGCGGCCCAGATGAACAAGATCGCCAATTTCTTCTGGACGGCCGACCCGATCGCCCAACTCCAGTACGAATACGACAAGGCGGTCGACCAGATGAAGGAGGGCCGGGAAGGGCTCGAGCAGTACCGGGCGCTCGTAGAGCGGGTGACGCGGCAGGTGAACGGCGACCGCAACCACGTGGCGTCGCTTGAGGCCCGGGTGAAGGCCTACCTCCAGGCCGGCGAGCGGGAGACGGCGTCCAGATTCGCCCTCGAACTCCAGAAGGCGAAGAAAGAGCTCGCGGAGAACGAGGCCCAGTTGAAGCTCCACGAGACCGCCTACAACAACAACGTCACGAAGATCAAGCACGCGACGAAGAAGCTCGCGGATCTCAAGGACAAGATCCACAAGTACGACGCGGAGCTCAAGCTTTCGCGTGCCGAGGCGGAGCTCGCGAAGCTCGCCAACAGCTTCAACTTCGACATCACGACCGACTTCGGTCAGATCGAGGACGTGATCCAGGACAAGATCGGACTCAACCGGGCGAAGGTCCGCGTGGCCGCCGACCTCTCGGGCGAAGGGCTCGATCAGATCCGCGCCGAGGAGGCGGTCGAGAAGAACATGGCCGAGCAGGCCCTTCGCGAGTTCGAGGTCGAGCTCGGCATGGTCACTCCCGAGACGGCCGGCGTGTCGTCGGCGGAGAAGGAGCTCGGCGCGGAGCCCGTGAAGCAGATCGCTCGGTAGGTTTCACACGCCGCAGAGCCCACATCCACGAGGGACGAGCCCGTGTCGAATCCGTCCGCCGCTCCGGCGGCTTCATCCCCGAAACCAGCGGCCCCTGACAGCCTCGCCGACCAGCTCGCCCGTCTTTCGGCGGAGTCGCTGGCGGCGGCGGAGGCGGTCGAGTCGGCCCCCAAGGCGGGCGTGGGGCAGGCGGAACTGCTGCCCGGGAAGGGGGGACTGCCTGCGGCGGGCCGCGAGCCGGGAGTGGCCGTCGCCGCGAGCGTGCCCGACTGGTATCCCGACTGGGCCGAACGGCTCGCGGCGTCGTATCTCTCCGGCACGAGCTGCGTCTTCCTCCTCCACGGCAACGTCAGGGATCTCGTCGAGCTCGGCGGCCAGACGGGAGCCGGCTGGGGCACCGCAAGCGAGTTTCTCGCGAGGGAGCTCTTCGGCCGCTGGGATCTCGTCATCGGCTACGACGTGGGCAAGGGCATCCGTCCGCTCGCCGGCCCCGACGCAAACCGTCTGCGGTCGATGTCGCAGTTTTTGACGGGCAAGCTCGGCAACCCCGTGAGCTGGCCCCGCGAGCCCGACGCGGCGATGGCGACGCTCGACGCGCTGCTCGAGCGCAACCTCGTCGATCCGCCGGAGGAGCGGAAGCGGATCGCGATCGTCCTCGACCACGCCCAGTACCTCGCGCCGGCGGGCGACGTCGCCAGCTCGGCCCGGGGCGGGGCCTCGCGGCTCGTGAGGCTCTTGTCGTGGGCCACGAACCCGCTCCTACGGCGGGTGAACGTGGCGATCGTGCTGCTCGCGGATTCGCTTTCGGAAGTGCATCCGCGGCTCGTGCAGTCGCCCGCCGTCACGGCGATCGACATCCCGCTGCCCGACGCGGCGGAGCGGGAGCGTTTTGCGGAGGCCACCGCGGCGGCGGTCGGAATTCCAGCGGCACAGTCGGAGAACGTGAAGCGGGTGGCGGCCCTTTCGGGCGGGCTTTCGCTCGAGAGCCTCCGCGCCGTGCTCACGATGTCGGCCCGGCTCGGCTCGCCGCCCGACGGCCCCGAGTTCGCGCTCCAGAAGAAGGAGCTGATCGAACGGAGCTGTCAGGGGCTGGTGGAGTTCATTCAGCCCCGGCTCACGCTCGACGCCGTGGCGGGCCACGAGCAGGCGAAGGACCGTCTCGAGACCGACGCCCGCGCGATCAAGCGAGGCCAGTTCGACGTGGCACCGATGGGCTACCTCATCTGCGGCCCGGTCGGCACCGGCAAGAGCTTCATCGCCGAGTGCTACGCCGGGAGCGTCGGGATCCCCTGCGCGGTGCTCAAGAACTTCCGCTCGAAATACGTCGGGGAGACGGAGGGCAACCTCGAGCACGCGCTCGGCGTGCTGCGTGGCCTGGGGCCCGTCGTGGTCGTGATCGACGAGGCCGACGCCGCGCTCGGCAACCGGCAGAGCGACGGCGACTCGGGCACGTCGGCCCGCGTCTTCTCGATGATCGCCCGGCAGATGGGAGATACCCGCTACCGGGGCAAGATCGTCTGGATGCTCCTCACGAGCCGTCCCGACCTGCTCCCGATCGACCTGAAGCGGCAGGGGAGGGCGGAGGTGCACATCCCCCTCTTCTACCCGCACGACCAGGCGGAATACGACGCGATGTTCACGGCGATGGCGAGGAAGAGCCGCATCAAGCTCGCGCCGGGGCTGCCGGGGCCGATCGACCCCGCCCTCGGCCTCTCCGGGGCCGACATCGAGAGCGTCGTGTTGGCGGCGCGGCGAATGGGCCTCGAGGAGGCCGCGAGCAAGGGGGAGCCAGCCCCCGACACGATCTCCGAGCGTCACCTTCGCGCCGCGATCGACGACTTCCTGCCGTCGGCGCAGGGGCTCGAGAAGGAGATGCAGGAGATTGCGGCCGTGCTCGAGTGCACGGAGCGGCGATTCCTGCCGCCTCGGTGGCGGGAGGAGGTCGCGAAGCCGGGTGGCCGGGCGCGGCTCCAGGAGCGGCTCTCGGCGATCCGGGATGTGATCGGATCCTGAGGCGATTTGTGGTCTTGGATCGTGTGGTTGTGGATCAAGGTCAACCGGCGGAAACCCATTCGAGGAGGCGAGCGATGGCGAAGAGTGCGACGGCGAAAGCGGCTGGCAAGAGGACTCCCTGGTTCGACGAGGCGTCGGAGACACCGCTGCTCGGCGAGTATGCGAGGAAGCTGACGTCGTTCCTCGACGTCGTTGCCGACGGACGGGTCGATGCGAAGGAGATCGACACGCAGGAGAGGCGGGTCGTGCAGCTCATGAAGGAGCTCGAGCCGCTGCTTTCCGAAGAGGCGCACGAGAAGGTGACCGAACTGCTCTGCGAGGTCACGGCCTACGATCTCATGAACACGCTCCACATGGCGGCGAAGGCCCGCAAGCCCGTGGCGTTCCGCGGCTAGCTCCAATTCTTTCTTTCCCGACCCTCTCCGACGAAAGGCGCATGCGATGGCAGGACAACCGAAAGCCCCCTTCTGGGCGGTCGTGTGGCTCGTGATCCTCGGTCTCGTGGGGCTCTCCGCGTGGCGGGCCGGGCTCCTCGAGCCGATCGGGCTGCGGCCGCCGGCCGGCGGGGTGGCCGGCGGCGCTCGCGGGCCTGCGGGAGGTGGGGCCGGGCCTGCGGGAGGTGGTGCCGGGGCCGCTGGTCCGGGGGCGGAGGGCGTCTTCTTCGAGGCGGCCGACTCGACCGTGCCGACCACGGTCACGGAATACTCGTTCAAGCCGGCCGAGAAGCTGCCGCCGGTGAAGGGGACGAGCGGCTACAAGCCTCTGGAAAAAGAGACCGTCCGCTTCGCGCTCAACGTCTGGGCCGGATGGAGCCCGATCATCTACGCCAACGACGGCTTCAAGGCGGGCAAGGAGTGGAAGACGCCCGACGGCAAGCCTTTCAAGGTGGAGCTCGTGCTCATCGACAACCCCGTCACGATGCGGGATGCCTACGCCGCCGGCGAGGTGCACATCGGCTGGGCGACCCTCGACATGATCCCGCTGTTCCTCGAGGGCCTCGTCGACCGCACCGGTGCCCCGAAGGATTCCCGCGTGATGCCCCGGGTCTACCAGCAGGTCGACTTCTCGAACGGCGGCGACGGCATCGTCGTGCGGGAAAACATCAAGACGGTGAAGGACCTCGCCGGAAAGAAGATCGTCATGGCGCAGAACTCGCCGAGCCAGTTCTTCGCCCTCAACATGCTCGTGGCCGGCGGCCTGCAGCCGGGCGACGTCGAGATGGTCTACACCGACGACGCCTTCCAGGCGGCCGCGGCCTTCAACGCGCAGAAGGAGATCGCCGGGTGCGTCTCCTGGGCGCCCGACATCTACAACCTCGCCGACGGGAAGGGGAACCGGATGCTCGTGACGACGCAGACGGCCAACCGGCTCATTGCCGACGTCTGGTTTGCCCGGGCCGACTTCGCCAAGGACCACGGCGACAAGATCGAGGCGATCGTGCGCGGCATCTTCGATGCGATGCAGGCGCTCAAGAGCGAGTCGGCCAAGGCGAAGGCCGCGGAGCTCATGGCGGCCGGATACAACATCCCGGCCACCGACACCCTGAAGATGCTCGGCGACGCCCATTCGACGAACTGGGCCGAGAACTACCAGTTCTTCATCAACCGCAACAACCCCGCCAACTTCGAGCGGATCTGGAAGCAGGCCTAC
>CAZPEM010000168.1:0-5927 GCA_964585575.1 uncultured Chitinophagaceae bacterium
CCATAGCCCGGCTACGGGGCACGGGCAGCCCCTCACGGTCTGCTCTGCTGGTGATGGACTGATGACACCGATCAGACGTCGCAGACCGCCACGGCTTCGCGGAGGCCGGCGAGCGGGTCGCGGGTCGGGATGAATTCCTGGCCGACGTAGCCCTTATAGCCGATGTCGACGAGCTTCCGCATGATCGGCGGGTAGTTGATCTCCTGCGTGTCGTCGAGCTCGCCGCGGCCCGGATTTCCCGCCGTGTGCACGTGTCCGATCACGTCTTTGCACTCCTCGATCCGGCGGATCACGTCGCCGTTCATGATCTGCACGTGGTAGACGTCGAAGAGCATCTTGAGCCTTTCGGAACCGACGCGGCGGATGATGCCCGCGACGTAGTCGACGTCGTCGCCCTGGTAGCCGGGGTGCCCCTTCATCGGGTCCGTGCCGTCCCTCGAGTTCAGGTGTTCGAGGCAGAGGGTGACCCCCTTCTTCTCCGCGTGGCCGACGATTTTCTTGAAGCCGGCGACGCAGGTGTCGGCCCCTTCCTCGAGCGAGATCTCGCCGCTTTTCGGATTGTCGGCGTCGCGAAACTTGAACCCGGTGAATGCGATGACGGCCGGGAATCCGGCCTCCGCGCAGGCGTCGATCATCTTCGTCGTCGATGCGATCACCTCGTCGTGGTACTTCGGGTTGTTGAAACCCTTCATGAACGGTGCTCCCGGCATGCCGTTGGGGGCGATGGCGGAGGTGAGCCCGTGCTTCTTGATCGTCGCCCACGTCTCCGGCGGGGCGAGTTCGACCGACTTGCAGCCGAGCTGCTTCGCGACCTCGCAGATCCTGCCGACCTCCCACTTGTCGCCGGCGACGTTGAAACACCAGAAGACGATCGACTGGTTGATCCGGCCATTCCGAGGCTCGTTGCCGCGGGGCTCGGCGGCGACCGCGGCGGCGGGGAGTCCGAGCGCACCGGCGGCGGCGGAACGGATGATGTCGCGACGGTTCAGTGGCAGTTGCATGACGGGGCTCCTTCAGCGACGGGCAGCAGGACGGGGGATCGGTTCGATCTCGGGCGTCGAGCGGGTACCCTAGCATGCCACACTGTGACGCGGAACGGGCTCACGGTGCCGTTGGCGTCGATGCTCGTCCGATCCTGGCGGTTGGCCGCGGGGGCGAGCCGTGGCAGACTGACGGATCCTGAAGCCGTGCTCGGAGCCCTTGCATTCGGAGCCCCTGCGTGATGTCGCCCGCCGTTGCCCTCTGGCTCGCCGCCGCCGGGGCTGCAGGCACGCTCCTGCGGGCCGGCGCGAACGCCTTTGCCCTGCGGCTCTGCGGGCCGGCGTTTCCGTGGGGCACGCTCGCGGTGAACGTCGTCGGCTCGTTCGCGTTCGGGGCGATCTACGGCCTCGCCCGCTCCCGCGGTGGAATTTCCACCGCCCACGAGACGATCGTGCTCGTGGGATTCCTCGGCGGGTTCACGACCTATTCATCGTTCGCGTTCCAGTCGGTCGAGATGCTCCAGGCGGGCCGGCTCCTGCCCGCGGTCGCCTACATCGTCGGCACGAACGTTGCGGCGGTCGCCGCCACGTGGGGCGGCCTGCGGCTCTTCGGCGGTTGATAGGCCGGCTGGCTACGCCGCGGCCCTGGGCTGCCGTGATGGCCGATCTGCGTCTTCCTCGACCTGCCGGCGACCGGGCTGGGCCACGACGCTCCGGGCCCACTGGACGAGCATGAAGAGAGCCCAGAGTTCCTTGTAGCAGTTGGCCTCGCGGCGATGGTGCCGGTTCCAGAGATCGGCGATCGCCGGCCGGCTGAGCATGCCGAGCGGCGAGGGCAGCTCGCCGAGAAGCACGTCGCGGAAGTAGCCGTGCAACTCGCCCCGCATCCACTTCGCCACTGGAATCCCGAAGCCCTTCTTGCGGCGGTTCACGATCGCCGGCGGCAGGAGCCCGTTCCGCACGGCGGCGTCCTTGAGCAGCCTCTTCGTGGTTCCCCGGTGGAACTTGTAGTGGCTCGGCAGAGCGTTGACGTATTCCGCGAGCTTCTTGTCGAGGAAGGGAGTGCGAACCTCGAGCGAGTGGAGCATGCTCGCCCGATCGACCTTCACGAGGATGTCGCTCGTGAGATACGACGCCTGGTAGAAGTCGAGGGCGAGCGCGATCGCGTCGGTCGAGGGCGGCCTCGATGCCTTCGCCGAGTCGGCATCCGCCGCGAGTCTCGCATCCGGCATCAGCTTCGCCAGCTGGGCGGGCGAGAAAGGTCCCATCCAGGTGCGGATGCGGCGATCGGCCGGCTCGTGCATCCCCCGCAGGAACCGCTCGATCTTGAACGCCAGCGACATGTTCGCGCCCGAGTCGGGCAGCAGGCGGGCGAGCGGGGTGACGACCTTCTCGTGGACGAGCCTCGGCACAAGCCGCTCGTACCAGATCGCGGGTCTGATCGCCTTGAAGGGGTCGTACCCGGCGAGCAGCTCGTCGGCGCCGTCGCCGCCGAGCACCGTCTTCACATGCTCCGCGGCCAGCTCGCAGAGAAACGACGTCGGCATGACCGAGGGATCGGCGAACGGCTCGTCCATCATCCACGCGACCCGCTCCGCCCGGGCCACGAGCTCGGCGGTCGTGAACACGCGGTGGTGGTGATCCGTGCCGAAGTGCCGGGCCACCTCCGCCGCGAAGGGCGTCTCGTCGAACGACTCCTCCTCGAAGCCGATCGAGAAGGTCTTCAGCGGCAGGCATCCCGTCCGCTTCGCGCAGGCGACGATGCTCGACGAATCGATTCCGCCGGAGAGCAGCACGCCCACGGGGACGTCCGCCATGAACCGCCGCTTCACGGCACGGTCGAGCAGATCGACGAGCCTGTCGCAGGCCTCGGCGTACGAGGGCGGGGCCGCCGCGGGCGGGGCGTCGTCCCGCGCGACCTCCCGCCGCCAGAAGGCCCATTCGCGATAGCCCTCCTGCCCGCTGCCCGGCAGGCCGTAGATGAACGCCGATCCGGGCGCGACCTGCGAGATGCCCTCCCAGATGCTTTGGGTGCCCGTGACGTAGTCGTTCAGCAGGTACGAAGTCAGCGCCTCGTCGGACATCGAGACGCCCGCGGCGATGTCGGGGCAGGCCCGCAGCGACTTCAGCTCCGAAGCGAACGCGAAGCGAAACCGGCCGAACGGGCGGGTCGTGTAGTAGAGCGGCTTCTTCCCGAAGCGGTCGCGGGCCCCGAAGAGCGTCCGGCGGGAGCGGTCGTAGAGCACGAACGCGAACATGCCGTCGAGGTGCAGCACGCAGTCGGTTCCATGCAGTCGATAGGCCCGCAGGATCGACTCGGTGTCGGAAGTCGTCCGGTAGGGCCGCTCCTCCGAATACCTCGCGTGCAGTTCGGGATGGTTGTAGATCTCGCCGTTGAAGACGACGACCAGGTCACCCGACTCGTCCGCCATCGGCTGGCGGCCCCCTTCGAGGTCCACGATCGACAGCCGTCGGTGGCCGAGCCCGACGCCGTCGTCGAGGAAGAAGCCGTCGGCATCCGGGCCCCGATGGGCGATCGTGTCGGTCATGGCCCGGAGGGTGCCGGACCGACCGTCGCCGACGAAGCCGCAGATTCCACACATCGATGGGACGCTCGTGTTTTTTGGGGATCGAATCCGCGGTCTCGGCAAGCCGGTGCGCACACCGGCGATGCTGCGGACGGTAGACCGCGCTCGCGGAAACGTCGAGAGCATTCGGCCTCCGACCGCCCTTGACCACCCGCCGCGGGGCCCCTAGTTTCCCGCCCCACTTCGTGAGGGCGTTGCATGACGAGCATTATGGTGTCGGGGTCGCGGGCGCATTTCCTGTCGGAGTCGGCACGGCACCAGCTGCTGCTGCTCCTGCTCTGCGGCATCGCGTTCCTCCCGAACCTCGGCGGCACGCACCTCTGGGACGAGGACGAGGCCTATTTCGGCAGCGCGGCGATGGAGATGATGCGCCGCGGCGATCTCGTCGTGCCATATTTCAACGGCGAGCTTTCGCTTCACAAGCCGGCCTTCATGTACTGGGTGATGATGCTCGGCACCCGCCTCTTCGGCACGGGCGAGTTCGCGATGCGGTTCGGGTCGACGGTGTTCGGCGCCGGCACGGTCCTCCTCACCTACCATGCGGCCCGCATGCTCTTCTCGCCGCAGGCGGGGTTCTGGAGCGGCGTGGCCCTGGCGACCTGCCTGCAGTTCATGATGCTTTCCCGCGCCGCCGTCTCCGACACGGAGCTGACTTTCTTCTGCACGGCGGCGATCGTGGTGTTCATTGCCGCGCGTCGGCGAGGCGGCGACATTGCCCACCGCTCGGCGTGCAGGGGCGACAGCGGCCTCTCCTGGCTCGACTGGGCGATGTGCTACGCGGCGATGGGGGCGGCCGTGCTCGTGAAGGGACCCGTCGGGGCGGTCCTGCCCACGGCCGCGATCGGCCTCTATCTGCTTTTCGAGCACGCCGACCTTGTCACGGGCGAGCGGCGAGGCTCGCAGCCGGCAGCCGGCCTTCTCACGCGGCTCGCGGGGTGGCTCGTGGCCGCGTTCTCGCCGCCGACGATCCTTCGCACGATGCTCGCGATGCGACCGTTCACGGCCCTGCTTGCGATCGCGGCGGTCGCCGGCCCGTGGTACGTCTGGGTCGGCCTTCGCACTGACTGGGAGTGGCCGCGGGGGTTCCTCTTCGTCCACAACATCGGCCGCTTTTCCCGCACGTTCGAGCACCACGCCGGGGGCCTTGCCTACTATCCGCTCGTCGCGGTCGTCGGGATGTTTCCCTGGTCGATCTTCCTCTACCAGAGCGTCCGCCGGCTCGCCGCAAATCTCGCCGACGACGGCCCGAAGCGGCGGGCGGCGCTGTTGCTGGTGGCGAACGTCCTGGTCTGGATCGGCGTCTTCACGCTCTCGAGCACGAAGCTGCCTCACTACATCCTCGCGGCCTATCCCTGGATGGCGATCGTGTGCGGATCGTTCTTCGCAGGCTGGATGTCACGGGAGGTCGAGTCGAGCCGGGCATGGCTCCGCGTCTCGTGGGGCTCGCTCATCGCCGTCGGCGTGGCGGTGATCATCGGCATGGTGATCGTCCTGCGGATCTTCCTGCCCGGCGAGACGCACCTCGCGGCCATCGGCGTCGTTCCGCTCATGGGCGGGGTCGTGGCGGCCTGGGCCTACGAGGCCGACCGCCGCCGTCTCGTCGCAGCGACGGTGGTCGCGACGGGCACGGCCTTCCTGCTGGCGCTCCTCGCCTGGGCCGCGCCGCAGGTCTCGAAGCACCAGAACAGCCCGCACGTCGCGGCGTGGGTGCGACGGCATGCGGTGACCTCGTCGCCGGAGCTGAAAAGCCACCGGCTCGGCCTCGAGAGCCTCGTCTACTACTTCGGGGAGCCGGTCAGGGAGTGCGTCGAGCCGGCGAGGGTGGCGGAGTTCTTCCGGGAGCGGCCGCAGGATGCGTTCCTCGTCACGACGAGCGAACGGCTCGCGGCGCTCGAACCGCACCTGCCCGAGGACGTGGTCCGGCTCGAGTCGATGAAGCTCTTCCTCGGCAAGGGCGAGATCGTCCTCCTCGGCCGTTCCGCGCGGACGGCCGGCTTTCGCGAAGCCGATCGGTCGCCGGTCCGCTGAGCCGCCGCCGCGGCTGACAGCCGCCTACGGCCATGGTAGACAGGTGGCCGTCATCCACTCCGGGAGCCACCCCGACCATGCCCTCGATCAAGCGGATCCTCGTCACCGGCGGGGCCGGGTTTCTCGGCAGCCACCTCTGCGAGCGGCTCGTGGGGGAGGGGCACGACGTCATCTGCCTCGACAACTTCTTCACGAGCCAGAAGACGAACGTCGCCCACCTGCTCGGCTGCGGCAACTTCGAGCTCGTGCGGCACGACATCATCCATCCGCTCTGGCTCGAGGTGGACGAGATCTACAACCTCGCCTGCCCGGCCGCGCCCGGCCACTACCA
>CAZPEM010000169.1:0-5877 GCA_964585575.1 uncultured Chitinophagaceae bacterium
AGCGAGCGGAGGGCAGGATGCCCGCAGCGAGCGTCCGGCGATGGGCACGGACAGCCCCGAACCCATCAGCGTCGACGGGCAGAAGCCGCGGGTCGTTCGGCGTCCGCAGGCTCAGCGGGCGAGGCACTCCTGCACGACCTTCTCGACGTCGGCGTAGGTGAACGGCCGGCCGAGCGACTTTGACGCCACGTCGTCGTCGAACTTCTTCGCGAGCTTTCCATTCCGGTCCCAGACGAAGATCGCGGGCACGCTCACGATGCCGAGCTTCTTGCACATCGCGTCGGAGTCTTCCTTCGCCAGCAGGTTTCGAAACGTCGCCTTCTTGCTTTCGAGAAACCCCTTCACGGTCGGCAGCAGTTCCTCCGGCTTCCCGATTCCTTCGTAGTCGAGGGAGAGCGAGAGGCAGGCGACCTTGCCGGCGTATTTCTCGTGCAGGGCGACGAGCCCGGGAAACTCCTTGACGCACGGCGGACAGGAGGTGCTCCAGCAGTCGAGCACGACGACCTTGCCCTTCGCGGCGTCGACCACGGCGGCGAGACCGTCGTGGTCGATGAGATCGACCGTCACCTCGGCCGCGATCGCCGTCGCGGCGGCGACGGAGGACAACGCGACCGCCGCGGCGGCGACCGAGGCGGCGATGCGGCGGCTTTGCACCGCGGCGTCTGCGAGGAACGATCGCATGCGGTAGTCTCCAGGAATGGGAGTGGCCCGAGTCGCTCCGAGTGTACCTGCCGCCCGTGTCGTCCGGCGGCCATCGCAGCCCATGCCCCGCTTCGAGCATCTCCGCCACAAGCCGCCCGCCCGCCCGACGCAGAGCCGGCAACTCGTCGTGGCCTGCGCCGCGATGCGGAGCCACGTGAACCTCTCCCACATCGTCCGCAGCTGCGGCTGCTTCGGCATCGGTCGCGTGATCGCCTGCGGGCATGCGAAGATCGACGAGCGGATCGCGCGGGACGGCGCCGATTCGGTCGTGCTCGAGGTCCATCGCACGCTGCCGCCGGTGCTCGACCGGCTGAAGGCGGAGGGGTACGAGATCGTGGGGCTCGAGCAGGCGACCGGCTCGGAAAGCCTCTTCACGTTCAGCTTCACGCCGCGGACGGTGATCGTGGTCGGCAACGAGCGGACCGGCCTCGAACAGCCGGAACTCGACCGGCTCGATCGCGTGGCCGAGATTCCCATGGCCGGCATGCCTCACAGCCTCAACGCCGCGACGACCGCGGCGATCGCGATCTACGAATACTGCCGGCAGTTCCCCGACGGCTCGCCGGCAGGCACCTGATCCGGACAAGGCGATGACGCTCGTGATCGGCACCGACGAGGCAGGCTATGGTCCGAATCTCGGGCCGCTCGTCGTGGCGGCGACGGCCTGGCAGGTGGACGCGCCGCCCGACGAGGCCGAAGCGGTCCTCGCGGCGGCGGTGTTGCGGGCCGAGTCGGCGGCGGGCCTCGGCAGGGATGGTCCGCTTTGGGGCGACTCGAAGGAGATGTATCGCGCCGGCGACGGCATGGAGCGGCTCGAACGCGGCGCGCTCGTCGCGGCGACGATCGTCGCCGGCAGGCCGACCTGCTCGTGGGACGACTTCGAGCGTTTGCTTGGAAACGCCGACGCCAGGGAGACGACGGGGGAGTCGCGGGAGTGGGCGTCGCTCGGCGGTCTGCCGCTTCCATCGCTCGTGCCCCAGACCCGCCTCGCCGAGATCGCCGACCGCGTCGCGACCGCGATGCGGGCGTCGGGCGTCGGGCTCGTCGCGATCCGCTGCCGCTGCGTCTACCCGGGCGGCTTCAACGAGCGGCTCGCCCGCGGCCTCAACAAATCCGACATCCTTTCCGAGACGACGCTCGCGGTCGCCTCGACGCTCGCGAAGACGACGGAGCAGCCCTCGCTCATCTGGTGCGACCGTCACGGCGGCAGGAAGAAATATGCCGGGGTCGTCACGGAGGCCTTCGATGGTGCGGTCGTGCAGCCGCTCGAGGAGACCGCGGTCCGGTCGGTCTACCGGATCGTGCCCGCCGGCCCGGCCGCCGACGCGTGGAGGAGGATCGAGTTCACCGTCGGCGGCGAATCGCGAACGCCGGTCGCGATCGCGAGCATGACGGCGAAGTATGTCCGGGAACGGGCCATGGAGTGCTTCAACCGCTACTGGTCGTCCCGCCAGCCCGGACTGCGGCCGACCGCCGGCTACCCGCTCGACGCCAACCGCTGGCGGTCGGACGCCGCAGCCGCGATCGCCGCCGCCGGAATCGACGCGTCGATACTCTGGCGGCGGGTGTGAGCCGCCGTCGCGGCCTCGCGAGCGGCCGCCGGGTGGCCGACGTCGATTTGCGGTTCCGGCGGTGACGAATCACAATCGGACCCGACCGATCGATTCCACGACTCCTTTTTCCCCCGGCGTTCGCCGGGCTCCCGAGCGATGGCCCTCCTCACGACCCAGCTCTACGTCGTTCGTCACGCGGTCGCCGAAGACGTCGGCGAGGACGGCACCGACTTCTCCCGCAGGCTCACCAAGAAGGGGCGAAAGCGGTTCGAGAGGCTCGTCGAACAGCTCGCCGCCGACGGGATGGCAATCGACGTGATCGCCACGAGCCCGCTCGTGAGAACCCGGGAAACGGCCGAAATCATCGCGGAGGTCCTCGGGGGGAAAAAGAGGCCGTCGATCGAGGTGGTCCAGGCGCTCGCCCCCTCGTCGAACTGGGAGGCGCTCGTGGAATGGACGGTCCGGCAGGACGCGACGAGCGTCGCCTGGGTCGGCCATTCCCCGTGCGTGGGCAGGCTCGTCGCGACGACCATCGGCGACGGAACCGCGTCGATCAGGATGCAGAAGGGGGCCATCGCATCGATCCGGCTCGACGACGGCCCGGGGCAGCCGGGCGACCTCGAATGGCTTGCGACGCCCGATATTTTCGGGTTTTAGAGGCCACCCAGGCCGCCGGCTGCGATTTCTCCCGGCCGGGGCGATCGCCTACACTACTCGAGCGTTTCCGCGGAGCCTTCCATCGAGGCCAGCCCCACCGCGGTCGAATGGAACATTCCCATGCGATGCCACAGTGACCCCATGCATCCGGCGGCCTCTTCGTTTTCCGCGGCCGTGATCCTCTCGTGCCGTGTTCTGACCACGACCTTCTGTGTTCTCGCCGCCGTGGGGTGTTCCCCGAACGCCCCGACGGGTGAACGCCGAGGGGATGTCGTCGAGATCGAATCGATCGACGTGAAGTCGGCGACGTCCGGAGATGCGGCCACGAAGATCATCGAGGATGACGCCGCGGCCTCCAAGAAGGCGGCCGACTCGGCGAAGGAGGAGGCGGATCGGGCGATCGACGAGGCCGCCAAGGCGATCGGGGATGCCCGGTCGCAGATCGCGGCCGACTCGGAGAAGGCCGCCGCTGGATTGAAGCCCGCGAAGACACCGGATCAACGGGGCCGCGAGAAGGTGCTCCTCGGCGATCCTTCGCTCACCGCCGGCGTGCCCGGCAGCGGACCGATCACGCTCGCGCAGATCGATGCCTGGCTCGCGGATCCGAAAAACTCGCTCGAGCTCGAGCCCATGCTGCCGCTCGGGCTCTCGCAGGGAGCATCGCAGATCACGGGCCTCGAGAAGAATCCTCTCACCCGCGCGAAGATCGAGCTCGGGCGGCAGCTCTACTTCGACCCGCGGCTCTCCGCCGACTCCACCGTGAGCTGCGCGAGCTGCCACAACCCTGCCCAGGGCTATTCCGCCCACACCAAGACCGGCGTCGGCATCCGCGGACAGCTCGGCGGCCGCAATTCGCCGGTCTCCTACAACCGGATCCTCTCGGGTGCGCAGTTCTGGGATGGACGCGCCGACTCGCTCGAGGCGCAGGCCATCGGCCCGATTCAAAACCCCATCGAGATGGGATTCACGCACGAGGGCGTCGTGAAGCGGCTCGGCGAATTGCCGGTCTACAAGCGGCAGTTCGACGCGATTTTCGGCGAGCTTTCGATCGCGCGGGTCGGAGAGGCGATCGCGGCCTTCGAGCGGGTGCTCGTGACCGCCCCTTCTCCCTACGACCACGAGGAGCAGCTTCGCTCGTTCGCCCGGCTCGACGAGGAGGACATCGCGGAGGATCCCGCCCTGGCGAAGCGTTTCGCCGAGGCGAAGGCGGCCGCGGCCGCCCAGCCGATGTCGGAATCGGCGAAGCGAGGCCGGGAGATCTTCTTCACCGAGAAGGGAAACTGCACGGCATGCCACGTGGGGGCGAATCTCGCGGACGAAAAGTACCACAACATCGGCATTGGCATGGACCGGGAGAATCCCGATCTCGGCCGGTTCGTCGTCACGAAGGACGAAAAAGACAAGGGGGCATTCAAGACGCCGACGATCCGCAACGTGGCGCTCTCGGCCCCGTACATGCACGACGGGTCGATCGCGACGCTGGAGGAGGTCGTGGAGTGGTACGACAAGGGAGGCCACCCCCATCCGCAGTTGAGCGAAAAGATCCGGCCGCTCAAGCTGACGTCGCAGGAGAAGGCCGACCTCGTCGCCTTCATGCAGGCCTGCACCGGCCCGACGCCGACGGTTGAAACGAGCCGTCTGCCGGCGGACGACTGACGAACCGCCTCTGCAATACCGACCGATGGAGACTCATGCCCAAACGCGCCTACGAATGGACGCCCCTTGAACGGGCCAAGCCGCCGTTCTTCGTCGGCATCGATCTCGGCGGGACGAACATCAAGGCGGGCCTCGTCGACGACGAGGGCAACACGCTCGCTTACCACACCGAGCCGACCCATGCCTCCCGCGGGCCCGAGGATGGCGCCGCCAGGATGGGCCGCACGGTCGGCATCGTCGCCTCGCTCGCGGGCATCGCCGCCACCGACATCGCGGCGGTCGGGCTGGGCACGCCGGGGCCGCAGGACCTGCCGACCGGCACGATCCACCGCGCCGGCAACCTCCCCGGATGGGACAACTTCCCGATCCGCGACCGCGTCGCCAGCCACTGCGGCCACGCGGTCACCTACGCCAACGATGCCGGAGCCGCGGCGTACGGCGAGTTCTGGGTCGGCTCGGGCCGGGAGCTTTCGAGCATGCTGCTGTGGACGCTCGGCACCGGCGTCGGCGCGGGGATCATCATCGACGACGTCTCGATCGACGGAGCGCACAGCCACGGGGCCGAGTGCGGCCACATCATCGTCGAACCTTCGGCATCGGCGCGGAGATGCACCTGCGGACAGAGCGGGCACCTCGAGGCCTACGCGAGCGCCACGGCGCTCATCGCGCGGACGAGGGAGGCGATCGCGGCGGGAGGCAACAGCTCCCTCGCCGACGCGGTGGCCGGCGGCGAGGCGGTCTCGCCGATCCTCGTCTCCCGCCACGCCGAGCAGGGGGATGCGGTCGCGATGGAACTCGTCCTCGAGACCGCCCGCTGGCTGGCCATCGGCACCGTCACCCTCATGCACACGATCGATCCCGAGGGCGTCGTCATCGGCGGCGCGATGACCTTCGGCGGCGAGGCGTCGCCGGTCGGGAAGGCCTTCCTCGAGCAGGTGCGGCAGGACGTCCGATCGCGGACGTTTCCGCTCCTCGCGGACCGCACCTCGATCCGCTACGCGACGCTCGGCGGCGACGCCGGCTACATCGGGGCCGCCGGGCTCGCCCGGGCCGCCCACCGCCGCGGCGGTTGAACAGACCAGGAAACTCTCCATGCCGATCGACTGCAAGCACATCCGCAACTTCTCGATCATCGCCCACATCGACCACGGCAAGAGCACGCTCGCCGACCGGCTGCTCGAGTTCACGGGCACCGTCGAGAAGCGGCAGCTCAAGGAGCAGATGCTCGACGACATGGAGCTCGAGCGGCAGCGGGGCATCACGATCAAGGCCCGCGCCGTCCGGATGGAATACGTGCACAAGGGGGAAA
>CAZPEM010000170.1:0-5871 GCA_964585575.1 uncultured Chitinophagaceae bacterium
CGCCACCCAGAGCGACGTCTGCCGCGATCGGCGGATGCGAGCGTCATGCGTGGCCAACGGCAGCCTGCCTGAGCGGGCCGTGGCCACGATGAGTCGATCGGCAGGATCCTGGTGAAAGGTCGCCGGCAGGCGATTCATCTCCGCGACGACGGCGGGCGTGATGGGGATCACCTCGACCGTGGCCGGCGAAGCAGCGACACGCAACCAGTCCTCCAGGGCGTCGTCGAGCCGCAGCCGACCGAGTTGCACGAGCATCGCAACCTCCCAGAGGCTGATGTCGCAGAGGCGGGGTCGCTGGCCGCTCGGAAGGTCGTCCAACACCGTGCGCTCGCGGGCAGAAAGCCGGGTATCGCCCAGCATCCACCAGACCCAGACATGCGTATCGAGGAGCGGCGACTTCGTCATCGCAAGACTTCGATCTCGGATTCCTCGACGACGCTTGCGAACGGGTCTCCCGTGAACGCTCCGCGGCCACGCAAGGCGAGCCACGGCTTGTCGTCACGTGCCGGCACCAGACGGGCCACCGGCCGCCCTCGCTTGAGGATGACGAGTTCCTCGCCTGTTCGGCTGACCTCGTCGAGGAGCCGAAGGCAGCGGGCCTTGAAAGCAGAGGCATTGATCTCCATGAAGACTACTGTACATGACTTGTGTACAAAATGTCAAGGTTCAAGGGCAGACGGAGCTGCCGATCAGAAACGAAGGTGGGTTCGGCTCGTGGATGTTCGTGCAGCCCCGTCACGTCGCGAACGCGGCGGCGCGGGTCTGACGCGGGATGCGGTCGGCGTCGCGGTGGCTGTCGAGCGAAAGCCGCATGGCCACCCGCCAGCAGCCGTCGGCGTCGGGCGTGACGATCCAGTGCGGCATCACGACGACCGACTGGTGCACGAGCTCGAAGCCGCCTTCCGACTGGCTGACGGAGTTGATCGGGAAGGTCCAGAGGCCCGACGGCCGCGAGATCGAGAGCGTCGCATCGATGTCGAGCCAGTCGTCCACGAGGCCGATCGCGCGGACGTCGCCGAGGTCGAGCCGGCTGCCGAGCTCTCCGAGTTCGCGGCCCGTTCCGTCGTGGAAAAACCTCCCTGCGGCCGCCGCCGGCATGCCCGCGAAGTTGAACTCGACGGCGAAGTGCTGCCGGAAGTCGCGGGGCAGCCGCTCGAGCTTGTAGGCGATCTCGATCACGCGGGAGCCCGCCTCGAGCGTGATCGCCTTCGAGAGCGTGAAGGGCATGCCCCAGGCGTTGCCTTCGTGCGAGAGCATCACCTGGATCCGATCGGGATTTCGCCGCACGACCGCCTCGTAGGCGGCTGCCGCGAAGCTCCCCCGCTCCATCGCCGTCGTCTCCATCACGGCCGCCGCCGGGATGTCGAGATCGTAGAAGTGGTCGACGAGCGACTTCCTGCGGTAGAGGTCGTACCGCACCATCCGCTCCAGCCCCTCCTGCTTGAACCGTGCCATCTGCGAGGCGTCGACGACGCTGCGGGCGGCTCCCGGCCCGGCGAGCACCTGCGAGTGGTAGGCCTCCCGCCGGCGGTCGAGCGTCGCCAGGAGGTTGTGCCGCTGGGCCTTGAGATCGAGTTCGTAGATCATCCCGCCCTTGGAGGCCGCGATCCAGACGTCGAGGGCGTCGTTCGAAAGACGCACCTCCGGCCGGCCGTCGAAGTCGTGGTCGTCGGTCGCGACATCGACCCAGCTGCCGCCGCGGCCGGTCGCCTGGTCGCACGCGATGTCGGCGGCGATGAGCTCGCGGTAGACGGCGTTTCGCAGGTGGGGCAGGTAGATGCCGCCGAAGGCGCCGTGCCAGTAGGCACAGTTGCACTGGCCGCGGTAGAGGCAATCGATCGCCGTCGAGAGCGCCTCCGCGTCGATCACGTGGGCGGTGCTGCCGGTCTCGACCGAGGCGCGGCGGATCGCGTCGATCCGCCGGCTCACCGCCATCATGCGGGCGTACATCTCGTTGGCTTCGGCGTACCGCAGCCGGAAGTTTCGCCAGGTGCCGCCGCGGATGAACCGCGAGATCCCCCGCAGCCGTTCGTCGGCGTCGCAGGCGGCCTTCGCGGCCACGACCGCCTCCTGCTCCTTCGGCGGCAAGACCCACGTCGTCATCTCGCGGTAGCTGCATTCGGGCAGCCAGACCGTGCCGGCCGCCGGCAGGTCGCGGATCACCTCCGAGGGGAGGCTCATCCGGATCCAGTCGCGGTTGTGCTCGAGCAGGCCGAAGAAGGTCTCGAGCCACCGCTCCTCGAAGACCGTCTTGAACGTGTCGGGCCAGACGCCGAACTTTTCGCCGTCGTCGCCGAGCACGGCCACCGCGTTCTCGCGGCGGGAGGCGAGGAAGGCGAGATGGTCGATCGTGGCGTGCGGCGCGGCGAAGGGGATCACGTACCGCAGGTGCTCGCTCACGGGAAAGACCGGCAGCGTCGAGCCGTCCCCCTCGGTGAGCCAGTAGCGGTCGAGCTCCTCCTCGGCGAGGCCGGCCGCCTTGAAGTGGAAGTCGTCGAGGATCGTCCAGCCGACGCCCGCCGCTGCGAGGTCGCGGACCATGCCGGGATCCCACACCCGCTCGGCCACCCACATGCCCGACACCTTCGCCGAGAGCCGCCGCTCGAGCCACTCGGAGTAACGGCGGATCTGCCCGATCCGGTCCTGGCTCGGCAGCATCGCGAGGATCGGCTCGTAGAACGCGCCGCCGACGATCTCGAGCCTGCCGGCGGCGACGAGCCGGGCGAGCCGGTCGAGGTAGTCGGGATGGTGGCGGTCGAGCCACTCGGCGAGCGGGCCGCTGGTGTGGATCGCGAGGCGGATGCCCGCGTGCCGCTCCACGAGCTCGAGCACCGGCAGGTAGCTGTCGCGGTAGGCCTGCTCGATCACGCCGTCGAAGTTGCCGACCGGCTGGTGATCGTGGAGGACGAAGACGAATCGAACGGGTGATCGCATGTGGGAAGTGCCTTTCGGGAAGAACCGGGATTGTCGCGGTGGCCGGAGGCCGCGCCAAACCCGTGGCGGCATGCCGTCACGCCTCCGCCAGCCGTCGCGCCGACTCCACGGGTGAGAGCGTCGTGATGTGGCAGCCGGTGCCGAGCTCGAATCCCGCGAGCTGCGCGAGCCGCGGCATGATCTCCAGGTGCCAGCGGTAGCCGCCGGTCGGCGTGGTGTTGCCGGTTGCATGATCGAACGGGGCCTGGTGCAGCCACCAGTTGTAGTCGGCTCCGGGAACGACCCGACCGAGCCGCCCGATGGCCGACCGGGTGAGGGAGGCCATTGCCGCGACGTCGTCGTCGCCGGCCCGCGCGAACGATTCCGCGGGATGCCGCGGCAGGATCCAGGTTTCGAACGGCTGTCGCGGAGCGGGGGGGCAGAGGGCCACGAGGCTGCCGAGAGTCTCGACGACGCGTCCTTCCGCCTCGGCCTCGCGAATGATCGCCTCGAACGCATCCGGCACCGCGTGGGCATGGTCGAGCTCCGCACGGATCGTCGCCGGCACGAAGTCGATCGCCACAAGCTGGCTGTGGACATGCTCGAGCGACGCCCCCGCGCGGGGCCCGGAGTTCTTGAAGATCGTCGCCCAGGCCAGGTCGCGGCGGGAGGAAAGCATCGCGAGCCGGTCGCGGCACAGCCGCCAGACGAGTTCCCAGGAGCGGGAATCGATCGCGAGGATGGACCGCTCATGGCGGGGCGACTCGATCACGACCTCATGGACGCCGTGCGCCGCCCGATCTTCTCCCCGCGTCGCGGCTGCCGTTGCATCTGGCAGCTCGCGGACGAACGGATATCGATTCGGGATGATTCTCGCCCGCCAGCCACCCGACTCATCCTCGGCTCGAACCACGTCGGGAGGTGTGAGCCGCTCGTTGCCGGCACAGAACGGACAGGCTTCGATCAGGCCACCGGTCGGCGCGGTGGTCGATTCGTCGATCGGCCTCTCGGCCCGCTCCGGCGCGACGAACACGGCACGGCCGGAGATGGGGTCGAGGTGGATCCTCGGAGCGGATGGCGCGGCCGCGGATGGCGGAGCTGGAGGATGCATCAACGGGGAGTATCGCAGAAACACGTCCGCCGTTGCCGAACCGGTCGTGTTGAACGCCCCTGCCGTCCCCCGTAGACTGCGACCTCTCGAAACCCTCCGGAGAACAGCACCCCATGCTCACCGTCGGCGACGCGTTCCCTCAATATGCCTGCCAGGCCTGTGTCGGCACGGGCAAGGACGATCTGAAGCTCCTCACGAACGCCGACTACGCCGGCTCCTGGGTGGTCTACTTCTTCTACCCGAAGGATTTCACGTTCGTCTGCCCGACGGAGCTGGCCGAGTTCAACAAGCAGCTCAAGGCCTTCGCCGACCGCGACACGAAGGTCGTCGGCGGAAGCACCGACAACGAGTGGTCCCACATGATGTGGCGGCGGTCGCACGCGGACCTCAAGGAGCTCGGCTACCCGCTCATCGCTGCCCAGAAGCTCGCCCCGGAGCTCGGGATCCTCGAGAAGACCGAGGGCTACTGCCTCCGCGCCACGTTCATCGTCGATCCCCATGGCGTCATCCAGTGGGTGGATGTGAACCAGGGCCGCGTGGGCCGCAACGTGGCCGAGGTGCTCCGCGTGCTCGACGCCCTCCAGAGCGACGAGCTCTGCCCGTGCAACTGGAAGAAGGGCGACCCGTACGTGAAGGTCGGCTGATCGTGTGAAGCTCCACCGCAGGTCCTGGTCGAGCAAGTTTGCCGACGCGTTTCGGGGGCTCGCGCGGGCGGTCCGCAGCCAGTCGAGCTTTTTCGTGCACCTCTGGGTCGCCGCCGTCGTGATCGCGGCGGCCGTCGTGCTGCGGGTCTCGCTCGTCGAATGGTGCCTGCTCGTCGGGGCGATCGCGGTCGTGCTCGTGGCCGAGATCTTCAACACGGCGATCGAATCGCTCGCGAGGGCCCTGCCCGTCGGCCGTCATCCCCGGATCCGGGATGCCCTCGACATGGCGGGGGGCGCCGTGTTACTCAGTGCGATCGCGGCGGCGGTTATCGGGGCGATCGTGTTCCTGCACCGGGCCGGGGAACTTTTCGAATTCTGGTGAAGCACTTCTGGAGGCGATCATGAGGAAGCTCTTGGCGGAGGCGATTGGAACGTTCTGGCTCGTGCTCGGTGGATGCGGCAGCGCCGTTCTCGCGGCGGCCTGGCCGGACCTGGGGATCGGCTTTCTCGGGGTGTCGCTCGCGTTCGGCCTGACGGTGCTCACGATGGCCGCGGCGATCGGCCACATCTCGGGCTGCCACCTCAATCCCGCCGTGACGGCCGGGCTCGTCGCCGGGGGCAGATTCCCGATGAAGGACGCGATCGGCTACATCGTCGCGCAGGTGGGCGGCGGCATCGCGGGGGCCGGCGTGCTCTACCTCGTGGCCAAGGGGCTGCCGGGCTTCGACCTCGCAAGCGGCTTCGCCTCCAACGGCTACGGATCGCACTCGCCGGGCGGCTACCCCCTCGGCAGCTGCTTCCTCGTCGAGGTGGTGCTCACGGCAATGTTTCTCTTCGTGATCCACGGTGCGACCGACCACCGCTCGAGTTCGATCATCGCACCGATCGCGATCGGCCTCTGCCTCGCCCTCATCCACCTCGTGAGCATCCCGGTCACCAACACCTCCGTGAACCCGGCCCGCAGCACCGCGACGGCCCTCTTCGTGGGCGGTTGGGCGGTTGAGCAGCTCTGGCTCTTCTGGGTCGCGCCGATCCTCGGCGGCATCCTGGGCGGGCTCGCCTACCGCTGCGTCTCGGAGTGCGGCGACTGACGGGTCGTCCCGAGGCCCGAGACCATCTGAACGAGACCGCATTGCCACCGGGGGAGCAGACGCTCCGTCGCTACGGCGAGGATACGCCTGATGCTCCTCCGCGTCCGCTCCC
>CAZPEM010000171.1:0-5865 GCA_964585575.1 uncultured Chitinophagaceae bacterium
CCGCGACGAACGCAGCGCCCTCTCCCGGCTCGACGACATCATCGGCAGCGAGACGAGGAACGTCGTCGCCCGGCACGACCTCATCGAGCTCGTCCGCTCCGACAAGCTGCGCACGCCGGAGAAGGACCTCCTGCTCGCCGAGGCCGGCGCCGCGGTGAACGTGCTTCCGCCGATCCGTTTCGGCCGGCTCACGCTCGAGAAGGAGATTCTCGAGGCCGCCGCGCCGAAGGTGGGCATCTGGGGGATCGAGCTGCTCGACGTCCGCGTGAAGCGGCTCAACTACAAGCGGGGCGTCATCGAGAAGATCTACGACCGCATGATCTCGGAGCGGCTGCAGATCGCGGAGCGGTTTCGGTCCGAGGGGGCCGGCGAGGCCGCGAAGATCGACGGCCGCCGGGAACGCGATCTGCGGCAGATCGAGTCGGACGCCTACCGCAAGGTCGAGGAGATCATGGGCCAGGCCGACGCGAAGGCCTCGGAGATCTACGCCAAGGCCTTCACGGCGAGCCCGAGGGCGGCCGAGTTCTACCGGTTCACCAAGACGCTCGACACCTACCGCAAGACGCTCGACGGCGGCACGACGCTCATCCTCACGACCGACAGCGACCTCTTCCGCCTGCTCAAGCAGGCGGAGTCCACACCCCCCGCTCCGTGAACCGCCGCGACGCGGGGCGTCGCCTTCCGTTCGGCACGCGGCTTGCTCTCTCCCTCTCGTCCGGCGGAATATGCCTGTGGATCTCGGGAAATTCGCAGGTCTGCCGATCGATTTTGCACAATCGTGAGGCATTCTGCGGCGGCCTCGCGATGCCCGCCGGTGGAGCCATGCGATGACGAAAACGACCTGTCAGCAGCCTCTCGGCGTGGAGCGATGCGAGTCTCGGCGGCTCTGTGCGGCCGACTCGACCGGCCGGATGCGGATCGGCATGAACCTCGAGCGGGTCGCCGACTGGTCCCCCGCGTGGACCTTCACCGACGCCTTCCAGTCGTCGCGGCCGTGGATCGCGCATGCCGTGAATGTCGCCGATCCCTGGCAGACGATCTGGGACGTCGGGGCGACGAGGCCGATCCAGGTCGATGGCAATGGTGTTCCCGTGGCGCTCCAGACCTTCACGCAAGCCGGCCAGACCTACCGGCAGGCCGCCGGCACGCTCATGTTTCGCGAGCTCGGCGGGGCCTACCCGGCGGGCACCTACCGGGCCGAGTGGCGGGGCACCGGCGAGGTGAGTTTCGGGTTCGACGCCCGCGAGGTGTCGCGGGGGACGCTCCCCGACGGCCGATCGTTCGCCGAACTGGCCGTGACGCCGAGCGACGGCGGCATTCATCTCCGGATCGACGAGACGAGCCCCACCAACCCGATCCGCGACATCCACGTCTGGATGCCCGACTACGGGGGGCAGTCGTTCGCGGGGCAGGCGTGGCAGCCGAACGCCGCGTTCTCCCCTTTCCACCCGCTCTTCCGCGAGCGACTCGCCCCCTTCGGCGTGCTGCGATTCATGGGGATGCAGGAGACCAACTCCTCCGACATCCGCACCTGGGCCGACCGCCGGGAGCCGTCCACCATCCGGCAAGCGTCCGAGTCGGGTCCGCCGCCGACCCCTTCGCCCGTCAACGGGATGGCGCTGGAATACATGGTGCGGCTCGCCAACGACCTCGACGCCGACCCGTGGTTCAATATGCCCCACATGGCCGACGACGACTTCGTTCGAAACTTCGCGACCGCCGTGAAGGCCTCGCTCGAGCCGGGCCGCAAGGTCTACGTGGAATGGTCGAACGAGATCTGGAATTTCGCCTGGGGTTTCGAAGCATCGCGGTGGGTGGTCGATCAGATGGGCCGCGGGGAATACTCGGGTCTCGACAACTGGCAGGTGGCGGGCCGCGAGGCGAAGCGTGATCTCGACATCTGGGCCGACGTGTTTCGCGACGAGCCGCAGCGGCTCGTGCGGGTGGCCGCCGGCTGGGCCGCCAACGACTGGGTCACCAACCGCGTCGTCGAGAGCATGGCCGGGTCGTTCGACGCGATCGCGATCGCTCCCTACTTCAGCCCGTCGGAGGCACGGCGTGACACCTACACCTCGGCCACGACGGTGGAAGACGTGCTCGCCGACTCGCGGACCGGGATCACCGAGGCGATCGGCTGGACGGCGAACCACAAGCGGCTCGCCGACCAGTGGACCATGTCGCTCGGCCGACCGATCAATCTCGTCGCCTACGAGGGCGGGCCGCACCTCGACGGCCAAAACGGTCCCTACCAAGACGTCTTCTACGCGGCCGGCAACGACCCCCGCATGGGCGACCTCTACCGCGACTATCTCCGCGGCCTCGATGCCGCGGGCATGAGCCTCTACTGCGACTTCCAGTTCACCGGCCCCGCCGGCGCGTCGAGTTGGGGCGACTTCGCGAAGCTCCACCGGATGGACCAGCCGCTCGAGACGGCGCACCGCTACCGGGCCGTCCTCGACGCCGCGACCGGGGCGCTCTGGAGCACCCCGACGACTCCGCAGCCGCCGACGCCCGGGCTGCCGACCGTGAGCATCGCCTCGGGTGAGATCCTCGAGCGAAACCGGGGGGTGCGGCGGCTGACCTTCACGATCACGCTCTCGACGCCGGCCACGACGAGAACCACGGTGCAGTGGGCGACGGCCGATGGATCGGCGACGGCCGGGAGCGACTACGATGCTGCCGGCGGCACGCTCGTCATCCCCAAGGGACGGACGAGCCGGACGGTTCGTGTGGTCGTGAGAGGGGACGTTCTTCACGAGGGAACCGAGACCTTCGTGGTCGTCCTCTCGTCGGCGTCCGGAGCGACGATTTCGACGACCGGTGCAACCGCGATCGGCACGATCCTCGACGACGATCCGCTGGCCGATCTTGCCCTCGCCGCCGCGATGCAGGAGGATTCGAGGAAGCCGCGGGCTGGCCGTCGCTAGGCCGCGTTCCCCGGAGGTTTCCTGCATGCGTCGCTCGAGCTGGTTCGACGTTTCATCGACCGCGGCACTGCTTGGCGCGGTGGCGGTCGCGTGCCTGCCGACGACCGTATCCGCACAGGCCACCGCCAAGCCGAAGCCGCGGGTGGTCTCCCCGACGGAGCTCAAGCGGCTCGACGCGAAGGTCGATGACCTCCGCGAAAGTTTCTTCCGTGAGACGACGGCGCTCATCAAGGGCTACGAGGATGCCGGCCAGCCGGAGCGGGCGAAGGTGCTCCTCGAGGCGCTCGGCCGGCTCGACCCGAAGAACGATGCGATCAAGCAGAAGCTCGCGGAGCTTCGAAAGACGATCCTCGACTCGCGGCAGTTCGAGCTCGAGATCGACCCGGCGAAGACCTGGCAGCCGGTGGGCTCCGTCGTGAAGGACGAAACGCTGCGAATTCATGTCAAGGGCGAGTACACCGGCTCCGTCCAGCTCACCGCCGGACCCGACGGCGTGCCGACGGCGAATCCCGCCGAGGATGTCGTCGGCCACGTGCCTCTCGGGGCCATGATGGCCGTCATCGCCCCCGGCGCGCCGGAGAAGGAAGGCAAGCCGCCGCGGCCCTTCGCAGTCGGCAAGCAATATGAAAAGCCCGCGGAGCGGACCGGGATGCTGTTTCTGAAGGTGAACCTGCCGTCGAACCGCGAGTGCAAGGGAAAGCTGGCCGTGCAGGTCAGCGGTGCGACGCGGCTCAACTGAAGCTCGCGGCCGATCGACGCCGGGCCGTGCGGCGCATCTGTCCGGTGACGCAGGTCCTGAAAAGGCCGCCGCACGATGCCACTTTGCCTCCGGCTTGAAAACGCTCCCCGCGGCCGGAAGAGTTCCGCCGCGAGACGCGAGGAACCGCACCGGCATCCCCAGGAACGGAGCTCGTCCGACCACCACCCCACCGGGAGACCACGCCATGACGCTGGCAGCGGAAAAAGAGATGACCCACCTCGGCGAGACCTGCGGCTGCGCCGACCACGACCACGACCTCGTGCACGACCTGAGCCGCCGGCTCGACGCCCTCTGGCGGTACGACCAGTACATCGCCAACGCCGAGTGGCGGGACGAGATCGCCCAGTTCTGGCGGGACGCGAAGGCCCAGGAGCAGCAGGCGATTCAGCGGCTCAAGCAGCTGATCAAGCAGGAAGTCCGCAACGACTGCTTCTGATCCGGCGCCCGACGATCAGAAGATCACCATGAGCTGCGTCTGAATCGCCGTGCCGGTGTAGCCGGCGCGGTAGGGATAGAGGAAGTTCTGCGCGGGGTTACGGTTCATGTAGAGCCCCTCGAGCGTGAGCCTCGCCTGCCGCGTCTTCTTGAGATACCAGTTGAGCCCGCCGCCATACTCCTGCCCCGTGCCGTAGGGGCCGGTGACGACGCTCGACCGCGCGTAGGCCTCGTAGGTCCGCGGCACGAAGCACCAGGAGAGATAGCCCGTGCCGCCGTGGTCCAACATGCTCGAGCGGTCGAACGTGCCCTCCCCCCTGAAGTTGTCGAGCATCCGGAAGTAATACTCGGCGGAGACGCCGATGCCCCGCCACTTCCAGGCGGCATCGACCGTGGCGAGCCGGTAGACGAACTGCTCGACGGTGCTGTCGGGCCCGAGGGCGCCGTCGGCGGTGATCGGCGTGCCGTTCGAGAGCCGCACGATCGTGTCTTCCGGGTTGTTGCCCGGGATCGGCAGGGCGTTGGTGAGGGCATGGACGCCGCTGCAGCCCACGCGGACGGCCGCATTCCTGCGGTGTTCCATGTCGGAAACCCCGAGGCCGAAAGGGCCGAGCGGCTCCCACCAGGTGTTCCCCGCCCATGCCATCGACGTGCCGCGGCGGAGAACGCCGGTCGTGCCGCCGTCGATCGCGTTCCAGACGCCGGCGACGTAGTGAACCGTGCCGCCCCCGATCGTGCCCATCGCCTGCAGGCCCGGGCTGAAGCCGGGCCGGAAGAAGGTGTTCGCCATGCTGCGGTCGATGCCCAGCGTCCAGGGCGTCATCTGCTGCCACTCGCGGGATCCCGGGACGATCGTCATTCCGCCGCCGACGATCGCCGCCTCGCTGAACTGCCAGCCGGCCATCCCGATCGGCACGACACCCGAGCGGATGCCGACGTTCGTCGTTCCGAACAGGGCGAAGTTGTAGAGCAGCCGTTCGTCCACGACGTGTCCGTGGAACGACAGGAGGAAGCGGTTGATGTTGAACGTGTTGATGTTGTTGACCGGCCTGCCCGACGTCGCCCCGGTGGGAAACCACTCGGTCGCGTCGCGGGCGAATTCGAACCACCGCAACTGCAGGTAGCCCCCGAGCGCCATGGAGAACGGATATTCCCCGCGACGAGGGTCGGTCTTCAGGAAGATGAGCCCCTTCGGTGGCTCGATGTCGGTCGCCGGGATGTACCGCGGCCGCGGGATGCCGGCGAGACGCGCCTCGACCGCCTGATCGACGAGCGTGCGGACCTCCTCCTCGGTGAGGTCGATTGACGAGAACCCGCTTGGCTCGGAGAGATCGATGAACTCGTCCTCCGCGACGGCCGTCGCGAGCACGTCGTCGCGGTCGCGAAAATCCGCGTTCCGGACGTCGGGCTCCCGGAAATCGGCCCTCTGTTCCTCGTACACCTCCGGCTCGGCCCATGCCCAGCCGCAGCTCGCAACGGCGACGCACGCGACGAGAGGGAACGGCAGCCCGCGATGGTTTCCGGAACCGCGCAGCATCGAAAGTCGTCCCGCGGATTGGTCCACGCCACCGACTCTTCTATCGGTGACGGCTGACGCGATCCTGCAGACTTTCCCTGATGGGAAAGGCAGGCAATTCAGGGAGGCCCGGGGGCTTTCGTCGCGGCTTTGCTGCGCGGCTTTGCTGCGTGGCTTGGCTGCGCGGCAACGCCCTGGGATCAGGCCTGGAAACGCTTCAACGCCTC
>CAZPEM010000172.1:0-3891 GCA_964585575.1 uncultured Chitinophagaceae bacterium
AGTGCTCCTGCAGGTTGTGCCCCTCGCCCGGGATGTAGACCGTGACTTCCTTCTGATTCGACAGCCGCACACGGGCGATCTTCCGAAGCGCCGAGTTGGGCTTCTTCGGCGTCATCGTCCGCACCTGGAGGCAGACACCTCGCTTCTGCGGGCAGCGATCGAGCACCGGTGACTTGGAAAACTTCCGCTTCGGCCGGCGACGGCTGCGGACGAGCTGGGAGATCGTGGGCATACAGAACCAGTGGGGACACGGGAAACTTCGTTTTTCCGAGTCTCAGAGGTTAGTCGAAAGCCCGCCGCGAAAAAAGGGCCCGGACTTTTTCCCGGCAACCGGGCCGGTCAGCTAGGCCGCGGCCACGAACACCTCGCCCCGCCCTCCGGCAAGCCGGTCGCCGTGCCACTGCACCCAGGACCGCCCGGTCGGGTCGGTTGCGGCGGCTGGGCCGAATCCGGCGTCGGCGAGTCGCCGAAGCAGCATCGCCAGCACCGGTGGCCGCCAGGTCGCCCCCCGGGAAAACCCGCAGCCGAGCGACGGCGGTGCTGCGAGCGCGAGGATCGAACCGCGGCGCATCCCGAGCCCCGCGTGGGCCGCCAGCCCGCCGGCGACGACGATCGTTCCGGCCCGCATCTCGAATCCGACCCCGTCGCCGCAGTCGCCGCCGATGGCGAGGATGCCCCGCCGCATGCGGGAGCCGGCGAGATGGCCCGCGGAGCCGCGAATGGTCACCAGTCCGCCGCTCACGCCGCTTGGGCTGCCGGCAAGACCGCTGGCCGCGTTGTCGCCCGCGTCGCCCGCGACGTGGATCTCGCCCCCCGACATCTCGGCGGCGAGCCAGTCGCCTGCGTTCCCCTCGACCTCGATCCGTCCGCCGACCAGTCGCTCGCCGCAATGTCTTCCCACCGGGCCGCGGACGACGAATCGTCCCCAGGCCATTCCGGCGGCGACGAAGTGGACCCGAGAAAAATCGCCGACGCACTCGATCGTCCCGTCGGAGGCGTCGCCCCGCACCTCGAACAGGGTGCCGAGCTGGGTCGCACGGCCGTCGGCACGGACCGTGATGCCCTTCACCGCCACGATCGAAGCCGCGGAGAGCCGGTCGGGCACGACGCCCGAGAGGTCCACCGAGCGGGGAGACTTCGGAAGGAGGTCGAATGCAGGGACGAGGACGAGCGGCATGACGATCGAGAGTCTACTCTCCCGGTGGGTTTCTCCGCCCGGCCGCCGACCGCGGGCCCGCCATCCGCTGACGGGCCGCGCGATCAATCGCCCGGGCAGCGTGCGGTCAGGCCGCCTGAACCGGGATCTTCCGCGAGGTACCCGAGGGCGACTTCGTCATCTCGACGACGAGCACGCCCTTGTCGTACTTCGCGGAGACCTTCGCAGGATCGACGGCCTCGGGCAGCGGGATCGCCCGGCTGAAAGAGCCGTAGTGCGCCTCGCGGTGGGTCATCCCGTCGGTCGTGGTCTCCGCGGCGGATTTCTTCTCGCCGGCGATCACGAGCCGGTCCTCCGACACGCTCACATCGACGTCCTTGGGATCGACGCCAGGCAGTTCGCACCGCACGCGGACGAGCGTATCGGTCTCCGAGACGTCGATTGCCGGCAGCCACGGCCCGCCGAACGCCGGCGGGAACCAAGCCGGCATCGGCTCGAGCGGCCGGCTGAAGAACCCTTCGAACAGCCGGTTCATCTCGTTTCGAAAATCGGTCAACGTGGTCAGGCTGCCAGGCTCCATGCCGCTTGCCCGCTTCGTGCGAAAAGGAATCAGACTCATTGCAAGGCTCCTTTTCTTCGGTTTTTCTCGGTCCAGTTTTCTCGGTCCACGAACACTCCACGCCGAGTGGCCGCGGGGCGACCGCCGCCCCTGTTGGCCCCCGGGGTGATTCCAAGCCCGGCTCATCAGCCGGCCGTCACGGCGATCTTCCTCGGAAGGACGGCCGCCAGCCGCGGCACCTTCATCGTCAGCACGCCGTCCCGGTAGTCGGCCGTGATCCGCGAGGCGTCGAAGCCTTCGCCCAGCCGGAACGACCGCCGGTAGTCGCCGACGCCATACTCCCTGCGGATCGCCGTGCCCGGCAGGTCCCGCGGCGGCACGTTGGCCTCGAGCGAGAGCACGCCGTCTTCGAACGTGACATCGATGCCGTCACGACGGCCGCCGGGAAGATCAGCGTGGATCACGACCTCCGAGCCGAAGTCGGTGATGTCGACGTTCGGGCGGAACGTGGCACGGGCGGCCTTTTCAGCCGGAGCGGTTTCGGTGGAAACGGTTTCAGTCGGCATTGTGGGTACTCCTTTGAGGATTTGAGGAAATGGTCTCTTGGTGAAGTGGACGATTCAGGAACGGATCTCGATCTTGTGGGGCTGGCACTCGGCGGCTTTCCTGCACGAGAGCGTCAAGACGCCGTCGCAGAGCTTCGCCTCGACCTGCGCCGGATCGACCGCAACGGGCAGCTCGATCCGCCGCTCGAAGTCGCCGGCGCCACGCTCGCGCCTCAGCCAGGTCGCTCGCTCGCCCGTGGTCGTTTCCGACGGCTGCTCGAGCGAGTGACGCCGGCCCTTGATCACGAGCTCGTTCCCGGCCACCGACACGTCGAGATCGGCCGCGATCACCCCCGGCAGCTCCGCCTCGACGACGATCGCCTCGGGAGTCTCACCCATGTTGACCGCCGGAAATCCCGCGGCGGCGGTGGGCAGCGGCCGTCCGCCGTCGGGCGTGTACGCCCAGTCCAGGAGCGGTCCCCATTCGACCGGTGCGGACGACGTGAATTCGCTCCAGAGTCGGTCCATCTCGTCGCGAATCTCCTCGAGCGGGCTTGCGAACGCGAATCGTCGGGCTCGCCGGGGCAGGGCCGCGGGGCCGGTGGCGGCGCGGGCTGGAAGGCGTGTCGAGGGAGTCGGATTGGAATTCATGGAAGTGCCTCCTTCTTGTTTTTTGTCGGGATGCTTCTTCTCGAACGGGTTCACGGAACCGGGAATGATTCCCCCCGCCCGTGGCCGGAAACAAACGCCTCGGGCTCGAAGGAAATCGCGTCCCGGCGAACCGACAACTTTTGCAAGTCGCGTGCCATTGACTGGGCGACGGTCACCCGCACGGAGTGATCGAGAAAACCCGCTTGAAACCGGGATTCGGCCGGCCGGTGCGGCCACGACATGAAACGCGTCACGGTCAGCGGCTGTCAGGTTGGCAGCCGTGTGACACGCCGTGATGACACCCCCGGCGGCCTCGCCAGAGGTTGGGGCGACGGACCGTCCAACGCGAGGCGGTGACGTTGTTGCCCCAGGGCGAATCCGTATACTCCGCGCGGCGTCGCCCTGAAAACCCTGTCAGCCGACCGCCCACGCAGCCGACCGTCAACCCACAACCCAGCCGACCATGCGATTCACGCTTCTCGACCGAGTCGTCGAACTTCAGCCCGGCAAAAGCATCACGGCCGTGAAGGCGGTCTCGCTGGCGGAGGAGTACCTTGGCGACCATTTTCCGAGGTTTCCCGTCCTGCCCGGCGTCTTCATGCTGGAGGCGATGACCCAGGCGGCCGCATGGACGATCCGGCTCGGTGAGGATTTCGCCCACAGCATGATCGTGCTACGGGCGGCGCGGAACGTGAAGTACGGCGACTTTGTCGAGCCCGGGAAGGTGCTCACGGTCACTGCCGAGGTGCTCGACCAGGACGATTCCACGACGAGCGTGAAGGCGAGCGGCATGGTGGACGGCCGCTCGAGCCTCACGGCCCGGCTCAAGCTCCACCGCTACAACTTGGCCGATTCCGACCCCGGAAAGGCGTTTCTGGATCGGATGGTCCGGGCCGACCTGCGGCGATTCTGGACCATTCTCCACCCGTCCGCAGCCACGGCCGAACCGGGCCCGGTTACCCGGCCGGGATGACCCGGGT
>CAZPEM010000172.1:3991-5781 GCA_964585575.1 uncultured Chitinophagaceae bacterium
GGGGCGGTTCCGGGGTTCCCATTCGCCGTGCTCGGACCTATAAATGCGGCTCCCCGGGCCGAGCGGGCCGCAGTGGTTCGCCGGGTTTCGGAGCCCAAACGCAGGTGCAATGGCGATGCCTTCCAGAGACGAGATTTTTGACAAAGTGAAGACGGCCCTCGTGGATGCTCTCGGAGTGGATGAGGACGACGTCACCCCATCGGCGACGATGGTGGGGGACCTCGGCGCCGAGTCGATCGACTTCCTCGACATCGTTTTCCGTCTCGAGAAGGCTTTCGGAATCAAGATCCCGAGGGGCGAGTTGTTTCCGGAGGAGGTGCTCTCGAGCGCCGACTTCGTGGTGAACGGCAAGGTCAACGCGGCCGGCATCGAGGCCCTCAAGGCCCGCATGCCGTTCGTCGATCTCGCGAAGTTCGAGGCCAATCCCATGGTGCAAAACTTTGCGAACACGCTGACGGTCGAGGACATGGTCCGCTACGTTCAGATGAAGCTGGCCGCTGTGTGACTGGCGGATCGGCTGACCGGCGGATCGGTGTGATCAACTACGGGCGGAACAACGAGGACGGCAGCGGCCGTTTCTGGCGATGCGATGGTTTTGGATCGACCGGTTCGACGCGTTCGTGCGCGCGAAGTCCGGGTCCGCAGTGAAGAACGTGTCGCTGTCGGAAGACCACCTCCACGACCATTTCCCGGGCTATGCGGTCATGCCGAACTCGCTCGTCGTCGAGGGCATGGCCCAGACGGGCGGCCTCATCGTGGCCGACGCGATCAATTTCCAGAAGCGGGTCGTGCTTGCGAAGGTGGCGGCGGCCCAGTTTCACCGCGACGCCGTTCCGGGCGACACGATCCTCTTCGACGCCACCGTGCTCGACCTGAAGCCCGCGGGGTCGCTCGTGCACGTGACGACGCGGATCGCCGACCGTGGCGGCGACGGCGAGGGCTTTCCGCAGGGTGAAGCCGAGCTGTTCTTCGCCCACATCGATCCGGGCGAGGGTGTTCCTTTGCTCTTCGAACCGGAGCAGTTCGTCCGGTGGCTCACCCAAATGAAGATGTACGACATCGGCGTCGATGAACAGGGCAACCGCCTCCAGCCGCCGTGGGGCACGGAAGCCGCGGTGTCGGGCCTCGCTCTTTCTTCCGGGCTCACCGGGACCGGGGCGAACGCGTTCAAGTAGTCTTCCGAGAGGGCATGCGATGGTGGCTGGCAGGCGGCGAGTGGTGATCACCGGGATCGGCTGCGTCACGCCCCTTGGCCTCGGCGTCGAGGAGCTGTGGGGCAACCTGAAGCAGGCGAAGAGTGGCGTCGGGCTGACCACGATCTTCGACGCGTCGAAGTTTCCGACGAAGATCTCCGCGGAGGTCCGCGGCTGGGACCTCTCCCACGAGGGGCAGGACGTCGCCGCCTGGAAACACTGCGGCCGCCACACGCGGTTCGCCGTCGGGGCGGCGATCCAGGCGATGAAGTCGGCCGGGCTGGCCGCGGGCCTGTCCGCCGACCCGACGCGACTCGGCGTCTATCTCGGGAGCGGCGAGGGGCAGCAGGATTTCGACGCCTTCACCCGCATGATGATGGCGTCGATCCAGGGGGAGAAGCTCGACGTCGCGACGTTCACGAAGATCGGCCTGGAAACGCTCCATCCGATCGCGGAGCTCGAGCAGGAGCCGAACATGCCCGCCGGCCATCTGGCGGCGCTCTTCGACGCGCAGGGGCCCAATCTCAACTGCCTCACCGCCTGCGCCGCCTCCAGCCAGGCGATCGGCGAGGCGGCGGAGCTCGTCCGCCGCGGCGA
>CAZPEM010000173.1:0-5691 GCA_964585575.1 uncultured Chitinophagaceae bacterium
GGCCGCCCGTGGTGACCGGCGTGACCGGATCGCTTCACGTCGGGAGGCGGATCGTGATGGCGGTTCCGCGGCCGGGGGCGCTCTCGACCCGGATTCGGCCTCGATGGGCGTCCACGATTTCGCGGCAGGCCGAGAGGCCGAGGCCGCTGCCCCCCTTGCCCGTCTCGTCGGGCCCCTTCTTCGTGGAGAAGTGGGGCTCGAACATCCGCCGCATCACCTCCGGCGTCATCCCGCAGCCCGTGTCACGGACGACGAGGTCGACCGTGCCGTTGGAATCGTCGTGGGTGAGCTTGAGGATCAGTCGTCCCCCCTGCGGCATCGCCTGCCGGGCGTTCACGAGCAGGTTGAGCAGCACCTGCTGGAGCTGGCCCGGATTGGCCTGGATCCTGGGGGTCGGCGAAAACTCGCGTTCGACCTGCACCCGGTACTTCATCATTTCCCGCTCGAGCAAAACGAGCACGTCCTCGACGAGCCCTTCGAGCTGCACCGGCTCCATCCTGCCGGAACGGCTGCGGGACATGCCGAGGATGCTCGACGTGATCTTGGCCGCCCGGGTGCCTGCCGACAGGATCCGCTCGAACGCCTTGTCGCGGGTGGGGGCATCCTTGTGACGCAGCCCCATCCGGGCGTAGTTGAGAACGGTCGTCAGGATGTTGTTGAATTCGTGGGTCGTCGTGCCGAGCAGTTCGCCGAGCGTGGCCGCCTTGCGGGCCTCGAGGAGCTCCCGGCGGAGGGCGGCGATCTCGGCGGCGTGCCGCCTCTGGATCGCCTCGATCTCCCGCTCGCGTGCTGGGCCGGCCAAGGGCCCGGCTGGGCCCGGCGGCGCCGGGGGCGGCACCGGGAAATGGGGCCGCCCCGGCGTCCGTCCCTGCGGACTGTCCACGGCAAAGCCATCCCGACACGCATCGCTCACGTCCATCGACAGTCTTCCGCCAAACGTCAGTGTCTCGTGAATCGAAAAACGTTATCTTCCAGGGACTTGCGTCCAATGGGCGGTATCGTCAGGCCCGGGGCCGCGACTCCAGAACTTCCCTTCGCCGCATCCCGCGTTCGACTGTTTCGTTGAAGGACCTCATGATGGGAAACATGTGTCAATCATGGTGGCCGTCGCTTCGGGGCCGGATCCGGCAAACCGGGGCGACCCCGCGGGGCATGACGCTCGTCGAACTGCTCGTCGTCATCGCCATCATCGGGATTCTCGTCGGGCTGATCCTGCCGGCCGTCGGTTCCATCCGCGAGTCTTCGCGGCGGACCACGTGCAAGTCGAATCTCAAGCAGGTCGGCTTCGCCGTGCAGGCTTACCTCGACCGCAAGAGTCGCGGAAAGTTTCCCGATGCCGCGATCCTGCCGAGTGCCGAACTCGAGTTCTACACGTCCGACCGGCCGATCAAGCCGAGCATCGCCAAGGTGCTCGGGCCGTTCCTGGAGGAGAGCCGCGAGGTCTTCCGCTGCCCGTCCGATGATGGCTACTACGTCCAAACCGGCAAGTACATGGTCGGGGAGCGGTTCCCGAAGCCGGAGGACTACCTCGCCTGGATCAAGACGACAACGGAGGCGATCCCGACGGCCGACCGCCCCAAGGAGTACGAGACGCTCGCCTACGAAGGCACGAGCTACGAGTACCCGGCGAGAAGGCTTGCCAACAAGACCCGGCAGGAGGCTCTCCAGTACCGCGGCAACACCGGGGCGACCACGAAGCTCTGGGTGCTCTATGAATTCGAGGCGTTCCACGCCCCGTTCGCGTTCTTTCCGCCGACCGCCGAGAGCGATTTCAATCTGCCCGAGGGGGGCAGGAATCCGGCCGAGGGGGCGAGAAACTTCCTCTACCTCGACGGCCACGTAGAGAATCTCTGATGGTTCCCGGAAGACGCCTCTTCATGCCCGGTCAGAGCTTTGCAAACCGTGGACGTTCAGGTTGCAGACCGTCGAATTCCAAACAGGGAGCAGACTGATGGCGAGCATATCCGCGAAGCAATCCCCCGGGCCGCAATCCTCCGGGGCTACCGCCAGGATCGCGGCAGCCGTCGCGGCGCTGGCGATGCTGGCATTCCTCGTCGCCTGGTTCGGTGGGTGGCTCTCGCGGTCGACCGATCCCCGTGTGGTCGCCATCCAGCGGATGGCGGAAGAGGCGAGGCAGAAGTTCGTCGCCAACGGCGGCCCGCAGACGCTTGCCGAGGCGAAGGAATCGGTCGCGACGATGGAGCGAATCCGCGAGGAGATTCGGAGCCTGCCCGAGTCGCTTCAGCCGCAGGCCGAGGCTGCCGGTGGCAGCCTGTTCCGCTCGGCCATGCGACAGCGGATCGACGCCTATTTGGCGGCGCCCCCCGAGAAGCGGGTGGCAGAGCTCGACCGGCACATCCAGCAGGAGGAACTCATGCGTCAGGCCTTCGCGGCGTCGGCTGGTCCTGGGAATGCCGGCGGCGGCTCCGGTGGGCCCGGCGGCTCCGGTGGGCAGCGGTCGGGCGGTGACGCGGCGGGCGGCGGTGGACCGCGGCCTGGAGGCGGCGGTCGGGGTCGCACGGAGGAAGGCCGCAACGCGTGGAGGAAGAACCTGATCGACCGCACGTCGCCTCAGATGAGGGCCCGCTACAACGAATACCGATCGGCGATCGAGAAGCGGAAGGAGCAGCTCGGTGTGACTTCGGGTGGATACGGACCGCGGTGAGGTCGGCCGCCCGGCGGACGAGGACTCGCGAGGGAAGGACCCGGTTCATGGCGATCGACACGTTGGGACTCCTCGAGGAATGCCTGCAGCTCGTGCGGGATCTCGGGTACGAGATCCGCGAGGAGCCGCTCGGCGAGCTGGCCGGTGGCGGCTGCGTCGTGGGAGGCCGTCGGGTCTTCCTGCTCAATCTCGAGCACGGCCCCACCGATCGGCTCGACCACCTCGTGCGGCTGCTCGCCGCGACACCCGAAGCCGCCTCGCTCCCGAAGAGCCGGCTGCTCACCTCGCGGCTTGCGCGGCTGGCTGGCGAGTGAGATCCGACGGCAACGTGCATCAACAGCGCGTCCTCGGCGAACTCCCGGAGCCGAAATTCACGCGCAGATTCCGCTGAGGAGGCAAAAGGAAATCGAGTCCGGCCCCACGGTACGAGCCGCCGGCCGGAGGATGTGAGCCAAATGCCCTTGTCCACGGCCTGCCTTTCGCCTACCACCCCCGCCCATGGGATCGTGGATTGGAACACGTTTTGCCAGCATCGCGCGGGGCGTCCATCCGGCTGCATGGCCCTCATGGAATCGGCGAACACGCGCGCAGGACGTTGCCGCGATCGATCTACGGCAGGAACGGCGACGTCGAGGCCGCCGTTTTTCCGAGGGCGGCCGCCCGGTGATCCGCTGGATCAAGGGGAACGGGCTCGACGACCCCGTGACGAGGGCGGCGATCGGCCAGGCCACGCGGCTGTTCGGGGACCGCGTCGACTACTGCCTCTGCACGCAAGGCATCGACGCCGGGCGGGCCCGATCGATCCTCTCCTGGGCGAATCAGCCGGTGGAATGGTGGCCCGTGAGTGAGGACGACAATCCCCGGCTAGCGGCCTTCCTCCGCGCCGCCGGCTGTCCGCCGGAACGATTCGGGTACTGGTGGAAGTGGTTTCCGGAGCGTGTGCGGCCCGACGGTCCGGAGTGGGTGCTCGACGGCGACATGGTCGTCACGGCCGCGCCGCCGTGGTTCGATGCCTGGGCTGCCGGCGTCGATGGCGTGCGCGTCGCGCAGGACGACAAGGAAGGAATGCACATCTACGGCCACTACGCGCCGATCGTGGACACGTCGCTCAAGCTGTACTCGGGTCTCGTCTCGCTGCCGCCGAAGTGCCGCTACATGCCGCACATGGCCCGCGTGCTCGCCGCCCGACCGCTTGCGCAGGGGCATGACGGCTGCCGCGACATGTGCGAGCAAGGGGCGGTGGCGGCCACGTTCCAGGCTTTGCAGCCGACGCCGATCCCGCTCCACGAGTTTCCCTTCGGCAGGGCCTTCGAGCCGGAGCTCGATTTCGGTCTCGCCGGTGACCAGGGGCATGCGTGGGGCTACCACTTCGGCCATGCCTTCCGCCGCGACAACCCACACTTCGAGCGGCTCGTCGCCGCAGGCACGGTCTTCTCGACGTCGACCGGCGACGCCCTCGACCGTCACCGGTGGCTCGGCGGCATGGGGCCGTGGGGAGTGCCCGGCTGGACCATGACCGACGAAATGGCGCGAAACATCCTCGCGCGGGCGGCGGCGTTCAGGGGCCGACACGTGCTCGAACTCGGCAGCTCGCGAGGACGCATGACGGCCATGCTTGCGGAGCAGGGGTGCCGCGTCACCACGGTCGATCACGTCGATCGCGGTGCCGCCGCCAACCTCGCCGGCCTCGACGTGGAGGTCGTCGTGGACGACGCGATCCGCTACCTGCGGCGCGTCGGCCGCAGGTTCGACCTCGTCATCTGCGACATGCACGGTAATTCCCCCGCGGAGTGGCGACGCCTCGCCGACCCGCTCGTCAAGCGGCTCGCGCCGGGCGGCACGATCCTGGCCAGCAATGCGACGCTCGACGAGATCCCGGAGTGGCACGAGGAAACGGGCGTCCGCTGGTTCACCGGGAGACTGCCGGCGGGCTGGACCGTGGAGATCGACCGTTCCGCCGTGCCGGGGCTGGCGGTCGTGCGGAGGCCCTCATGAGGCGGCCGATCCCGTTTTGTGATCTCGCACGGACCCACGGTCCGCTCCGCGCCGACATCGATCGGGCCATCGCGGGGTGCCTCGACCGGTCCACCTTCCTGCGAGGGCCCGAAACGGCCGCCTTCGAGGAGGAGTGGGCGGCGTACTGCGGCCAGCGGCACGCCGTCGCGTGCAACAGCGGCACCGACGCCCTTTCGATCGCGGCCACGGCGCTCGGCCTCGTGCGGGCGAGGATTCCGGCGACGACGCTGCCGCTCACCGCGATCGGTCTGCATCGCGGCGGCGCCGCCGTGCGGCTTGTCGATGTCGACCGCGACGGGATGATGGCTCCGACCTCCACGCACGACGTGCCGGTGCTCTTCTACGGCCGGCTGCCGCCGCCCGGACAGCCGCCGGCGGTCCTCTACGACGCCGCCCACGCGCACGGGTGGCAACCACCCGCCGGTGCGACGGCGGCGTGGAGTTTCTATCCCACCAAGACGCTCGGCGGCCTGGGGGACGGAGGTGCCGTCACGACCGACGACGATGGGTTGGCTGCGACGATGCGGGACCTCTGCGGCCGCGACGACAGCCTCCGCCATCGGCGACAACTCACGTCGCGGATGGACGAGATCCAGGCCGCCGTGCTGCGGGTCAAACTGCGGCACCTCGACACGTGGCTGGAGATGCGCCGCGAGATTGGCGACCGTTACGACGCCGTGCTCGCGTGCGAGGGGCTCACGATCCCGGGTCCCTCGCTCCACCATCTCTACTGCATCCGCGTGCGGGATCGCGACCGTCTGCGGGCGTTCCTGGCGGACCGTGGGATCGGATCGAAGGTGCACTGGGAGACCCCGTTGCATCTGCAGGACGGACCTTGGGCGACCGTCGGCAGGTTCCCGAACGCCGAACGGTGGTGTGAGAGCATCGTGAGCCTCCCCTGCTTTCCCGGGCTTCGGCTGGACGAGGTCGATCGTGTCTGCGAGGCGGTGCTCGAGCACCAGTCCAGGCACCTCGGCCACCGTCGGGCCGCATGAGGCCGCCGACCCGGG
>CAZPEM010000174.1:0-5667 GCA_964585575.1 uncultured Chitinophagaceae bacterium
AGGCGACGAGGCTGCCCCAGAACGTGACCGCGCCGATGAGGCCGGTGAGGGCCGTGGCGATCGCGAACTGGGTCCAGGGCGCGAGGTCGGTCGCGGCCCGGGTCGCGGCCGCGGTGAGGACGCCTACCTCGTCGCGGATCAGCGAGTCGCCGACCTTGTTCCACAATTCGCCGCCCGCCACGACCGCCGAGGCGGCCCCGCCGAAGCCGTTGAGCAGGGCGACCATCTGCGGCATCCCGGTCATCGGGTATCGGATCGCCATGACCGCGCCGATCGCCGCGCCGATGAGTCCGGCCACGACGACCATTCCGAGCGGCCAGGCCCCCTTGGAGGCGATCGTCTCGAGGACCGGCTTTTCGAAGCAGGCCGCCACGAGGGCGATCGCCATGCCCGCCGCGCCCAGAAAATTCCCCCGCACGGCCGTCCGCGGGCCGCTCATGAGCTTGAACGCCACGATGAAGAGCATCGAGGCGGCGAGGTAGGCGAGATTGATCCAGGCTTGGCTCGACATGGGTGCCTACTTCTTCTTGGGGTTGAACATCTCGAGCATGCGGTGGGTGACGACGAAGCCGCCCGCGACATTGATCATGGCGAGCACCACGGCCACGAGCCCGAGCAGGTTGCCGAACCGGAAGCCCGCCGTCGCGACCGACGCCGCCACGACGATCGCCCCGACCGCCGTGATTCCCGAGATGGCGTTCGATCCGCTCGTGAGCGGCGTGTGGAGCCGCTGCGGCACCTTCATGATCACCTCGAAGCCGACCCACATCGCCAGCAGAAACACGGTCAAGAGCCGGATGAACCGCGACGATGGATCCTCGCCCGCAGCGGCGTCGGCCAGCAGGTGAAAGGTGAGGGGAAGGTTCATGGTTCGGCCCGGGGTGGGGGTGTTGAAACGTCGGGTTCTTCAGGTCTGGGCTGGCGGTGTCAGTTCGGGGATGCCACGTCGAGCGGCGGGAGGCCGGCCTTCTCGCGAACCTTCGGGTGGACGAGTTGGCCGCCGCGGGCGACGAGCGTGTCGCGGCAGATCTCGTCGTCGAGCGACACCTGCGGCAGGCCGAGCTTCACGAGGTGCAGGAGAAAGGTCGTGATGTTGCGGGCGTAGAGCTGACTCGTGTGGAAGGGCACCTCGGCCGGGAGGTTCGTCGGCCCGAGGACCATGACGCCGTCGACGGTCACCGCGTCGCCCGGCACCGTCACCTCGCAGTTGCCCCCCTTTTCGGCCGCGAGATCGACGATCACGCTGCCAGGACGCATCCGGGAGACCATATCGCGGGTCACGAGCACGGGGGCCCGCTGTCCCGGGATCATCGCGGTCGACACGACGATGTCGCTGTCGGCCACGGCCTTGCCGAGCAGTTCCCGCTGCTTCGCGTAGAACTCCTCGCCCATCGCCTTGGCGTAGCCGCCGGTCGCTTCGCTCGAGCCGGTCTCCAGGGGCAGCTCGAGGAACTTCGCACCGAGGCTCTGCACCTGCTCCTTCACGGCCGGCCGGACGTCGTAGGCGGTGACCTGGGCGCCGAGCCGCTTGGCGGTGGCGATCGCCTGCAGTCCGGCGACGCCCGCCCCGAGGATGAGCGCTTTGGCGGGCGTGACCGTGCCAGCGGCGGTGGTCATCATCGGCAGGATCTTCGGCAGGGCCGTCGCGGCGAGCAGGACCGCCCTGTACCCGGCGATGTTGGCTTGGCTCGAGAGCACGTCCATGCTCTGGGCCCGCGTGATTCGCGGAACGAGTTCGAGCGAGAAGAGGGTCGCCCCCTTTTCGGCGGCCTCACCGCACTGTGCGTGGAGCGAGAGCGGGTCGCAGCAGCCGATCAGGATCGTGCCGGGCCGCAGCCGGTCCCGGTCACCATGCCAGGCGTCGCCGCTGGCGCCGCAGGAGCGGACCTGCAGGAGGCAGTCGGCCCCGAAAGCCTCGTCGCGGGAAACGACCGTCGCACCGGCCTCGCGGTACGACTCGTCGGCGAAACCGGCGGACGCGCCGGCCCCCGATTCCACGAGCACCTCCAGCCCGGCCTTCTTCAGGGGGGCCACCGCCGAGGGAACGAGGGCGACTCGACGTTCGTTCGGGAAGGTCTCCTTGATGGCGGCGATTTTCATCGGGGCTCGATTTTTTTCCGGGGCCGAGTTGAGATCCGGGGACGAGTATCCTGGAATCCGAAGGTTTCTGCTCGCCGCTTGCGGATGAAACCCCGCGGTGGTACTTTTTCTACTCGCGATTTTGCTTGAAAAAATCCGGTTATCAAGGGTGTTCGAGGATTTCAAGTGACCAAGACTTTCATGGCGAAGCCGGGCGAGGTGGCGCAGCGATGGTGGCTCGTCGACGCCTCCGGCAAACGGGTCGGGCGGCTCGCCTCCGACATTTCGATGATTCTCATGGGCAAACACCGTCCGACCTACACGCCCCATGTGGACACCGGCGACTTCGTGGTCGTCGTGAATGCCGAGAAGGTCGAGTTTGGCGGCAGGAAGTGGCAGCAAAAACTCTACCGCTGGTACACCGGCTACCAGGGGCTCAAGACGGAGACGGCCGAGCACCGCCGCGACCGCCGACCCACGCTCATCGTGGAGGAGGCCGTCCGCCGGATGCTCCCGAAGACCCGCCTCGGACGGGTCATGCTCGACAAACTCAAGGTCTACGCCGGCCCTGACCATCCGCATGCGGCGCAGCAGCCGGAGCCGCTCGAGGTCGGGGCGAAGTGACCATCTCTCGATTCGAAATCAACTGAACCAACGGAAGGAATTTGGAATGGCTGATGAGCAGGTCGCAGGAGAACCGGTCAGGAAGTCGGTCCGTCGTGGGCTCGACGTGATCGCGACGGGGCGTCGCAAGACGGCCGTGGCGCGGGTGCGGCTCCGCAAGGGTTCGGGCACGATCGTCATCAACGGTCGCGATCTGGCCGCCTACTTTCCGGCCACCAAGGACCGTTCGCTCGTCTCCGGCGCGCTCGAGCAGGTGGGCAAGCGAAACGACGTCGACCTGAAGATCACCGTCAACGGCGGCGGCCCCGCCGGCCAGGCCGGCGCCTGTCGGCTCGGTATCGCCCGGGCGCTCAAGTCGTTCGACGGCGAACTGGCCGAGCCATTGCGTCAGGGTGGACTCCTCACCCGCGACGGCCGGATGAAAGAACGCAAGAAGTACGGCCTCCGCGGCGCCCGCCGTGGCACGCAGTTCTCGAAGCGGTAGTTTCCGTGCGGTAAATGCCGTGGGTGGCAGTTCGTCCGGATCGGTGCCACCCGGCGCGGGAAAGCCGGCTGTTTTTGCCCGACCGGTGCAGGTGGCACACCCCGCCTTCCCGCTGCGGTTTGTCCAGGCGGCCTGCCGAATCCATACTGAAGGGCGGAGTCGATCCGAAGCGAGGCTCGCGTGCCCCGGCATCGTGTCCCGGGCAGGCCCGTGTTGATCGCCTCGACGGAGCCTCTGGAGAATCCAAGCATGCGGCTGACAGTCCTCGACCGCGGGAGCATCGCTTCACGGTTCGTCTCGATCGGGTTTCTCGTCGTCGGACTGATCGTCGTGGCAACGGCGGTTTCTGCCGGCCGTCTTTCCGCCAACGAAATACGCCCGGAAGCGGCGGCCAGTCCGGGAAGGAACAAGACGGCCGATCGCGGCTCCGCTGAAGACCTTCTCGAGGCCGAGCGACAGGGCCTCGTGGCCGTCCGCTTCATTCCCGCCGACTCCCGCTCCGCACAGGTGATCGTCACCAACCGCACGAAAAAGCCTCTCACCCTCCGGCTTCCCGCCGCGTTCGTCGGGGTGCCCGTGCTCGCCCAGATTGGCGGAGGGCCGATGGGAAATGCAGGATTCGGGAATGCCGGCGCGAACGCCCCTCCGCAGACGGTCGGCGGCGGCGGTTTTATGGGCGCGGGGGGCGGGGGCGGGGGCTTCGGCGGCATGCCGGCCGGCGGTGCCTTTTCGATTCCGCCGGAAAAGACCCGTGTGGTGAAGGTTCGTACGGTCTGCCTCGAGCACGGAAAGCCTGAGCCACGGCCGCGTCATTCCTACCGACTGGATCGTTTCGAATCCTTCTCGAGCGATCCGGCGCTCCGCGGCGTGATGGAGTCGCTCAGCCGCAACGAGATCGGTTCGCAGGTCGCCCAGGCCGCCGCCTGGCACCTCTCCAGCGGCCTCACATGGGAGCGGATCGCCGACGAGCGGATCGATCACGTCGTCGACGAGGACGAACCCTACTTCACCGAGGCGGAGATCCTCGCCGCAAGGCAGGTCGTTGAAGTGGCCAAACGAGCCGTCGGGCAGAAGAACTCGTCGCGGAGCGTCACTGGCCCGACGGAATAGCCTCGTTTCCGGCTCGTGTGCAGAGTGCCTTGAAAACGTCGGCACTCGTGTCATCCGAGATGAGCCTGCATGAGCCGTCCATGTTGAGGAAGTTGGTGCCGACCTTGTACGGGCCGATAAAGCCGCCCGGACTGCCTGTCAGGCTCGGCACGCTCGATCGAACGTGGACGAGCACTGCGGTGATGGCCGGCCGAAAATTGAAACTCGGCTCGTTCGCCCTGTATTGGATGGATTCCGGGGCGTAGACCAGCTCCTGCCCGGGCACGACGCCGACCCAGCTGCTACGGGTGTGGCGGCTCATCCGCTCGCCGACGCCGATCGTCTTGCTCAAGCCGTCGGTGATTTCGGAGAACCGTATCTGGCTGTTGCGATGGAAGACGCCGTTGAACGGCTGCTCCTCGTATCGCAAGGTGCCGAGGGAGCCCACATAGCTGCACACGGCGGCCTGGGTCATCAGCGTCGGGGTGTTCGAGGCGGCCGGTGGCGATCCGGAGTCGGTGATATCGATGAGCCGCGGGCTGGTGTCCCCGGGATCGATGAAAACGGGAACATTCGTCTCCCGGGCGGCCTTGTTGAGCTCATCCGTGATCGGGAGATTGAAGCGAATCGTGCTGTGGAGAGCCGTCTCCTCCACATACGGCAGGAGGAATGCGAAGAAACTCCATCCTGGACCCGTCTCCGTGACGACCTCGTTCGTTCCCACGCCCGTGGTGCCAGTCGCCGTCGAACGGAATCCGGGGGGGAGTTTGCGGTTGACATCGTGGTAGCCGTGCAGTGCCAGGCCGATCTGCCGGAGATTCGAAAGGCTCTGGGTCCGCCGTGCGGCCTCCCGGGCACTCTGAACGGCCGGAAGCAGAAGTCCGATGAGGGCGCCGATGATCGCGATCACGACCAGGAGTTCGACCAGCGTGAAGGCAGGCCGCGAACGGACGATCCGATTTTTCGAAGTGAGACTTTCGTAAAAACGCATCACCATGGCTCTCTCGACGAAAATGAGACTCAATCTCAATGAATTTAGTGTAGCAGGTAGGTCCGACCTGTCAAGCGACCTCGGAGGCTCGCATCGCGTTCACCTCTCGCCATTTGCGGCCTCTCACCGCCCCTCCATTCGCGGAACCGGCGCGAGGGTTACAATCCGGAGGCTTCAGGGAAAATATGCGGTTCGGATCGCGGAGGCGGGCCGAACCTGAAACGGAAGGCTCTCGTCGTGACAGCAGGATCGGAAAAAGCCGGCGTCGCAGTGGCGAACACCGCGGGCTCCCCATCGGAAATCATCGTCGAAACACGGAACCTGTCGAAGGTCTACCGCGACTTTTGGGGCCGCAGCAAGAAGGTCGCCCTCAAGCCGCTCGACCTCCAGATCCGTCGCG
>CAZPEM010000175.1:0-5664 GCA_964585575.1 uncultured Chitinophagaceae bacterium
CGGCCCCGGATCGCGGACAGGATGTCCGCAGCAACCGGAGGTTGCCAACAGTGCGAAGGCCAGGGATGGTTTCGCACTGGTAAAACAGTCTGAACGCGATCAGCCGGATGTCGCCGCCGCAGTTCGGGCACTCAAGCGGAAACTCATCATCCCCGACCCTCGCCATCAGCTTGGCCCAGGCAATCCGCGACGTATCGTGCGAGCGGGGCTTTTGAGTCGCGTCACAGCAGCCCCCCGTTGCGTGCCCGCCCGTCGCGGTATTGCCGCGCGTGCCGACGCTCCCGATGGCCAGCGCCGTGACGGCGGGCCTGAGCCGGTGGTTCGGGGCGAAGACGCCGTGATACCGATAAGTCCCGGCTCGAGCCGGATGTCTTTGAGGCGGACCTTCGCCTGTTCTTCTTCGATCGCAAAGTCGAAAGCGAAAACTCAGGGGCAAGGTCTTCACTACACTAACGTTCGCGGAACCGCGAGTTGTCGCGTCAGCACTTACGATCGATGGACCGCCAACAAATCCGAAAAATGGCTCCGAAGTGCGTAACTTGGCCCAGACTCAAACCATGATCCCCCGAACCACATGACCATGCACGTCGGTCAGCCGGAATTGGCGGCCCTGGTAGCGGAACGTGAGCTTCGTGTGATCGATGCCCACCAGGTGCATGATCGTGGCCTGCATGTCATGCACGTGCACCGGATCGGCCGTGATGTTCCAGGCGTAGTCATCGGTCGAACCGTAGACATGGCCGGGTTTCACGCCGCCCCCAGCCAGGAGCCATGAAAACGCCCTGCCGAAGTGGTCGCGGCCCTTGGGGTTGTTCGGATCGCCCTGGCCAAACGGCGTGCGGCCGAATTCGCCCCCCCAGATGACGAGCGTGTCGTCGAGGAGGCTGCGGTCCTTGAGATCCTGGATGAGCGCCGCCGACGGGGCGTCGGTGTCTCTGCACTGCTCCGCGAGCTGCGTGAAGAGGTTGCCATGCTGGTCCCAGCCGGCATGCATGAGCTGCACGAACCGGGTGCCTCGTTCCAGGAGCCGCCGCGCGATCAGGCAGTTGTAGGCGAACGTGCCCTTCGTTTTCACGTCGGGACCGTAGCGGTCGATCACGTGCTGCGGCTCGTCGGAAAAATCGACGAGGTCCGGCACGCTGGCCTGCATGCGGTAGGCCATCTCGTATTGCGCAATCCGGGTGTCGATTTCCGGGTCGCCGTAGTCGGCCAGGTGCTTCGCGTTCATCGAGGCCAGGTCGTCGAGCAGCGCCCGCCTTCCCTCACGGCTCATGCCGGCCGGATTCGCGAGATACGGCACCGGGTCGCCGGCGTTGCGAAACCGAACGCCCTGATACCGGCTCGGCAAAAACCCGCTGCCCCAGTAGTAGTCGAAGAAGAGCTGGCCGCAGGTCTTGCCCTTGTCGGAGGACGTCATCACGACGAACGCCGGCAGGTCTTCCGTTTCGCACCCGAGGCCGTAGCTCATCCAGGCCCCCATACTCGGCCGCCCGGGCACCTGGGCACCGCTCAGGAAGAACGTCACGCCCGGGGCATGGTTCACGGCCTCCGTATTCATGCTCCGGACCAGGCAGAGATCATCGGCGAGCCCGCCGATATTCGGCAGCAACTCGCTCATCTCGATCCCGCACTGGCCGTATTTCTTGAACGGCTTGATCGCCGCGACAACCGGCCACTTCGCATAGCCGCTCGACATCGTGGAGAGCCGCGTCTGGCCGCGAACGCTCGCGGGAATGTCTTGGCCCCCACGATTGATGAGTTCGGGCTTGGGATCGAACAGATCGACGTGCGAGGGGCCGCCCCCCTGCCAGAGCATCACCACCCGCTTCGCCTTCGGCTCATGGTGCGGCAGCCCGGGCTGCCCAGGCATCCCCTTCGCGGCCGACGGCGTCGAGGTCGCGGCCGCCGCATCCCGCTGGATGAGCGACGCGAGGGCCACGGAGCCGATCCCCATACCGGCCGAGCCGAAGAGCTGGCGACGGGTGACGCGCTGAATGTTTTCGAGGTTCAGGTCTGTCATGTGTGATCATCCGCCCGGTGGGCGAAAGCCTCCGTCGCGGTGATCTTTTCGCCCGACCCGGCGTGCCAGTTCATGTCTCTCCTCCGCGAAAATCTCAAGGCTCCTCCGGCTTTTGCCCACCGGGCTCCCACTCGTCGAGAATTCTCGTCTTACTCCCGAGTCAGGGCTTCGTCGAGGTTGAAGATGGCCAGGCAGACGCTCGTCATCGCGGCGTGCCCGGCCGGGTCGAGCGTCTTGTCGCGGGAACTCTCACCGACGGCGAGCAGCTGCTTCGCGGCATCCATGTCGGTGCCGTAGATCTCGCGCTGGCGGGCGTGCATCTGCTTCAGGGCGTCGAGATCGTAGGCCGTCGGCTTGCGGCCGAGGATGCGGCGGAAGGCATGCGTCAGCCGGCCGTCGAGATCGCTGGCGGCCTTCATGCTCTTCTCCGCCAGCACGCGCGACGCCTCGACCCATGTCGGATCGTTCAAGGTCGTGAGGGCGTGCAGTGGCGTGCTCGTCTGGCTCGCGCGGACGGTGCAGGTCTGGCGGTTGGCCATGTCGAACATGTTCGCCGGGCTCACCGTCCGCCGCCAGAATGTATAGAGGCTGCGGCGATAGAGGTCGGGGCCGTGTGACGCCGGATACGTGAAGTCGCGCTCCTTCGTGATCGCAAGCGCCTCCCAGATCTCGTCGGGCTGATACGGGTAGACGGGCTGCCCGCCGATCCGCAGATCGACGAGGCCGCTCGCCGCGAGGGCTACGTCGCGAAGCACCATCGACGGCATCCGGAAACGGGCCGCGCGGGCGTGAAGCCGGTTCTCCGGATCCTTGGCAAGGTGCTCGGCCGTCACCTTGCTCGACTGACGGTAGGTCGCGGTCGTCACCAGGAGACGGTGCAACTTTTTCTGGCTCCAGCCCTGCTCTCGGAACTCGACGGCCAACCAGTCGAGCAGATCCATGTGCCGCGGATACTCGCTCTGCACGCCCATGTCTTCGGTCGTCTTTACAATGCCAGTGCCGAAGAACTGCTGCCACATCCGGTTCACCTGCACCCGAGCGGTGAGCGGATGCTCCGGGAGGAAGAGCCACCTGGCGAGGCCAAGACGGTTTTGCGGAAAGCCCCCCGGCAGGGGCGGCAGGAACGCCGGGGGCAGGAACGAGAGCTTCTCCCCGATGGGCGAGAGATAGTCGCCGCGGTCGAGGATCTTCGTGTCCCTCGGCTTTTCGTCGCTCATCACCATCACCCGCGGGATCTGGTCGCCCTTGTATTCCTCGTAGGCCTTCCTCGCGGCGTCATACTTCACGACCTGCGGCAGGTTTGCGATAAGCTTGACTTTCAGCTTGGAGTCGAAGAAACGCAGCAGTTCGCGGTCGATCTCGCTCTTCTCGGCCTCGGTCCGCTCGGCTTCGGGCTTGAGCAAGAGCGGCGGCAGCGTCCGCGGCAGTTCCTCGCCGTCGGCCGGCTTTCCGTCGGCAAAGAGGCCCGTCTTCCACGACTCGTAGAGGGCGTCGAGAACCGGCTTCGCGTCGGGCTCGAGCGCCTTCATGGTGGCCTCGAGCTCGGCCAGCCGACGTGTGTTCTCCTCCGTGGGCAGCTCCACGATCGGCGAGGCAACGCGGATTCGAGCCGAGAACCGTGTCGGCGTGCCCGTCTCCGGCAGCCGATTGAAGGCGTCGAGCAGGCCGTAGTAGTCGGTTCGCGTCATCGGGTCGTATTTGTGATCGTGGCACTGGGCGCAGGCCATCGTGAGGCCCAGCCACGTGGTGCTCGTCGTGTCGACCCGGTCGAAGAGATTGTTGAATCGCTGCTCCTCCGGGATCGCGCCCCCTTCGCCATTCAAGAGATGGTTGCGATTGAAGCCGCTGGCGACCTTCTGCTCGATCGTCGCATGCGGGAGCAAGTCGCCGGCCAATTGCTCGATCGAGAACTGGTCGAAAGGCATGTCGGCATTGAGCGCCTTCACCACCCAGTCACGCCACATCCATTGCCAGGTGTCGCCGTCCTGCTGGAAGCCGTTCGAGTCGGCATAGCGGGCCGCGTCGAGCCAGGGGAGCCCCATCCGTTCGCCGTAGTGCGGCGAGGCGAGTAGCCGGTCCACCAACAACTCGTATGCATCCGGCCGCGAGTCGGCAACGAAGGCGTCGACCTCCTCCGGCGTCGGGGGCAGGCCGACGAGGTCGGCGTGGAGCCGGCGGATGAGCGTGGCCCGATCGGCCTCGGGCGACGGCGCGAGCCCCGCCGCCTCGATCTTCGCGAGCACAAAGCGATCGATGTTGTTCCGCACCCAGTCGGCCTGCTTCACCTCGGGGGCCGCGGGCCGCTTCGGCGGAGTGAATGCCCAGTGCGGCTTGTATTCCGCCCCCTCCTTGATCCAACGATCGAGCAGCTTTTTCTGGTCTTCCGAAAGCCGCCGATTCGAATCCGGCGGCGGCATCAGGACGTCGGGGTCGGTCGAGTGGATCCGCTCGAGGATCGTGCTCGCGCCTGGGTCGCCCGGCACGATCGCGCCTGAGTCGATCGCCGCCTGCCGGTCGTCGAGCCGCAGATCGGCCTCCCGCTTCTGGCCGTCCTGACCATGACAGTAGAAACAATTTTCCGAGAGGATCGGCCGGATATCGCGGTTGAAATCGAGCGGCGGATCGGCCCCCACAACGGCCGGCACGCCGATCACGGCCGCCACCAGCCACGCCCGCACGCCGCACGCAGGACGAACCATCGAGCAACCCATGGAACTGTTTTCCTCTCGGGTCACCCGCGTCGCCGACCCGGGCAATCCCAGGGGTCGCGGACCCGAAGGTCGATCGGCGGGAGTCTCTCTTCGATCACAGTTGAGGCTAGCATGATTCGAGCGGCCCGGCAAACGACGGGCCGGTGCCGAACGAGCTGAAAACTGGCCGCGATCAGGATGCGATCCCAACCGCCTGCGTCTCGGAAGGAGCCTTGTCGGCGATGCCCGCAGACTCGACCGCTTCATAGCGATAGCCGACGGCTCGCAGGTCGATGGTCCGCACGCCACGGCGGCGTGCCTTGTGGACCGCGCCGGCCTCGTCGATCAACCGATCGGCCGCCGCGATCACCTGGTCCACCGTGATCCCCTCCATCGACCGCGTGCCGTCGGCCGGCTGCACGATCACCGATGCCGCCTTCCATGGACGCCATTGCCGCGGATCGGTGTGACCATGAAGCGAGACTACCGGCACGCCGAACGAAACGGCGACATGCGGCAGTCCGGTATCGATGCCCACGCACAGGTCCATGCGCGACAGGAGTGCCCAGGCCTCGCGAAGCGAAAGGATCGAAGTGAAGTCGTGGAGATGCGAAGGATAGCCCGGTCAATGGCACTTCCTCAACGGTCTTCCGGCCGACGAGCGACTCGTGAGCCTCGGGAGGAGCGGCCCGGGCGTCTGGAGCGGGTTTCTCGAAACGCGGCGCACCCGCTTCGGTGGCGTTTTTCTCGCGTCTCGAGCAGACCGCGTCCCAGTTCGCAGTTTCCCGACATGCGTGGGTCGCGTCCGGCACCGCTCAGAGGCTGTGAATATCGATCGCGGGCAGTTCGTCTATCCGTCGCTTGAAAGACGTCGCGATCGTCATGGATCTGCACGAGCTCGCCCCAGTCGGTGGGCGGTCCACGAGCGGGTGACACCGGTGGTGGCTCGAGCGG
>CAZPEM010000176.1:0-5644 GCA_964585575.1 uncultured Chitinophagaceae bacterium
GGCAGTTGTTACGAATCCTACTCGGGGAGCTTTCTCCGCAAGAAGCCGCACGAGCTCGCATCGAGCCGCAACGGGGGACGTCCATCGAGCTCTACCGACGGCGTCATCCGGCAACAAGGGCTCGAGCGAGGCCAAGATCCCCTTCGTCCACTGACTGCGGATGAATTCCTTCATGCCGCCACACCGGAGCGATGAACCTCGCGAAGCAGCGGGCCGTCACGGCGCTCGCGATCGGGAACTTTGGCAGGCGGCGCGAGGCCGCGGGCGGAGGAGAATTTTCCGCTGCAGTGCCCTTGGGTGCGGCGGCGACATCCGGCTCATCGCCTCCGTCACGGAGCCGGGGCCGGTCCGGAAGATCCTTTTGCAAATTACCTGAGTTGCCCACAACCGAGGCCGCTCCCTTTTCGTGGCAAGGCGTTGTAGAACCAGTGTTCAGACTGCCGATTACCCCAAGGCCGGTCGTCATTGACAAGTCACACGGCGGGCTTTCCTTGGAGGAACCACACATGAAGAACGAGAAGAAGACCACCAAAAAGATCGCCATTGATCGCTCCAAGCTGCTCGGATTTCGTCTTGAAGAAGCAACGGGGGCGGCCGGCGGTGCCAAGCTCGGCGGCAAGGTTGGCGGAAAAATCGGTGCCAAGATCGGCCTGAAGCGCCGGCGGACGAGTTGAGCTCGTCATTGTTCCAGGTGAGAGCCCCTCGGTCGCGCAGAATGCGGAAACGGCTGGCCGCCGCACGATGCGACATCGCGTGACCTGAATCCTTCAAAGCTCACTCCGTAGGCACGGCATCCCCATGCGCCCACATCTTGGGTTTTTGCCCGACGCTTGCCGTGCTCGGCATCTCGACCTCCGTATGCACCGAGAGTTGGGGGCAAGCCTCCGGCATCTCTGTGAGGCAGCCGACGGAGTGGTGCCATTCGATGCCGGCGGCATGGGAATGCTTGTCGGCCATCTCGAGGCAGGCATGGCGTATTCGCCGATCCTCTTCGGCGACTATTACCAACTCGGGCTGGAACTCATGAACGACGATTGTGAGGCTGCAGAGGCGACGTTCTCGCGGGTGGCCAATGCCCGCCCGCTGGCGTCTCGCCACCAGCACGTTGCCGGGCTTGCAGACCCTCGCGCGTGCCCGATGAGTGCCAGATACCACCGCAGCATGACGGAGAATTCCGAAATTGGCATGCTTCCACCGCCTGCCGAGGTCGCGGCCGCATTTGCGGAACGCTACCATCGTGGCCTGACGCTCATGGATCGCGCGATCCCGGAGTTGGCAGCCGAAGTTCGTGCGATCGTGCGGCATGTCGTGTGCGTGGTCGGTGATCCGGCCTTCCCCATGCAATTCGACGGGGGGTCGCACTTTCAGCTCTGGGGAGCGCTGTTCCTCAATGCGGATTTTCACAAAACCGAATGGTCGATTGTCGAGGTCGTGGCACACGAAAGCGCCCATAGCCTTCTCTTTGGCTTCTGCGTCGACGAGCCTCTGGTTTTCAACGATGACGATGAGCTCTACCAGTCGCCACTCCGCATGGATCCGCGTCCGATGGACGGCATTTATCACGCCACGTTCGTCTCAGCCCGCATGCACTGGGCCATGTCGAGACTGGTCGAGTCAGGGCTCTTGACCGAAGAAGATCGCGAACAAGCAGACCGATCACGCGATGCAGACGCCCGAAACTTCGAGGCGGGGTATGGCGTGGTGGCGGAGCACGGCAGGCTCAGCGACCTGGGTGCAGCGCTCATGGCAGGAGCCTGCGACTACATGAAAGCTGCCTAAGGATGATCGTCGCCCTTACGACGGCTTCGCATCGGTACACGCTCAGGTCATTGCGTCGCCAGTGCCGGGCACGCCTGAGAATACTCAGCTACGAACGGGCCCTGCGAGCGGCCCAATTGCCGCGGGCCACCTACCTTTTCACCGATTTTGACCGGCTGGACCCTCATGAGCTCGAGCTTGCGGCACACCTTTACCGAGACATCGTGCGACAAGGGGGGCTGGCCATCAACGATCCGGCACGAGCTCGCCAGCGATTCAGTCTGCTCCGCACGCTTCATGACCTCGGCTTGAATCGCTTCAACGTGTGGCGGGTCGAAGATACGCCGCGCCCCGATCGTTTTCCGGTGTTCCTGCGCATGGAATCCGGACACGCGGGCGTCATCTCCGATTTGCTGCATGATGCCGGCGAGGTCGAAGCGGCGATCGCGGCCGCGATCGTCCAGGGGTACCCGCGGCGGCAACTCATTCTGGTCGAATACTGTGCCGAAGCGAGCGATGCCGGTTGGTTCCGCAAATATTCGATCTACCGCGTCGGCGATCGGATGGTGCCGTCGCTTTCGGTGCATGACACGACCTGGGTGACCAAGCACGGGAAGGAAGGGGTCGCGGGACAAGAAGCCTACGACGATGAACACGAGATGATCAGGACGAACCGATTCGCAGACCTCATGCGTCCGTTCTTCGAAGCCGCCGAGCTGGAGTTTGGCCGGGCAGACTTCGGAATCGTTGATGGCACGCCACAGGTCTACGAAATCAACTCAAATCCAATGATCAAGTCGCTACGAAAGCATCCCTATGCGTGCCGTCTCGAATCTTCACGGCTCGTCGATGAAGCACTCGCAGACGCCTTCGTTCGAGCCGACTCCCCGCCTGGGCCACGTTTCCGGATCCACGATGAACGTCTCGCCCAGCATCGCCGTCGCTGCCGCTGGTGGAGGCGGCTTCTCGCTTGAGTCATCGTTTCGGATTGACCCCCTCCCCAAATCCCGACCCAGGTCTGGTGAGAGAATCCTCGTGCCCCAGGTGGGGCTGGAAAGGGTTCTCGGATGAAGAAGCTGACCGGGTTGGATTTCCTGTACCAGGGGATCTGGGGTTTTAAGAACAGGGTTGACCAGCGAAACCAGCGTGCGTCTCGAGCCGAGGCGGAAGTTGACGATGCGCAGAACGGCGGCGGCGTGCGGGACCGTTTTCCTGATAGGCCTCCCGCTCTTCGTCGCTGATGATGCCGTCGCCGTCTGCATCCACCTCGCTCGCGGCCTTCCGAACCGCGTCTTCGAAGTCTCGCTGGTACTTCTCGCGAGCGGCGTCGTCGATCCTCGGCCATCGTCTCTCATCGAAGAGTTCACCCGATCGCCCCCCCGCGCCGTCGGTTATCCAGCGAGGGTCGTACGTGCGTTGATGGGTGCGGTCCCATGCGATCACGTCACCGACCACCTTCCGAAGCTTGTTCAAGTCCTTGAACGCATGCCGATTGATGCGACTTCCGTGTCGCTCGTTGAAGACCGCGACCGTCCGCTGGCCACTGGCATCGTTGAGTTTGTTGGCATCGCTTCGGGCTCGCAACTGTCCCAAATAGAACCAAAACATGGCCTCATCCTTCCTGCCATCCGCAAGCAGGGCGGACGCGACTTCATAAAGCACCGGCGGCGCATAGCCGTCTGGAGCGGTCGTGATGTCGCGAATCGCGGATTCCCTGGTCTCACCGCCGGCCAACCGGCCGAGCACTTCCTTGGTGGCGCCGTCAGCAAAGTCGGACGGCCTGTCAGCCGGCGGCGCAACCTTCCTGGGAATCGCCTTGCGATCGTAGACACGGCCTGATTTGTACTCTCGCTGAGCGTCATGGGCATCGGGCCCGGGGCCGCTTGGGACACCGGTGTCACCGATGAATGGCCCGTCATGAGCGGCGAAGGTGGCAGGATCCGCCCCCGCCACGATGTTGCCACCGTGATAAACGTGCCGGCCGTCCTTCGCATAGAAACGACCACACGTTTCAAACCGTGCCGGGTCGGCCCCGTCGATGGACGACTCGCCCCAGTACACCTGCACGCTGTCCTTCGACCATCCGCTGCCGCTCAACTCCTTGTGGGGCCGAGGAAACTTCTCGTCATGGACCTGGTGCCATGGACGTTCGGCCGTGCCTCGCTCGAGCGGAGCCCACGTGGCGCTGTCGCGAACGGGAATCGGGATCGTTCCAACATATGCGCGGCGATCGTCACGTCCGAACGGTGACTGCACCACCTTGAAACTTGCCGGATCCGCTCCCTCGATTGCCACGCCCAAGTAGTAGACACGGTTGGCATCGCGCGAAAACCTTCCCGTCGGGGTCAAGAGTTCGAAGGTGGCTGGGTCTGCGCCGGCAATCACGACCACACGGTAGAGTTCCGCCATGAAGACGTGCCGGTTGTCGACCGCAAACAGGGCAAAAGCGTTCGACGGTTGCTCACACGCCCGAAACGTCTTGACGTCCGCCCCGGCCACGATCCGCTTGATTTTGCCCTCGCCGGCATTCGAGTCCAAGAACACGACGTGCCCGTCGATGACATGGAAGCCGCGGTCCACCCTCGTTGCGCCAGCCGCCGCCGCGACGATCCGGCGAGCCACCTGCTCCTTGAACCCGTCACAACCGGCCGTGCTCACTGCCAGACCAGCGACGAGGCCGAGGCACAGCGGTTTCCATGGCAGAGGGAATTGCATGACTACCCTGACGGGGGAGAGGAGGAAAGGCAGGATAGGACAATCAACGGCAGTTTTCCAAGCGTGTGATCCGACCGCTTCCAGACACCAGGCATCAACGCAGCCAGCATGCGGCCGGACTCAGAGCGAGCCTGCGCCGATCCTCCCGCAATGCCGCGAATCCGGCTGCATGAGCGGCATTGCGGGGTGTTCGGAGGCATTGGTTGCCCTGTTTTGGGCGACGCTGGATCTGTCGGTCGTCGTCTCGCCGTCGATGGCACCCACGCTCCGGGGAACCGCGGTTGCCAACGGAGATCGTGTCCTCACGGAAAAGGTGACCTGTCGGTTCCGCATGCCGCGCCGATGGGAGGGCATCGCCTACACGACCGATGCAACGGCGGTGGTTCGCCCCATCGGTTACATGGTTACATTCTCGGGACGCTGGGACTCATGCCCCTGAAAAAACGGGTGAGTGATGCAAAAACGCTGGTTCTCTTTGTGTGCCCTGGCTGTTGCGTGTGCCCATGTACCCGCTCCGGCTCAGGTCGTCGTGCATGGCAAGCAGGGAAACCGGGAGCGCGGCGAACGGATGCTCCCCGTGGGAGACGACACCTACCGGCTCGAAGTGTACCGCGGCTTCGGAATAAATATTCCCAAGTCTGCCGTGGCGATGATCGAAGATCTTCCCGCGCCGGAATGGCGGCCTCGGGCGGCGGCAGTGCCACCCAAGGGCCGTCTCGACGCCGAGGAACGAGCCGCCATCGACAGACTGCTGACGTCCTACTTCGAGGCCGCAGACAGGCCCGACGAGCAGGCCGGCATCCTGGCCACGTTGCGGCAACAGGACACCCTGCCCGCCGAGGATCTGGCGGGGGTCATCTCCACGATTCGAGACCTGGCCCGATCCGGACGCCGACTTGCTCCCGGCACCAACCGCTTCAGCCATCCACAGTTCCCTGGTGAGGTGAACGTGAAGGTTGTCGCCGGAGATCCGGCGGGCGGCCCGCTGCCGCTCTTCCTCGCGCTCCATGGCGGCGGCGAGAACGAAGGCCATTGGAGCAGCGGGACCGACATGTTCACCGGGCCGGCCCAAGCGGCATGGAAGCGGGGCATCTTCGTCTGTCCATCCGTGCTTCGCAAGAAATATGCGGAATGGGGCCGCAACCCGGTCGAGGAGCATTACGTCAAGGAG
>CAZPEM010000177.1:0-5637 GCA_964585575.1 uncultured Chitinophagaceae bacterium
GTCGAGCAGGTTCACCCAGAACATCTGCGGCAGGTCGACGTTGTTGAGCACCTCGACCTTGTAGGGGCTCCAGTACTCGAACGGACCGAAGAAGTTCCAATTCGGGCCGCGGAGGAACGTGCCCAGAATGATCAGCGTGATCCAGAGTTCGAGGAAACCGAACTGGAAGGTGAGGTAGCCGAACTTCCGCTCGGCGATCGAGTAGTAGCCGTTTCCCTTCTTGTTGTAGTCGAGATAGGGAATCGCCATGAGCCCGAAGATCACGAGGCTCGGCAGCACGACTCCGGCATACCACGGATCGAAGTAGACGAGCATCTCCTGGAGCCCCAGGAAGTACCACGGCGCCTTCGACGGGTTCGGCGTCTTGACGCTCGAGGCCGGCTCCTCGAGCGGCGCCTGCAGCAGGATCGCCCAGGCCAGGAGGAACGCCGACACGGCCACCATGCAGATGAGTTCCGTGTAGACGAGGTCGGGCCAGACGAGCACCTTCTCGTCGTCGAGCTTCTCCATCGGCGGCTCGCCCCGGGCGATCCGTTCGTCGTTCACGACCGCCTGCTTCGTGGCGACCCAGGTGAAGAACGCGAGCAGGAAGACGAGCCCGACGATCGGCACGTTGTCGGGCTTCATGACGATGGACGCGAAGTTGGCGTCGGCCATCGAGAGCCCCATCGCCAGGAGCGACACGTTCAGGATCGTCCAGGCCACCATCGGCTGCACGAAAAACTTGCGAAACACGAACAGGATCACAAGCAGCGCCGTGGTGCCGAGCGTGTAGATCACCGGGCCGGAGAGGGCGTTCACGGCCGCACGCACCGCCGCCGGCAGGGCCGGCACGAGCGACGGACTGCCGGTGAGCGCCAAGCCGCAGAGAACCATCATGGCGCCGGCGAATACGGTCCAGACGAGGGCCCATCCGGGCTGGTTTTTCTTCTGCCAGAGGATCAAGGCGGCGATCGCGTTGGCGATCGCGATGGCGGCATAGTAGCCGCCCAGGAAGCCGGAAACGTCCTTCAGAAACAGTTCGGGGGAATGCATGGATTTCTTTCAGAGCGGCCCGCTGATGCCGCCGTCCTTTCGCACCCGCCAAAAATGGATGGCAAGCAGGAGTGCCACGGCGAGGGGGATCGCAATGCAGTGCAACACGTAGAACCGATTGAGCGTTTCCTCACCCACGAACCTGGCCCCCAGCAGCCCGAAACGGGCGTCGGAGCCGTCGGTGATCATGTCGATGCCGCCGATCGAGAGCAGCTGCTGTCCGGGCCCCTCGTACCCGAGAATCGGCGTGGCCCTCGCCATGTTCGACCCCACCGTGATCGCCCAGATGGCCAGCTGGTCCCACGGCAGCAGATAGCCGGTGAACGAGAGCAGCAGCGTGAGCAGGAGCAGGATCACGCCGATCACCCAGTTGAACTCCCGGGGCGGCTTGTAGCTCCCGGTGAGAAACACGCGGTACATGTGGAGCCACGTCGTGATTACCATGGCGTGGGCACCCCAGCGGTGCAACTCACGCAAAATGCCCAGGCTCGTCACGTCGCGGAGCGCGAGAATGTCGTTGTAGGCCCATTCGAGCGTGGGGCGGTAGTAGAACATCAGAAGCACGCCCGTGACCGTTTCGACGAGAAAGAGGAAAAACGTCACGCCTCCCATGCACCAGGTGAAGGAGAGGGCGATGCCCTGCTTCTTGATCGACACCGGATGGAGGTGGAGGAAGAAGTTCGTCAGCATCACCACGATCCGGTTTCGCCGGTCGAGCGGCATCGGGTGCCTGAAGATGCTCTTCCAGATCTGCGAGTTTCGGATCGTTTCGCCGATGGCCATGGCTGGACTCGGATTCCTTTTCGTGCGGGGAGTGCTTGCCGTGCTGTGAGTGTGGGTCGCGTGAGGCCCTGGCTAGACGGTGACGAACGACGAGGGATCGGCCCACTGCCCCAGTTCTTCCTGGAATGTCCGGCTCTTGTCGATCTCGAGCTGGCCGTCGTCGGCCACCTTGATGGCATACCGCTCGAGCGGCCTGGGGGCGGGGCCCTCGAAGTTGACGCCGTCCTTGTAGAACCCGCTGCCGTGGCAGGGGCACTTGAACTTCTGCTCGGCTTCGAGCCAGTTGGGCGTGCAGCCGAGGTGCGTGCAGACGGTCTTCAGGGCGTAGATCTGCTGCTGCCCCTGGACCTCGCTGTTGACCACCCAGACGCCGTACTGCGCCACGAACTTCGTCTCCACCTTGCCCGAAGGGAACCCATCCTTGAAGCCGACCTTGAACCGGCTCGGCGGCTCGGCCAGCACGTTCGGGAAGAGGAACCTCGCGAGCCCCAGCGTGAAGAGGCCGCCCGTGACGGAGAGCGCGGTGAAGCCCACCGCCATGAACGACCCGAGCGCGATCTCGAGAAAGCCGCGGCGATCCTCCCCTTCCTCGGCAGCCTTCTTCGCCGGCTGCGGCTTGGCGGGCATCTTCGGCATCGGCATTTTCGGAGCCGCCGCGGCGGCTGCCGGGGCTCCCTTCTTTTCCGGGGCCGACCGGGGCTTTTCCGGCCTCGGCGGGATCGACGCGTCTGCCTTGCTCACCGGTCCGGGTTTCGCCGCTGCCCGGGCCGAGGCGAGGATGCTCGCGGTGTCGAGCGACGTGAACGGCTTGGCGGCCGGCTTCGAGGCAGCAGCCGGCTTGCTTGCAGCCGATTTCGCGGCCGGTCCCGGCTTCGCCACAGCCGGTTTCGCCACAGCCGGCTTTTCGGCGGAGTCAGTGGCCGCCGCCTCTCCAGCAGGCTGGTTTTTCCGAGCCATAGCGAGAATATCTTTCACGCTCGGGCGATCGCCAGCCCCGGCAGCTGCCGGCTTTGCGGCGCCGGCCTTCGCTGCTGCAGGTTTTGGCGTTGCAGGCTTCGGAGAGACAGAGTCCGCCGCCGCAGGCGATTCCGCCGCCTCAGGTGAACCAGAAACCGTCGGCACTTCCGCCGGCGTCGGATTCGCACCGCCGCCCGCTTTTTCTGCCCGCGCGGCCGCCAGAATTTCGGCGACCGACATTTTCTTCCGCTCAGCCATCGACACCCCTCATGGAGAACCCTGAATGGCCAAATTGTCCGGGGTTTTTGAAGTTCGTGATTTTTTTCACGATGTCCTGATTAACTGTATCGGCACCGCTTGGGCTGTCAATGTCGTTCGTCCGCCGAAGCCGAGGGGTGGGCGAGATTTGCCGGTGCCGGGCCCTCGGGACGATCGTGGAGTGTCGATAGCCGGCCGCGGAAGGGCCGACCCTCGGGAAAGCTTCGAAAATCGCTACACTCCGCGGGCCGCCGTTGGAACGGATGACTTCGGAATGATCGGATGGTTCGTGTGAAAACTTCGAAGCGGGTGCTCGTGATCGGAAACGGCGGGCGGGAGCACGCCATCGCCTGGAAGCTTGCGAAGGACGGAGCGGAAGTGCTCGTGGCGCCCGGCAACGGCGGCACCGCCGAAATAGCCGAGAACGTGGCCGTGGCCGCCGGCGACATCCCGGCCCTCGTCGATCTGGCGAGGCGGCGGGCGGTCGATCTCACCGTGGTCGGCCCCGAGGCTCCACTCGTCGCCGGCGTCGTCGATGCCTTCGAGGCGGCCGGCCTGCGTATTTTCGGCCCCTCCGCCGCGGCCGCGAGGCTCGAGGGCAGCAAGCTCTTCTGCAAGAAGATTCTCCATCGAGGCGACGTGCCGACGGCGCCGTTCCACGAGTTCCGCTCCGTCGCCGCGGCGAGGGAGTTCGCGAAGGCGAGGCAGGGCGAGCCGATGGTCGTGAAGGTCGACGGGCTCGCCGCCGGCAAGGGAGTCTTCGTCTGTCGCGATGGCGACGAGGCCGTGCTGGCGCTCGACACGCTCGCCGGCGAGAAGAGCCTCGCCTCCGCCGCGGGAGGCATCCTCATCGAGGAGAAGCTCGACGGCGTCGAAGTGAGCGTGATGGCGATCACCGACGGCCACGCGATCGTGACGCTGCCCCCCCTCCAGGATCACAAGGCCGCCCACGACGGCGACGTCGGCCCCAACACCGGCGGGATGGGAGCCTACTGCCCGACGCCATTCGTCGATGCGGCATTGCTGGCCGAGATCGAGGAGCGGATCCTCGTGCCGACCGTGCACGCGATGAAGCGGAGCAAGGTGCCGTTCCACGGGGTGCTCTACGCGGGCCTGATGCTCACGTCGCAGGGGCCGAAGGTGCTCGAGTTCAACGCCCGCTTCGGCGACCCGGAATGCGAGGCACTGCTCGTGCGGATGGATTCGAGCCTGCTGGAACTGCTCGACGCCGCCGTCGATCGCCGCCTCGATTCGGTCGCGTCGCCCGCGTGGCGGCCCGGCGCCAGCGTGACGGTCGTCATGGCCTCGGAGGGCTACCCCGGCGAGATCACGAGGGCCGGCCCAATCCGCGGCCTCGCCGCCGCCGCGGGCCGCGAGGGCGTGCAGGTCTTCCACGCGGCGACGAAGCTGCTCGACGGGCAGGTCGTGTCGTCCGGCGGACGCGTGCTCGCCGTCACGGCCACCGGCGATTCGCTGGGGAAGGCGAAGCTCGCCGCCTACTCGGCCGTGAAGGAGATCCGCTGGGATGGGGCGTGGTGCCGCAAGGACATCGCCGACAAGGGGCTCGCCCGCGAGCGGGTCATCGCGGCCCAACTCGATGGAGCCGAGGCCGCGACGGCGGATTGCACGACGACGGGCACGACGACGGATTGAAGAAACCGGGACCGCCTCGGGGCGAACGATGAAACTAAGGGCTGGCATCGTCGGGCTCGGCAGCCAGTGGGAACAGCGGTATAAGCCCGCCCTGCGGGCGCTGGCAGACCGCTTCGAGGTCCGCGGCATCTGCGAACAGGTCGCGCACCGCGCGGCGAAGGCGGCGGCGGAGTTCGGCGCCGTGGCCGTCGACGGCTACCGGGCGCTCGCGGCCCGCGACGACGTGGACGTCATCCTCTACCTGGCGGACCAGTGGTGCGGTCCGATGCCGATCCTCGCCGCCTGTGACCACGGCAAGGCGGTCTACTCGGCGATCTCGCTGCCGGTCGACGTGCCCGAGGCGGAACAGCTGCGGGCGAGGATCGACGCCTCCGGAATCGCCTTCATGGCGGAGTTGCCGCGACGGCATGCCCCCGCGACCGTGCGACTGAAGGAACTCATTGCGACCCGGCTCGGCACGCCGCGGATGCTCTTCTGCCACCGCCGCGTGCCTCTTGGAAGGCGGTCCGCCCCCAGCCCGCCCCGCGACCGTGCGAGCGAGGCCCGCGACCTCATGGAACTCGTCGATTGGTGCCGCTACGTCGCGGGCGCCGAGCCGACGAGCGTGGTCGCCGTGCGGCACGCCGAAGCCCCGGGCGGCCTCGACGACTACCAGATGATGAGCCTCGACTTCACGCAGGAAGGCCGCCCCGGCGACGGCGCGATCGCGCAGGTGAGCTGCGGATACTACATGCCGGAGCAGTGGGAGGAGGCCGTGGGATTCCGCCCCCCCCCCGCCCTGCAGGTCGTCTGCACCAACGGCATCGCCTTCGTCGACCTCCCCTCGAGCCTCGTGTGGTTCGACTCGTTCGGCCGCCACCAGGAGTCGCTCGACAGCGACCGGCCCGTCGACGAGCACATGCTCATCCAGTTTCACCGCAAGGTGACGAGCCTCGTGCGGGCCGTGAGCGG
>CAZPEM010000178.1:0-5622 GCA_964585575.1 uncultured Chitinophagaceae bacterium
CTGCTCCTGGGCCACGGCGGCCCGGACCGCGTCGAGCCGCCCCGCGGTGCCTCGCTCGACCGCCGGACGTCGGATCCGCCGAGGCACGTCATCCGCGACGAGCGGCCCGAGCCGCGTTCGGAGGAGGTGATTCGGAGGGACGCGTTCGAGACGTCGGCGCCACCGGCGGACATCGGGCTTTCCCATCCGCCGGCCTTCAGCCCTTCACTGGCCCAGCCGATGCCGCCGCTGCCGCCGGCGTTCTCCGGTCGTCCCCCGGGCCTCGATCCCATGTACCGTTCGACCGTGGAGATGCCGCCGCCGCCGCTCCTCGATGCCCACTCGCCGCCGTCGCTGTCGGCCGCTCGTTCCCGGGTGGACTCGCGGCCTCGGGGAGGCGATGTCCTGGCGTCGGCCGGCGTGCCACGGCAGTACGTCGTCCGGGATGGCGACGACCTGACGGGCATCGCGATCCGGTTCTACGGCAATCCAGCCGCTGCGGAAGCGATCTGGTCGGCCAATCGCGACCGGCTGACCGACCCCAAGCTCCTGCCGATCGGCCTCGCGCTCCAGCTCCCGCCGACCGGATCGTCCGGCGTGCCGTCGGGGCAGCGAGAGCGAGTCATCGAGCCCCTCTAGCGGGCCGCGCCCGATCGGCCGGATCACTTGACGCGGCGGCTCGTCGCGAGGCTGATGAACCCGGCGATCCGATCGGCCGGCGAGGCGTTCGGATCCGACAGCAACTTGTCGGCGGAGAGCGACGTAGCCAGCTGGATCGAGAAGAGGCTGGCATCGGCGCTCTTGTTGTCGAGCTGGGCCGCCAACTTCGGCTCCTGCCCCGCCTTCTGCTCGAACCAGGAATCCGGCTGGAACCGCTTCAGCTGTTCGAAAAGCCGCCCCGTGTCCCGATCTGCCGAGCCCGCGATGAGGAGCAGGGGAATGCCGCCCCGCATCGCCGGCGAGGCGGTTGCAGGGGTGAGCGAAACTCCCTTGTTGGCCCAGACCGGGCTGATGAGGACCAGCCCCCGGATGAACCTTCCCTGCGGTCCGGAGGCGAGCGGACGTTCGCCCCACGCCCAGTCGTTGGCAGCCCAGTACGCGACGAGGGTGGCTCCCATTCCGGAGCCGACGACGCACAGCTTCTTCATGTCGATCGAGCCGTCCACGGCCTTTTCGGCCAGCCATCTTCGCGCGACTTCGATATCGCCCTGCACGGCCGCCTGCTCGCGTACGGTGCCGCCGCCGACCGCGGCGATCGATTCCAGGTCGGCCTTGCGGAACAGGCCGGCATCGAACTCCTCCTTCGCCGCCGGCCCGCCTCCGACGGCGTCGGCTCTTTGTCGGCTCTTGCCGTGACCGCGCAGATCCGGGGCGATGACCGCCATCCCTTTCCGCTGCAGGGCGAGGGCGAGCGGTTCCACGGACTCGTGCGAGCCGAGCAGGTCGTGCACGAGGATCACCGGGGTCGCGGCCTTCGGAGGCTCCTCAGAACCGGTCCAAGGCGGGTAGTACCAGGCTGCAATCGGGATCCCGTCGGTTGGCTCAAGCTCCACGACCTCGGCCTCGGGCGGGCCCGCCGGCGGCTCATCCGCATCCTCGGCGGGGGCTCCCCGCACGGCCGCGAGGGGCAAAGCAAGAGCCAGGAAAACCATCGCCATTCGGAGCATCGATCGGGCTCGTGTCATCGGCAAATCCTGCGAAACGTCCGAACCGATCAAAGTGTACGAAAAAACGCCGGTTTCGGAAAAACCCTTCCGGCCCCCTCTGTGTCTCGGCAGGGAATGCCTCGGTATGGAATAATAGGGACGGCTGGAGTCGAACTTGCCGGATAGGGTGAGGACGTTGGTTTCGCGGGTTCGTTCGGAGTCCGACCCATGGAAAAACGCAGCGTTTCGATCATCGAGCGGCTGAAGCGTCGATGGCAGGAGTTTTCCGGCGAGCAAGACCTCCCCGTCGATGTCGATACGCCGGCGTGGCTCGTGAGCCTCGTGCTCCATGTCGTGGCGCTGATCGCTCTCGGGCTCGTCGGCATCGTGGAGATCCCGCGTTCCGGGCCGCCGTTCACGATCATGGCTCCGATGGACCGCGAGGAGCCGATCGTGATTCCCCAGGAGGTCGTCGTCGCGTCCGAGGACCATTCGGAGTTGGGGTCGCAGGGCAGCGAAACGGAATCCGCGGCCATGGAGGCAGTCGCCCCAGCGTTCAACGATCTGCCGAGGCTGGACGTGGCGATCGTCGAGGATGTCGCGGCTGAAGAGTCGTTCGAGCCGCTCGATTTCGAATCGGTCGCGGCGATTGTCGATTCGCAGGCCGTGGCGAAGGGCCAAAGCACCGAGGCCACGACCGGAGCCTCGGGTGCGGTGGATCGGCTCACGGTTGAAATCAGGAACTCGCTCGAGCAGCGTCCGACCGTCATCTGCTGGCTGTTCGACCAGTCCGTCAGCCTCGCGGGCCAGCGGGAGGTGATCGCAGGCCGGCTCGATCGCGTCTTTGCCGAACTCGGCCTGCTCGGCTCGGAGAAGCCGAATAAGGAACTTCTCAACCTCGTCTTCGCCTTCGGCAAATCCGTGCGCGCCGTCACCGGAAAACCGACCGCGGCGGTCGGCGACGTGGTGCGGGCGATCCGATCGATCCCGATCGACGATTCCGGCGCCGAGTTGACGTTCCAGGCGATCCTGCAGGCGGCGGATGCGACCCGAGTGTTCAGGACGACGCAGCCCAGGAGGAACGTGATGATCATCGCGTTCACCGACGAGGTGGGGAACGACCAGGAAAAGGTCGACCAGGCGTGCGAGATCTGCCGCCGCTTCGCGATGCCGGTCTACGTGGTCGGCGTCCCGGCGCCCTTCGGGATGCGGGAGGTGGAATTCAAGTTCGTCGATCCCGACCCCGCCTACAGCCAGAAGCCGCAATGGGCCCAGATCGAGCAGGGGCCCGAGTCCTACTTCCCGGAGGTGATTCGGGTGCGTTCGGGCCGGTACGACGACGAGGCGATCGATTCGGGATTCGGTCCCTTCTCGCTATCGCGGCTCTGTGCCGAATCGGGCGGCATCTATTTCGCCGTCCATGCCAACCGCGGGGCGTCGGGGCGTGTGGACGACAGGAGTGTTGCGGCGATGTCGTCCCGGCTGAGGCACTTCTTCGATCCGCAGGTGATGCGCGCCTACGCGCCGGAATACATATCGCTTGCGAAGCTCAAGCAGAAGATCGCCGCCAACAGGGCGGTGGCCGCGCTCCTCGAGGCTTCCGTGCAGGCGGAAGTCCATCCGATGGCATCCCCCACGATGACCTTTCCCAAGAGGAACGAAGGGGACTTGGTGAACCTGTTCGGCGAAGCCCAGAAGGCGGCGGCGGTGCTCGAGCCGAAAATCAACGCGATCCACGCCATCCTCGTCAAGGGAGAGGGGGATCGGGCGAAGATCCGAGAGAAGCGATGGCAGGCGGGCTACGACCTCGCGATGGGCCGGGTGCTCGCGATGAAGGTCCGCACGGAGGCCTACAACCAGACGCTCGCCAAGGCGAAGGCAGGGATGGTTTTCAAGAACCCTCGAAATGACACCTGGAAGCTGGAGCCGGCGGACGAAATCGGCGTCGGATCGCAGCTCGAGAAGCTCGCGAAGCAGGCGAAGACCTACCTCGAGCGGGTCGTGCAGGAGCATCCGGGAACGCCCTGGGCGATGATCGCCGCCGATGAGCTTCGCACGCCGTTGGGCTACCGCTGGACCGAGACCCATACCGGCGTGAACGATCCTCCACCCGCGGCCGGCAACGGCGGAGCACCGATGCCCACCGACGATGAGCTGAGGAAGCTCGCTCCTCCGTCGAAGAAGCGCGACCTCACGAAGCTCTGAGCTGTTGCCGCGCTTTGTTGCATCAGAAGCCGGATCAGAAGGTCAGGTTTTCCTCGGCGAAGTGCTCGCGGCTGTCGTGCGCGTGGAAGCTCCGGGCGATCCGGCGGGAAAGGAGACTGAGGAACGTTTCGCGGAATTTCGATTCCGAGCAGTCGCTCGACGGAATCGCACCGGCCGCCGGGTAGGCGAAGTCGTCCACCCGCTTGTCGAAGACGACCTTGCCCTGGTCGATGTCGAACGCGCGGATGCGGAACTTCGCCCTGCCTTTCAGGAGCGTCGAGCCCTCGTGGAGGCGGAACTCCTCGAGATCGATGCCGACCACGATGTCCGCGTCGACCGCCTTTCCGAGCGTGGGGTAGTCGACCCAGTCGTTCTCGTCGAGCCAGCGTGCCACTTCCGAGCTGCCGATAACGCGGCAGCGACGGACCTTCTCGGTGAGCGATTCACCGACGAGACGAGCGAGTTCACGGGACGATCCGGCGTCGCTGTATTCCAGTTCGACCGCGGGGCGGCAGACGACGGCCACGTGCTTGCCGCGGAGAGCCGTCGTCTCGGCCGGCACGTCGTCGGGATTGACGAGGTAGGCGAGGCCGCCGAGCGTCGTGCACCCGCCCGCCGCGGCCAGGACGACAAGGCCCGCAAAGGCGAGGCGGACGGAGCCGAAACCCGAGCGTGAACGAAGCATTCCTCGAACCTCCGTGGCGAAAGGCCGTCCGGATACCGGTCCGGCGACGGCAGGAGGGTAGGCCCCGCCCGTTGGCCGCTCAATCCCGTTTCCGTTGCCGGGAAACCGGGGTAGAGTGGGCGAAATCGCTGGAGAAGTGGCATGAAGTCGCCGCTCAGAGAGCCGCGAAACGAGGCTGAGGGCCCTCTGCAGATTCCGGACGTCGCGGCGGCGGCCCGGGAAGCGATGCTCGGGCCGCTTCGCGAGGCGTGCCGACTCGTGGCGTTTTCCGGCGGTCCGATCGTTCTCGGCGTATCGGGGGGAGCCGACAGTGTCGGACTGCTTCACGCCTTGGTGCACGGCGACGTGCTGCCGAGCCTCGCGGCCGGCCGACGTCGGCCCATCATCGTGGCCCATGCCGAGCACGACCTGCGGGAAGACGCCCCGCGCGACCGCCTGTTCACCGAGGGCATCGCCCGCGACATGGGGCTCGAGTTCGTCACGGCACGGATCGCCTGCCGCGAAGCGTCGCGGAAGACCGGCGAGGGGATCGAGGCCGTCGCGCGGCGGCTGCGATACGCGTTCCTGGCGGACGTGGCGGGTGAGGCCGGGGCGCGAGCCGTCGTCGTGGCCCACTCCGCGGACGATCAGGCCGAGACGATCCTCCATGCGATCCTCCGCGGGACGGGGCTCGCCGGCCTCGCCGGCATGCCCGCCGCTCGCGAGCTCGTGGAGGGCGTCTCGCTCCTTCGACCGATGCTCGGCATCGGTCGGGCGGTGGTTCGCGGGTACCTGGCGGCCAGCGGCCAGGCGTGGCGGGACGACCCGAGCAACGCCGACGAAAAATTTGCGAGAAACTTCATCCGCCACGCGATCCTGCCGGCCGTCGTGGAGGGACCCTACCCGGCCGCGGTGGAATCGGTCCGGCGGCTCGGCCGCCAAGCGGCGGGCATCGCCCGGGCTGTCGCGTCCGCCGCCGAGATCCTGCTGGACGACCACTCCCGCCGGGAGGCCGACGGCACGATCGTCATGGATCCTCGTCGCCTCGCCAGCCTCGACCGCCATCTGCTCGGCGAGCTTTTCGTGCAGCTCTGGAAGCGGGAGGGATGGCCGCGGCGGGACATGACG
>CAZPEM010000179.1:0-5459 GCA_964585575.1 uncultured Chitinophagaceae bacterium
CCCACTCGATCTCGTCGATCTGCTTGGCCCGCAGGCCGAAGAACTTCTGCGCCTTGGCCGAGAGGGCCGGCTGTGCCTCGTCGCCCGATGCGTCGGTGACGACGAACACCTGCTTGCCTCGGTGGGAGGCGAACCGGCCGCTCAGGTGGTCGTAGCGGTAGCGTCTCTTCGACTCGCGGCAGTCGATCATCCAGTCGTGGAAGAGGTCGAAGTGGCCCGAGCACTTCCAGGTCTGCGGGTGCATGATGATCGTGCAGTCGAGGCCGGCCATCTCGTAGGGCTCGATCGCCCCGGGCGGCACCGCGAGCTCGTCGTGGCCGGCGACCATGTCGTGCCACCAGCACTCCTTGAGGTTTCGCTTGAGCGCCACGCCGAGCGGCCCGTAGTCCCAGAAGCCGTTCAAGCCGCCGTAGATCTCGCTCGACTGGAAGATGAAGCCGCGGCGCTTCGCGAGCGACACGATGCGGTCCATGCGGGATTGATCGGAGGGCTTGTCCATTGGGATTCGCTGGGGATCGGGTGAAAAGAGATCGTTGCGGAGAGTCGGGGAGTGTAGTTCCCCCGTCGGCCGGGCGTCCACGGGATGGAGAACGAGCCCGCGGGCCATGCTTTAAGATTCCCGCCGTGAAACACTCAAAGCCGTCCGGCGTTGGACCCGTCGAGGAAGGGCGAAGCCCGTCCGCCGACGTGAACGAGGGGCATTCCATGCCCGCCGCCGTTCGGGCTCTCGGCTGGACGAGCTTTCTCACCGACTTCTCGAGCGAGGCGATCTACCCGCTGCTTCCCGGGTTCGTGAAGGGACTCGGCGGCACGGGAGTCGAGATCGGGCTCATCGACGGTATTGCAAACGCCGTCGCGGCGGTCGTGCGGCTGCCGAGCGGCGCGATCTCCGACGTGATCGGCCGTCGGCCGCTCGTGCTCGCAGGCTACGGGCTCTCGGCGGTCGTGAGGCCGCTCATGGCCTTCGCGGCGTCGCCCGTGCATGTGCTGCTCGTGCGGGCGGCCGATCGCTTCGGCAAAGGGGTGCGAGCCGCGCCCCGCGATGCGCTCGTGGCCGATCTCGTCGCCCCGGGGGCACGCGGGGCCGCGTTCGGCCACATCCGCGCGCTCGATCACGCCGGCGCGGCCGTCGGCCCGCTCGCCGCGATGCTCTTCCTGCTGATCTTTCCGGGGCAGGAGCGACGGCTGTTCCTGCTTGCGACCCTGCCCGGGCTGGCGACGCTCGCCGTGATCTGGGCCTGCGTCAGGGATGCTCCGCGGCACATGTCCTCACCGCCGCGCACCGCCTTCGCGGCCGGCCTGTCGAAGCCGCAGGCGTGGCTGCTCGGATGCGTCGGCGTGTGGGCGGTCGGGGCGGCGAGCGAGCAGTTTCTGCTCCTGCGGGCCGCCGAGGTCGGCGTGCCGGCGCCGCTCGTGCCGCTCGTGTGGTTCGGCATGAGCCTCGCGAAGAGTGGTGCAGCCGCGAGGGCAGGAAGGTTCGCGGATCGGGTCGCACCGGGAGCCATGCTCGCCCTCGGGTGGCTCCTGTTCGCCGCGGCGTATGCCGGCCTCGCCGCGACAACCAGCCTGCCGGCGGTGGTCGCCCTGGTCGGTTGCGTCGGCATCGCGTACGGCATCGCCGAACCGGCCGAGCGGGCGCTCGTGGCAGCCCTCGCAACCGACGGCCGACAGGGTAGTGCGTTTGGCTGGTACGCCCTCATGCAGGGGTTCATGGCGTTGCCCGCCGGGCTGATCGCCGGCTGGCTGTGGGACTCGGGGCCGGCTGGAGCAGCCCTTTCGTTCGCCGTCACGGCCACGTTGTCCGTGGCCGCGTGCGGGCTCCTGTTTCTCGGTCGAACTGCAGCGGCGTCGTCATCGCGGTAGCGGCCCGGCCACGATCCTGCCGCGAGCGTCGAGCACGGGGACGACATCGAGCGAGTCGATCGCGGCAGCGGCGGGAAGATCGGCCTCCATGCCGATGGCGACGAGGTTTCGGCCTCCGGCGCTCGCGGCGAACGATCGTGCGATCGCTGCCTCGAGGCTGTGGCCAGAGAGATTTCCCGCCACGTGCCGAAAGAGTTCGCGGGCGCGGGTCGCCGCAGGATCGAGATCGTCGCCATCGGCTGCGGCCGCGTCGATGATGCCGCCGGCGCCGAGGAGATCCTCCTCCGTGACCGCGCCATCGGTTCCCGCACAAACCAGATGCACCGGCTTCGCGATCCCGATCGCCGCCGCACGGGCGGCCCTGCCGACGGCCGCACGGTTGACGATCGCGCCGATGAAAACGACTGCGGCGTCGCGGCAGGCGTCGATCGCGGCCGTGCCGTTGGTCGTGGTGATCACGACGGATCTGCCTCGGATGCGGTCGGCCGTGTATTCAAGCGGCGAATTTCCCAGGTCGAAGCCCGCGATCCGCAGGCCGCCGCGTTCTCCGCCGGTGAGACCCTGCCCGGGGAGCGAGGCTGCAAGCCGCCGTGCGGCGTCGATGTCGCCGGTCGGCACGACCGACGTCGCCCCGGCTGCGATGGCCGTCGCGATCGTCGTCGAGGCCCGCAGGACGTCGATCACGACCGCGATCCCTCCCGCGGTCGCCCCCCGCGGCATACCATGGAAACAGTCGTGGCATTTCCATGTGGTCACGGGCAAGCATCCTCGGAACTTTGATGACGAGCGTCGGAGATACGAACGAAGCCGGCTCGCCGGACGCCACGATAGGCGTTGCCGCGTGCCGCGCGAAGCCGGCCGGCGGCGAGGTTGACAAAAGCGGCGAGAAGGTCCGCGGCATGTTCGCCGAGATCGCCCCGCGATACGACCTGGCCAACCGGATGCTCTCCGGCGGCATCGACGTCTGGTGGCGTCACGTCACGGTGAATCGAGCCCCGCCCCCCGCCGCCGGGGCGATCCTCGACCTCTGCACCGGCACGGGTGACCTCGCGATCGCCTATGCCATGAAGGCGGGGCCGGCCGTCCGCGTGGTGGGAGCCGACTTCTGCCGGCCGATGCTCGACCACGGCGTCGAGAAGTCGCGGTCTCGCGGCCTCGCGGTCGAGTGGGTCGAGGCCGACGCGATGAGTCTCCCCTTCCCCGACAATTCGTTCGACCTCGTGACGGTCGCCTTCGGACTCCGCAACATCGCCGATACGGCGAAGGGGCTCTCCGAGATGGCGAGGGTCTGCAGGCCCGGCGGCCGGCTTGCGATCCTGGAATTCTCGCTTCCCCGCAATTCGCTCGTACGCCGCGGATATCTCTGGTATTTCCGCAACGTGCTCCCCAGGCTCGGCAACGCGCTCGCCCGCAATCGGTCCGACGCCTACCGCTACCTGAACGAGTCGGTCGAGCAGTTTCCCTCGGGCGACGCGCTCGCCTCGCTCGTGCAGTCGGCCGGGTTCGACCGCGTCGAGATGCGGCCGCTCACGTTCGGCATCGCCACGCTCACGATCGCGACGAGGCTCTGATCCCAATGACGGCCGCGACGCTCCGCACCTACCTCGAGCTCGTCCGGTTCAGCCACACGGTCTTCGCGCTGCCGTTCGCCCTGATGGCGACGCTCATCGCCTTCCGGTTCGGCATCGACGGCGGGTTCGCCGACGGTCGGCCGCTGTCGTGGGTCCGCCCCGCAATCGGCGTCGTCGCCTGCATGGTGGCGGCGCGGACGGCCGCGATGGCGTTCAACCGGCTCGTGGACCGCACGATCGACGCGGCCAATCCCCGCACGGCGGGGAGGCACCTGCCCCGCGGCGACGTCGGCACGGGCGAGGTGCTCGCGCTGGTGGTCGCCTCTTCGCTCGCCTTCATCGCTTCGACGACGTTGTTTCTGCCGAACTGGCTGCCGCTGGTGCTCTCGGTGCCGGTGCTCGCCTGGCTCCTCGGCTACAGCTACGCGAAGCGGTTCACGATGCTCGCGCACGTCTGGCTCGGGGCGGCGCTGGGCCTTGCGCCCGTGGCGGCCTGGATCGCCCTTCGCGGGCACGCGGTCCTCGAGAGCCCCGCCGACATCCTTCCCGCGGCGATCCTCGGAGTCGCCGTCACGACCTGGGTCTCCGGCTTCGACATCATCTACGCCTGCCAGGATGCGGCGTTCGACTCGGCGCACGGCCTGCACAGCATTCCCGCGCGGTTGGGCGTTTCGCGGGCGCTTCGCGTCGCGAAGTGGCTCCATGCCGCCACGATGCTCCTGCTCGCCCTCCTGCCCGCGACCGTTCCCGAGCTCGGCGGCATCTACTGGACGGCGTATGCCGCGATCGCGGCGGTCCTCGTCTGGGAGCATTCGATCGTGCGGCCGGACGACCTCTCGCGGGTGAACGACGCCTTCTTCACCGCCAACGCCGCGATCGGCCTCGTGCTGCTCGCGGCGATTGCGGCCGACCTGTGGGTCTGACGCTCGACCGACGGCTCCGGGGGGCGGATTGACCGCGGAAATAAGGCCCCGCGTCCGCTCCGGTTGCGAAAACCGTTCGGCTGCGGTTCTCCTGATGATTCGTGATCGAGACCAACCCGGATTCGGTGCAAAGCATGATTCGTGCCGCCAGTCGTTCCGTCGCCCGCCCCTCGCTCGATGTCGTCCGTGAGAAGGTGGAGGCCGGGGCGAGGCTCGACGCCGCCGAGGCGGAGATGCTCTGGGACGACTCGGTCGATCTCCACGAGCTCGGCGAGCTTGCGAACATCGTCCGCGAGCGGAAGAACGGCAACGTCGGCTACTACAACATCAACACGCACCTCAATCCGACGAACGTCTGCGTCTACCGATGCACGTTCTGCGCCTTCCGTGCCGATCTCCGCGAGGCCCGCGGCTACGTGATGAGCGACGAGCAGATCCTCGCCCGCGGCCGGGAGGCGGTCGAGGCGGGCTCCACCGAGATGCACATCGTCGGCGGCCTGCACCACCAGAAGCCCTACGACTGGTATCTCAACATCATTCGCATCCTCCACGACGCCTACCCGTCGCTCCACCTCAAGGCCTGGACGCCGGTGGAGATCAACTGGTTCAGCTATCTGACCAAACGGCCCATCCGCGACATCTTGGTGGAGATGAAGGAGGCGGGGCTCGGCAGCCTGCCGGGCGGCGGGGCCGAGATCTTCCATCCCGAGGTCCGCGACAAGATCTGTGAGCACAAGGCGGACACGAAGGAGTGGTTTGCGATCCACCGGGCGGCCCACGAACTCGGCCTGCGGAGCAACGCCACGATGCTCTACGGCCACATCGAGAACGCCTTCCATCGCACCGACCACCTGCTGAAGCTCCGCGAGCTCCAGGACGAGACGGGCGGGTTTCAGACGTTCATTCCGCTCGCGTTTCATCCCGACAACACGAAGCTCTCCCACATTCCGAAGCCGTCGGCCGTGATGAGCCTGCGGACGATGGCGATCGCCCGTCTCGTGCTCGACAACTTCGACCACATGAAGGCCTACTGGATCATGCTCGGGATCGGCACGGCCCAGGCGGCGCTCGCCTACGGGGCCGACGACATCGACGGCACCGT
>CAZPEM010000180.1:0-5413 GCA_964585575.1 uncultured Chitinophagaceae bacterium
GGTGCCTCGCGGGGATGCGGGACTATCTCGACAACGGCGTGCCTACGGCCGTGGCTGTTGCAGCCGCGACGGATCAATACGTGGCCGAGCAGGACACGCTCGGGACGTTTCTGGATGAATGCTGCAACACCGGGCGCGGCTCCGTCAGGTTCAACGATTTCATGGCGACCTATCACGAGTGGCTTGAAAAGCGTGGCGAAAACCCTCGGGCATGGAGCGCGAAGCGCCTCAGCAACGAGTTGCAGCGACGCGGGTTCGACAAGCACAGGCCCATGGCGGGGCCGGACAGGAGCAAGACTATCTATACGGGACTGACCATGCTCGTGGCCCCGCCCTCCACCTTCTAGGTCGAGCCGCCGGGCGGCGCCACTTGGAACGTCTCTGTTCCAACCATCGCTCGGGGTTGGAACGAACATGGTCGAAGACCAGCGCCGGCGGCCTCTCGATACTCCTTTGAAGGAAGTCATGACCACGCGGTCATGAAGACAACTACTTCAACGCCGCCGCGTGCGGCAGAAAGGTTTCGCAATGGATCTCGATGTCATGCCGGTTACTGAAGCAGGATTGATCGCCGCGGCTGTCGATTGCTCGCCCCCCGCGAGTGGTCATATAGAGTTGCGACCGATTACTCAGGTTTTGGGCGCGATCGCAGGCGGTGTCCCCACCGACGCGGAGATGGAGGAGATCGGCGGGTTCAAAGTCCACCCGCTCGCCAGTTTGTTCCCGCTGATCGTCGGCAAGGATTTCGATGATCTGGTGGAGGCGGCGGCCCGGGCAGGGCGGCTGCAGGCCGTGGAGGTGCATGACGGGCTTCTGATAGATGGCCGGAATCGGGTTCGCGTGCAGGAGGAACTCCGCCAACGGGGCATCGAAATCGACCTGCCCGTCGTGGCTTGGGAACCCAGCGGCGAGGAGACCGTCGAGGAGCACATCTGGTCGGTAAACGCGAACCGCCGCCACCTGACCGACGACCAAAGGGCGGCCATCGGCATCTCGTTCCTGCCGTTCATCCGCCGTAGCTGCCAAGAGCGGCAGGCGGCCACGCGTTTCGGGCAACGAGGAGCGGCGGCGCAGATTTCATCGCCGCGGGGCGCCCCCACTACCGCCGAGCGCACGAGCCGGGAGAAGGACGAGGCGAGCACCGTGGGGCAGTTCGCCGCGATGTGCAAAATCGGCCTCCACAAAGCCCGCCAAGCAGTGGCCCTCGCCGCGGGCGTCGAGGTCGGCGAGATCAGCAGCGTGGAGGTCGTAGCGGTCGCGGCCGGTGCGAAGCGTCTGCGTGACGTCGTGCCCGCGAAGCGGTCCCCGGGCAGCAGGAAGACCGCCAAGAAGGAATCCGGCCGCCCCGAAGCGGAACTGATCTTCGACGCATCGCCGGTGGAGGTCGACGAGCCCGCGCCGACGGAGCCGGAAATCCGCGAGCGGTGGGAGCGACTCAAGCGGCTGTTCGCCGTTGCGGACCATCGCGAACTGCGTCGGATCCTCAAGCAGATCATCGTCGAGGAGCAGCGGCAGTTCGACCAGTGATGCCGCGCCCCTCATCAGCCCAGTCATCGTTTCCCCGCCCATCCCACCCACGGAGCCGCGCTCAGACGCGGATACACATGTCTCGCCACGAGTTCCTCGGCCACCTCGGCCTGCCCGCGACGTTCCCTGAATTCTTCCCCGCCCAGCTCGAACAGTACCGGCGGTCGATCGCCGAGGCGACCGACACCCCGGACGAATACGCGATCGCCTTCATGCTGGCGGCTGGCGGAACCGCGAGCGGCGGCAACGTTTCGGCATGCGTCCAACCCAGCTGGTGCGTCCGCGCGAACGTCTTCCTTTCGATCATCGGGTTCAAGGGGTCAGGCAAGAGCATCCTCGGGGAGAAGGTGCTCGCCCCGCTTGCCCGCCACGAGGAGGAGTTGAAGCAGCGGGCCGCGTTCATGGCCGAAGAGGACTCCTACGACGACGACTGCGATGAGGATTCGGATGACGACGGCCACGGGAGCGGCTGCCGACGTGGTGCCAAGCCACCCGAACCATGCGTGATCGCAAACGACTGCACCGGTCCGGCGGTGCTTCGGCTCCTTGAGCACAACAACCGCCAGCTGCTCTTCAACCCCGACGAGCAGAGCACCCTGTTCATTCGCAACACCGGCGGCACGGACCGACAGATGTTCTGCGAGCTTTACGACGGCCGCAGCCGTCGGCGCGAACGAGCGTCGTCGCAGTCCCAGTCCGTCACTCTCGTCGCGCCGTACGTGTGCCTGCTCGGCGGCATGCAGCCGAGTTTATTTCAGTGCACCTACAGCCAGCGGGGCGACGACGGGTTGCTCGACCGGTTTCTTCTGGTCGGCGATGGCGTTGCGCGTCTGGCAACGTGGCCGCGGGACGCCGACGACCCGGCCCTGAATGCCGCGTGGGCCGAGGCCGTGGACCGCTTGTTCCATATCGAGGAGTTGGCCGCGGACTCCCTAGGCGATCAGGTGGAGTCCCGATTCTCGCCCGCTGCCCTTGAGGTGTGCCGACGGCTGGAAGCTCAACTCAATCAGCTGGTGGTCCTCATCGGCGTGCCCGAGTCCCAGTACGGCATCGTTGCGAAACTCAGGCAGCACGCCGTCAAGCTCGCCCTGCTGCATCGGTGCTTCCGGTGGGCCGCAGGCGAGTTCGGCAAGCAGGGCCCGTTCGGCGACATCGACGCCGACGACGCCCAAGCGGCGGCCGCGGCGACGCTGTTCTTCTTCGGTCGGTGGCTCATCTGGCGTCCCGAACTGCGGGGCGGCAATGCCGTTCCTGAAGGGGCACCCGTCGGGCTGGTGAGCGATGCCGGTGGCGACCCGGCCTTGCAGGCGCTCGCCGCGATGGCCGATGGGGCACAGAGCGGGATCCGCCTTATCGAGCGGCTCGTCAGGTACGTGCGCTACGGGGGGACCGACGCGATCACAATCGATGCGCTGGCCGCCCGTGAACCCTTCGCCGACCACAGCCGCGAGGACCTGCGGGACGCATGCCGATGGCTGGTCCAGCAGGAGCAGGGCGAGTGGTTGGACGAGCAGGCGGGCGCGTTCCGACTGTTCGAGATCCCAAAGCCACGCGGGCGGGGGCGCCGCGAAAGAAAGGCCGCGCCCGCGGTATCGCTATGACGCGCAACACGACCTTAATGAACCGTTGGCACCACCCAACGCCGACTGTCGATCACCGTCACTTTTCCCTTGATCACATCCCATCACGGAGACTTGGCCATGCAGAAGTATGAATCTGAACAGACGACGGCTATCGCTACGCGGCCAGCCGCGCTTGCGCCGCTCGAAACCAAACCGCCGGCACCCGCGCGGCCTGCTGGTGAAGTGAACCAGCTCGTGGGGGCCACGTGGGTCCGAGTCCACGGCAGTGCTGGTGCAAAGCCGGCGGCCGAGAAGCCGCTGATCGACGTCAAGGAGTTCGCGGCCAAGCTGGGGTGCTGCCCCAAGCACATTCGCCGGATGGCCGACGCGGGCCGGTGCCCGCCGTCGATTCAGTTGGGTGGCTTGCATCGGTGGAACCGGCAGGTGGTGGACGATTGGATCGCCGCCGGGTGCCCCGTCGTTCGCCACGTGCGTATCGGCGGCCGGAAATGACCTCAGCGGAGTACGCTGGGGGACGACAGAAAAAAGGAGTCAGACATGGGGTCAGTTTTCAAAGCCAAGGTCACGCGGCCGCTGCCGGCCGGCGCTACGATCGTGACGCGTGGCGGGGAGCAGTGGGCGGAGTGGCGCGATGCGTCGGGCAAGCTCAAGAGGGCTCGCACCGCCGGCCCGAAGTCGAGTCGCCCGGGCATCATCGTGGAGGCGGCGACCTTCACGGCCAAGTTTCGGGATGGGGCCGGTGTGGTTCGCAAGGTCGCGACCGGGTGCCGGACGCGGGACGCCGCCAAGCAGGTGCTCGCCGACCTCGAAGCCCGGTCTGAGAAGGTGCGGGCGGGCGTACTCACCCCGCGCGAAGCCGAGGTGGCCGAACACCTCCCGACACCGATCGTGGACCACATCGCCGACTATTTGAAGGCGTTGGCGAACAAACGTGGGAAGGGCGCCCACCTAACCGTTTCGAAGACGCACGTCGACAACGTGCGCCGCGGGCTGGGCGATATCGTCAAAGCATGCGGATTCAAAACGCTCCGCGACCTTGACCGCCAAAAGGTTCTCGATTGGGCCAGCGAAAGTCTTCGTCGGCCTGACGAAGCCATCGCGAGAAAAGACGGCACCGTTCGCGTCCGAAAAGCCCCGGGCCCGCGGACAATCAACGCGAAGCTCATCGCTTTTGCGGCTTTCGGAAAATGGCTTTTCGATTCCGACCGGCTGATTGAGAACCCGTTTGCACGGCTGGAGAAACTCGACGAGAGCGACGACGTTCGGCGCCGCCGTCGGGCCATGGCGGCTGATGAACTGAGGAGTTTGCTGCAGATCGCCCGACTCCGTCCGCTGGCGGAATATGGTCGGTCCACGGTTCGATCGCCGGGTGGCTCACGGCCTTCGAAATCTCGGGCAACGTGGCATAAGTGCCCCCTCACGGCCGACACGATCGCCGAAGCAGCAGCGCGTGGCCGATCCTTGGTCCGACCTGAACTTGCAGAGCGTCTGGAGCTGCAGGGTTGGGAGCGCGCCCTCACGTACGAACTGCTCCTGACGACCGGAATGCGAAAAGGGGAACTCGCGTCAATCACCGTGGGCGATGTGGACCTGAGCGACGATACCCCCGTGGTGATCCTCCGAGGTATCCACGCGAAGAACGGCAAGCGGTCCACGATCCCCCTACGACCCGATGTCGCGATTCATGTGCGGGACTGGTTGGCAGACCGGCGGCGGCGCCTCGCCGCGCGGGGCAAGGTGTTGGGTGCCGATGACCGGCTGGTTCAGATCCCGGCGGGCCTGATCCGGATTCTCGACCGGGACCTTGCGGCATCCGGGATTCCCAAGGTCGATGAGCGGGGCCGTCGGCTCGACGTGCACGCGATGCGCACCACGTTCAACACCCAGCTGGCCGCCGCCGGCGTCACGCCGCGGACGGCCATGGCGGCGATGCGGGTCTCGTCGCTCGACCTCGTGCTGAAAACCTACGCCGACGAGAAGCACCTCGACGTCACGAAGGCGGTCAACTTGCTGCCCGCCACGCCCCCGATGCTGGAGGCTGTGGGTTCGACCAATGCCGCCGAGGTCGCCAAGCCCGTTGTACCAATTGTTGTACCAACTTCAGGGAACGGGGGTGCTTTGGAGGGTTCCGCAGGGCCTCGCAGTCCATCGGGCAAAAAATCAGCCCGCGCGAAGAAGCCGACAATCGCCCGTGTTTTTCACGAGATCTCGGCCAAAGAAGAAAAGCGGGCGAAGGGACTCGAACCCTCGACATCCAGCTTGGGAAGCTAGCGCTCTACCAACTGAGCTACGCCCGCGATCGG